>NZ_CBFHZT010000011.1:0-87938 GCF_965660385.1 Polaribacter sp.
GTTAATTCCAAATCTTAATCTTTTTGCAAAAATCTAAAATCTAAATCAATTTACACACAACTTTTGAACTTGATCCAAATAACTTTTGGTCCAAATAGCAAAATCATTTGAAAAAAGGTCAACCTATAGCAGTATAATACAGTTTGTCAAGAGCTGCTTTTTGTGCTTTTGTAGATAATGAAGACCAAGTGGAAATGCAATTCCTCCTTTGTAAATTTTAGGCTCTGAATAGTTCTTTTTCATGGTAAAATCGTGTACTGAATCGTGTACTCGCTGTAAAAGTAAGAAAATAGAAGACATAAAAAAACGAATTGCGAGACACAATTCGTTGATTTAAATGACTTTAGCCTTGTAGCGGGAACTGGACTCGAACCAGTGACCTTCGGGTTATGAGCCCGACGAGCTACCTACTGCTCTATCCCGCGATTTGGACTGCAAATATACAACATAAAGAAAGTAATTTCCAAACTTTATTTTAAATATTTTTTAATGGACTAAACCTTAACAAACTAAGAAAAGCCATTATCTTTGCTGTATGATACATAAAGCCGGTTTTGTAAATATTATTGGAAATCCTAATGTTGGTAAATCTACACTAATGAATGCTTTGGTAGGTGAGAAACTCTCTATCATTACCCCAAAAGCACAAACAACAAGACATAGAATTTTAGGAATTGTTAATCATGAGGAATATCAGATTGTGTTTTCTGATACTCCTGGTATCATTAAACCTGCTTATGAATTGCAAGCTTCTATGATGGATTTTGTAAAATCTGCTTTAGATGATGCTGATGTTTTAATTTACATGGTAGAAGTTGGCGAAACTGCTTTAAAAAACGAAGCTTTTTTTAATAAAATCATCAACAGTAAGATTCCAGTAATTTTATTATTGAACAAAATTGACAAATCTAACAAAGAGGAAGTTGACAAAAAGATTGCGTATTGGAGAGAGAAAGTACCAAATTCTTTTGTGTACGTAATTTCTGCTTTAGAGAAGTTTAACGTCGAGTCTGTTTTTTACAAAATCATAGAATTACTTCCAGAGGGACCTCCTTTTTACCCAAAAGACCAATTAACAGACAAACCTGAACGCTTTTTTGTAAATGAAAAAATTCGAGAGAAAATTTTAATTCACTACAAAAAAGAAATTCCATATTCTGTAGAAGTAGAAACCGAAAGTTTTATAGAAGAAGAAAACATCGTAAGAATTCGATCTATCATTATGGTGGAACGTGAAACTCAAAAAGGAATTATTATCGGACACAAAGGCACTGCTATAAAACGAGTTGGTGCTGAAGCTCGAAAAGATTTAGAACGTTTTTTTCAAAAAAAAGTGTTTATAGAATTGTATGTAAAAATCAATAAAAACTGGAGAAGCGATAAGAATCAATTGAAACGTTTTGGATACAATCAAAATTGATACTGAATTACTTTCAACATAAAATCGTGTAAATCATTCATTTGATGTTTGCCTGTGCTCTTGCCTATTTTTCCTAAAAAATACAACAACACCCAAATTAAGGGTAAAACTATCATCATTAAAATTGGGAAAAAGACAGATTCACCTAAAGAAAATCTTGTGTACAATAGCACACAAAAAGCAAGAAATGCGAATCCTATAACAAAATGGATAAACATAAAAAGCGTCCAAACTTGTGGTTTTGGACCAAATAAACCCTTTAAAGTTGAAGATTTTGATGTTTTTTCAAGAATTTCTATATGCAATTGAGGAGACCAAAAATGATCATCCTTTTTACAAATTGAAATAAAGATATGCCCATCAACAATATTTCCGTCTATTTTTGTATTATCTCCTTGTAATTCGTTAGAAAAAAGTTGTAATACTGTGTCTTTGTCATCATTTAAATCAATAGAAAATCTTGGTCGTAGAAAAACCTTACTATTTCTTTTCTCTATTAAAATATTTGTTTCTGCTCCCATAAAAACCTATTCTAGAACCCTTTAAATTTACAACTAATATCGTATAGTAAATTGTATCTTTGCAAAAAATATGAATTTAAATGAATAGCATTGTTGCCATTGTAGGAAGACCAAATGTAGGAAAATCCACTCTTTTTAATAGATTGGTTCAAAAAAGAGAGGCTATTGTAGACGCTGTGAGTGGTGTAACTAGAGATCGCCATTATGGAAAATCGGACTGGAATGGAAAAGAATTTTCTGTAATTGATACTGGTGGATATACAATTGGTTCTGATGATATCTTTGAAGAAGAAATCAGAAAACAAGTAGCACTTGCTATAGATGAAGCAGATATTATTGTTTTTGTGGTAGATGTAAGAGATGGCATATCTCCTATGGATGCTGAAGTGGCTAAATTACTACGAAAAGTAAAAAAACCCATTTTTACTGCCGTTAACAAAGTAGACAACGCGATGTTAGAGGCGGATGCTGTAGAGTTTTACAACTTAGGTTTAGGTGATTACCACACCATTTCATCAATTAACGGCTCAGGAACTGGAGATTTACTAGATGCAATAGTAGCAAAAATGCCAGAACCAGAAGTTATCGATTTAGAAAAAGAAGAATTGCCAAGATTTGCAGTTGTTGGAAGACCTAATGCAGGAAAATCATCTTTTATAAATGCCTTAATTGGTAAAGATAGAAACATTGTAACCAACATTGCAGGTACTACTAGAGATTCTATTGATACAAAATACAACAGATTTGGTTTTGATTTTAACTTGGTTGATACTGCTGGTATCCGAAAAAAATCTAAAGTAAAAGAAGATTTAGAATTTTACTCTGTAATGCGCGCAGTGAGATCAATTGAATATGCAGATGTTATCATTTTGGTAATTGATGCAACACGTGGTTTTGAGGGGCAAGATCAAAACATATTTTGGCTAGCAGAAAAAAACAGAAAAGGTGTTGTTATTTTAATTAATAAATGGGATTTGGTAGAAAAAGAAACCAATACCATGCGCGATTATGAGGCTAAAGTAAAAGAACAGATTTCTCCTTTTACAGATGTGCCTATAATATTTATCTCTGCATTAACAAAGCAACGCCTTTTTAAAGCCATTGAAACTGCGGTTGAAGTTTTTGAAAATAGAAAAAACAGAATACCTACAAGCAAGTTTAATGATGTAATGTTAGAGATTGTAAAAAGCTATCCACCACCAGCTATAAAAGGTAAGTTTGTAAAAATTAAATACTGCATGCAATTGCCTACACAAACTCCACAATTTGCCTTTTTCTGTAATCTACCTCAATATGTAAGAGATCCTTACAAACGTTTTTTAGAAAATAAGCTAAGAGAAATTTACAACTTTTCTGGTGTGCCAATTACCATCTATTTCAGACAAAAATAAAATCTTAAAATCATATCATTCTAAAAAATGAAAAAATTTTGATATATAGAATATTTAAATACCTTTGTTTGAATACTTTTATTACCCCTTAAACATCAAAAATGAAAAAAATAATTTATGCCTTCGCCTTGTTTTCTTTACTTATTACAGCTTGTAGTTCACCTACTACAATAGAAAACGATGTTCCTAATGCTGTTGATGATAGTGCCTCTACAGAACAAAATACTTCTATAAATATCAGCGTACTTAATAATGATGATTTTGGAAATGATGGGCCAAACTCTAGTGCTATTTCTGTAACATCAACTACTTCTGTTAGTAATGGTACTGTAAGTGTAAATACCTCAGGTACAAGTGATGATCCAACTGATGACACCATAGATTATACACCACAAACAGATTTTGAAGGAACAGATACCTTTGATTATACAATAACCGATAGCAATGGCGATTCTTCTACTGCTACTGTTAGTGTTGTTGTATTTCCGCCAACAGGGCCTGAAGTAGGAACTCCTTTTACTATTGGCGATTTAAAATATGTGATTACAAGTTCTGAAACAAAAGAAGTATCTGTTGAAAAAAACACAGATGACGGACCTTCAGGAACCTTAAACCTCCCTGAAACTGTGAATCAATTTGATTTAACCTACACAGTAACCAGTATTGCTAATGAAGGCTTTGCTTATAGTTATGATTTAATAAACGTTACCATTCCAGAAAGTATTACCACTATTGGTGAACTTGCTTTTTACGATTCTTCAAGAATAACAAGTATTGATATACCAAATACTGTTTCAGAAATAAAACATACAGCTTTTGGTCAATGTAAAAGTTTAACCTCTATAAATATCCCTGCAGCAACGAATAATTTAGCAGACAATGTATTCTTTGGTTGCGAAAGTTTGGCTACAATTAACATACCTTCTACAATAACTAGCATAGGGAACTCTGCTTTTTACTATTGTAGTAGCTTGAATAATGTTACCATACCTGATAGTGTTGCAAATGATGATATGGGTACAGCTGTCTTTGGATATTGTAATTCATTGACTACTGTGACTTTTCCAACAAGTTATACTACAATTCCTGAAGCCACCTTTTTTGCTTGTAATAATATAGAAACATATACAATTCCTAGCCATATAACCACAATAGGTGCTTCTGCTTTTTATTCTTGTTCTATTTTAAAAGAAATTACAATACCAAATACAGTAACTTCTATAGGTGACTCTGCTTTTGGTTTATGTGTAAATTTAACAAAAGCTGAAATTCCAGAAAATTTTACAAGCTTACCTGACAATTTATTTTATGAGTGTTCTAAACTTACCAATATTACCATACCTACAAATGTAACTAATATTGGCAATGCCGCTTTTTATGGATGTGCAAGTTTAGAAAATATTAGTTTACCAAGTACTGTAAGCAGTATTGGTAGTGCTGCTTTCGGAAATTGTTTTAGCTTAAAGAATTTTGCTTTACCAAGCAGTTTAACAACGATTGAGGCAACCCTTTTTTGGAACTGTAGTAGTTTAACTGAAATTAATATTCCTAATAGTGTAACTACACTAAAAGATGGGGCCTTTGGAGGCTGTAGTAGTGTTAGTGAAATTACAATACCAGAGGGTATCACTACCATTCCTGAAAATACTTTTTACGCTTGTAGTAGTTTAACTAAAGTTAATTTTCCAAGTACCTTAACCAGTATAGGTAAAACTGCTTTTGGTTTATGTTCAAGTTTAACAAACTTTTCAATTCCAAATACAATAACAAGTATAGCCGAACAAACTTTTTTTCAATGTACAAGTTTAACTGATGTTTCAATACCAAATAGTATTACAAGTATTGGTAATAGCGCTTTTTACAATTGTGGCAGTTTGCAAAATGTATCTGTTGATATAGCTACACCTTTAACTATAGATGCTAGTGTATTTGAATTTGTTCAGCTAAGTACTGCAACTTTAAAAGTACCAAGTGCTTCTATTGACTCCTACAAGAGCGCAACAGTTTGGAAAGACTTTGAAACAGTAAATGCTTTGTAAAACAGGAATTATAACCTTTTAGAGCAAAAACTCATCTAAATATTGAAGAACTATTTTAATATAAATATATATATTTGTTGCTTTTTGAAAAAGATTGTGGTTAATTTATATAATAAATATTTTAAAAACTTAAACTTCTTATAAATTTAATAAAATTATGATTTTAACAAGAGCAGGTAAAGTTTTTAAAACAACTGCTTTTTTCCTTTTTATTTTTTTTAATACAACTACTTTTTCTCAAAACACAGAAAATTCCTCCTCTTTAAAAAAAGATTCTATTAGCGTAAAAGATGCAAACGATGTACTAAGAATTTCTAAAGAATTCATTTCTAGAAATGAATACAAAAAAGCAATATTATTTTTCTCAAAAAATTACGATGATTTTTCTGAGAACCTCTACATCAATTGGTTATATGGGTATGTTTTATCAATGAATAACCAGAATAAAGAAGCAAAAAAGAAATTTAAAAAAGCGATTTCTATTAATCCTTCTGATAAAAATCTTCAGTTAGATTTTGCTCGCTTTTTATATAAAATTGGAGAAATCAATAAAGTAGAAACTATTTTAGCAAATTTTTTAGATGAAAATTCTAAAAATTTAGAATTTTTATTAATGCAAGCCAATATTAGTTACTGGAAAGGAGATTTAAAAAATTCCAGAAAAATAATTTCTAAGATTAACGAGATTTACCCAAATACAGATTACACAAAAAATTTAGAATCAGAAATTAATTCTGTTACTGCAACTTATATAAGAACAAATTTTGAATATCAAACAGATTCTCAACCTTTAGACCTTTTTGCGACGCATATAACTGCAGGAGAATATATTTCTAGGTATTTAAGTCCACAGTTAGCAATTTCAAGATATAGTTTCTCACCTCAAAAAGAAAGTGCTTTTATTGTTCAATTAAAAAATCAGTTTTACTTTAATAAAATACAGCTTACTGCAAATGTATTTGGGGGTTTTTATCAAAACCATTCTGATACTTCTGATTGGATTGGAGGAATTAGCCTTACTAAAAACATCTTTAAAAAAGCTTCTGTAAAAGTTGGTGCTACAAAAAATAGTTTATTAGGTACAATAGCCAGTACTTCAATCAATTTAACTTATCAAAGCCTTTTTAGTGAGTTAGATTACCAGAATAAATGGGTGATTTTTCATGCTTGGTACGACCATCAATTTTTTAAAGATGATAATGAAATACAATCACTTGGCGCTTGGATTTTATCACAACCTATCACATTTAAAAAACTTAGTTTTCAACTCGGTTATAGTTTTAATTATACCGATTCTAAAGACATCTTATTTTTCTTTGACAATCAAGGCGTTGGTGTTTACGACCCTTACTTTACCCCAAAAGAACAAGAAATTCACTCTGGTATATTTATCCTAAATTATAAACCCTCAAAAAAATTATCACTTGAAGCTAAGGTAAACTATGGTTTTATTGGTAATATTAGAAACCCTTACCCTGTAAGAACGCAAGCTAATACCTTTGAAGTTGGTGGTTTATATGATGATACTTTTACCCCTATAGAATATACAGGAAATATTAGCTACAATTTTTCAAAAGGTTTTACAGCTAAGATTACTTATATAGATCAAGAAACCTTTTTCTATGCCAGACAAAATATTAACTTCGGATTAAATTTCACGTTTTAATGAATTCAAAATTAAGAGATGATTTATGGGTATTTAAACAAGCTAAAAAGGTAACCAGCTTTGATAAAGCAATATTTTTAGGCTTAGCTTTAGCTGGTTTATTAAGCATGTTTAATTTAATGGAATGGTGGTTTAGAAAAGAACATATCGAAAATTTTCCACTATTCATAATTTTAAGTTTGCTATTTGGATATGGTGTAATTAGAATAGCTTTAATTTGGATTAATTACTTACGTATAAAAAAGCCAGCAGAAGTACCTGTTCCTAAAAAAGATTTAAGCGTTGCTGTTTTTACAACATCTTCTCCAGGAGAACCTTTATCGATGTTTGAAAACACCTTAAAAGCATTAGAAAACTTAAATTACCCACATACTACCTATTTATTAGACGATACAGAAGATGTTGCCTTTAAAGAATTGGCAGAAAAACATGGAGCTGTTTGGTTAAATTTAGTAAACATACCTGGAGCTAAAGCCGGTAAAATTAATGAAGCTTTAAAGATAACCAAAGAAGAATTTATTTTAGTTTTAGATCCAGATCATATTGTGTTTCCTAATTTTTTAGATCAAACCTTAGGTTTTTTTCAAGATGAAAAAGTAGGTTTTGTTCAAGTAAGTCAAGGATACTACAATATGTTTCGTTCGTTTACGGCACAAGCAGCTGCAGAACAAACTTATACTTTTTATGGACCTACTCAAATGGCGTTGTATGGTTATGGTGGTGCTGTTGCCATTGGTGCAAATTGTACTTTTAGAAGAAAAGCTTTAGAAAGTATAGGAGGACATGCAACTGGTTTATCAGAAGATTTAAACACTTCAATTCGAATACATTCAAAAGGATGGGAATCTGTATATAACCCTGTAATTGTTAGTCGTGGTTTGGTTCCAGAAGATTTCACTTCATTTTGTAAACAACAATTAAAATGGGCAAGAGGCGTTTTTGAAATGCTTTTTGATGAAATGCCAAGAGCCTTTAAAACATTAACTTTTTGGCAAAAATTATCTTATTTCTCTATAGGTACTTATTACTTGGTAGGCCCAATGACCGCGTTTTTTGTATTTGTACCTATTTTATTTTTTACAACAAAAATAAGTCCAGCTAGTATGGACTTTACAGAGTTTATAGTTCTTGGTGCACCTATTGTACTCATTGCTATATTAGTGTATGCGCATGCGCAACGTTTTTTATGTGATACAAAAACAGAAAGAGGAATTCATTGGAGAGGAATGGTTTTAAAATACTCTTGCTGGCCCGTGTTTACCTATGCATTTATTTTAGCCTTAATCAATAAAAAAGTACCTTATATACCTACAGCAAAAGTTGCTGTTAAAGGTTTTATGAGTCCGTTTGTAAAACCACTAATAATATACTGTATTGTTTTTATACTTGTGGTTACTGGGGTTTATATAGAAAGAAGATATTATATACCACAAAGTGAATTAATTTTAACAGCAGAAAAAACCTGGGGAATGTTAGGTTTTGCCTTGATTGCCTTTCTGCAATTTTTTGGTGGTTTGGTTGCTGCTTATAAATCTTTATACTTAAAAGCAGAAAATGCTTGGAGTAGAATCGTAATCACTAAAGACAAAAAAATAAAAGTAAAGTAATTATCTAAAAAGATAAAAATATTAATTTTACCAAATAAATGGTTTTTAAAGAAAGCCCATTATAAATCAAAATAGAATTATGTCATCATTCAAAAAAAAATCTAAAAGAATATTTAATGTTCTGCTTGCTTTAGTATTAGGTTATTTTATAGTTTACGGGTTATCATCTGTAAGCAAAAGCTCTAAAGGCCCTTTAGGCGGTTTTTTAGAGAGTATTGGAAATATGGTAAAAGATATAGAACAAGATAATATTTTAGGGAAAAGAGAAAAGAATAGAGGTAAAAAATTAGATTGGTTTAAAGACCAAAGACAAAACAAATATGCCCTTTTAAAAACCAAAAATATTTTATTTGGAGCTGCTGACGATAGTAATGGAGAATCTTATGAAAATATCATTAATTTAGAAGATTCTTTAGCACTTACATTTCCAATCATTCAAATTTATAAAGCTTGGGGAGAAGGTCAGATTTATGATTTCCCTAAAAATAAAATTGATGCCATTGTTAGAATAGGTTCTGTACCAATGATTACATGGGAGCCTTGGTTAGAAAAATTCTCACAAGAAAATTTTCCTAAAATTAAAAATTTAGAGCAAAGAAATGACCATGGTTTAGGCTCAATAGCAAATGGAGATTATGATGCTTATATTAAAGAATGGGCAACTGAGGCTGCAAAAGTAGATACGCCTATTTATTTAAGAATGGGGCATGAAATGAACGATCCTTATCGTTATCCTTGGGGACCACAAAATAATGATCCAGAAGAATATGTAGCAGCATTTAGGCATGTAAGAGAGGTATTTGAATCTGTTGGTGCTACAAATATTATATGGGTTTGGAGTCCGCATTTATCTTACGGAAAATTCAAAGAATATTACCCTGGAGAAGATTATGTTGATATTATTGCAACCGGAGTTTTAAATTATGGTACAAGCACTAGTTGGAGTGATTGGTGGACTTTTAAGGAAATCTTTGGTAATTATTACGATCAATTAGCTGCTTTTTACAAACCAATTATGATTGCTGAGTTTGGATGTTTAAAGCCTGGTGGAGATAGAGCCAAATGGTTTGGAGATACGCTAGAAAATTTTAATAAAAAATACCCATTCGTAAATGCCATTGTATTTTTTCATTATGCAAGTGATGGTACAATTACCTATAAAAATGTAGATTGGTATTTTAAAAATGATAAAGAAGTAACTGATGAAATAAAGAAACAATTGAAAAAATGGGATCCTAGAATAAGACAACCCGATATTCAATAATATATTAAAGTATTTACAAAAGCATTTAACGATTTATTAAATGCTTTTTTTTATACCGTAAAAAAGAGTAATCTTTAACTATTTATTTAAAGAATAAAAATTCTAAACTGTATGTTTTAATAAGTCCTTTTAATTTTGTAAATTAATATTATTAAAAACGACAAAAATTGTAGAAGTAAAGAATATGAGAATTATAGAATCTAATAAAATAGAAGAAGTAGCATTACCACTTCAGTTAAATATTTCCTTTAAAAAGGTATTTATATCATTTAAAAAATACGCACAAAAAGAGTTTAGCGAGCATCCATTTCATACTGCAGCTATTGAAATGGTAAATTTATTCAATAAACACCCTGAATTAAATGATGGCTTTTCTGATTTAAAGCTTTTAAAAACCTACAAAAAGCAAATAGATTTACTTTTAGACCCTTTGTTTCCAGAACCTTTACGTTTAAATGAAATAAAAGCTGCCAGTGTTCCTTTTTCATTTGCTTCATTTAAGTTTACTGATCGTTTTGAGAATATATTAAATAATGCTGGTGATGATTACGAGTTAACAGTTCGTAATTTTGAGGATAACAGCATGTATGTAATGGCTTGTACGTTTATTTTAGGCGACGTTTATGGTTTTAATATTGATATAAAAAGACCTTTTTATTTTGATATTCCAGACAAAACAAGTGGCACTATGAAATACTATAGAGCTACATTTAACGCTGATTTTTCTGAAATAACACCTACAGCAACTGCACCAGAATTAACCCAAGAAGATTTTAAAGAGCTTTTAAATAATTACGAAAATATAGCCATATGGAAAGAAAAATTTCCACCCAATAGCTATATTTTTAAAGGCTTTGGTTTAGTAAGTTTATTTGATGTTACTTCCGAAGAAATGCTTTCTGCCATTAAAGCAAATTTATTGGCTGGTGGTGATGATTTAATTTACAAATTGCAAAATAATTTAAGAGATTTTTACAGCATTAAAGACCTTAAATTGGGCTACTCAATTTATGATACTGTGAATTCTAAAATTTGTGAAACCGTTGTAAAACATTCAAACAGCATTATTTTAAATAAAAATACAGAAATACAATGCAATAATGGCTATTTCTGCAATGGCATTATAAACAAAGTATTTAAAAAACACGAAACTTTTATTATTTCTGACGTAGAGAACTATGGTTTTCATACCGATAAAAATCCTTTTTATCAAAATTTACATGATTCTGGCATTCAAAGTATTATTTTAATTCCTATAAAAGCCACAAAAAATGGAGATTTGGCACTGCTAGAAATAGCCTCTCCAAAATCCTACGATTTAAATTCGGTAAACATCAATAAACTTAAAGATATTATTCCTGTTTTTGAAGCAGCTGTAAAACGAACCTCAGAAGAACGTCAACATATTTTAGAAGCTACCATTCAAGAGAATTACACCTCTATCCATCAATCTGTAAAATGGCGTTTTTATGAAGCTGTTGAAAAGTTTCATGTAGAGAGTCAATCAAATGAAAATGCCAAGTTAGATGAAATTGTTTTTAATGATGTGTATCCCATATTTGGACAAAGTGATATCAAAGGCTCTTCTAATGCAAGAAATGAAGCTATTAAAGAAGATTTAACAACACAGTTATCCTTGGCTATTACTGTTTTAAAAGATGCTTGCAAAACTGAAAAATTACCTATTTACAATGAGTTAATGTTTAGAGTTACCTCATATTTAAACGATGTAAAGAAAGGTTTAGATGCAGGTGATGAAGTAAGTATACTAGATTTTTTAAGCAGTGAAATTTATCCTGTATTTAGCCATATTAAAGATATAAATAGTGAGCTTTCTGAGAAAGTAAATATCTACATGAATCGATTAGACAAAGATTTAAATGTAGTTTACGAAAGTAGAAAAGATTATGAAGATAGTGTTACACTTTTAAATGATAAACTTTCTAAATACATAGATAATAGGCAAAAACAAGCGCAAGAAATGTTTCCTCACTATTTTGAGCGTTATATAACTGATGGTGTTGAATACAACATGTACATAGGCCAATCTATTACAAAACATAAAAGGTTTGACGATTTATATTTGTATAATTTACGCTTATGGCAATTAAAAGTTACCTGTGAAATGGAAAACTTGGCATATTATGAGCGTAAAAACATGAAACATGATTTACGTGTTGCTTCTTTAATTTTAGTACATAGTAAGGCTATGGCTATAAAATTTAGAATGGATGAAAAACAGTTTGATGTTGATGGCGCCTATAATATTAGGTATGAAATTCTTAAAAAACGTATTGACAAGGCTTACATAAAAGGTACTCAAAATCGTTTAACAATTCCTGGTAAAATTGCCATTGTATATTCGCAAGAAAAAGATGCAGTAGAGTATCTTAAGTACATTACGTACTTACAATCAAAAAAACAATTAGGAAATGTAGAATATTTAGAATTAGAAAACCTTCAAGGCGTAACTGGGTTAAAAGCACTTAGAGTTGATGTAAAATATCAGCAAGATTTTGATGAAAAAAACATCATAACTTTTAATGATCTTATCAAAGAAATTGAAGCTTAGTTAATATCATAGGAATATTTTAAACCTAAAATTTTAGTTTGAAAATCGTTATCTACTCTAGTGTTTTCTTGATATCTAAAGTAGATACCGAATTTTCCGAACTTTTTTAAATTGTAACTGGTACCCCATGTAAGTCTGTACCTACTTAATTTTGCATCACCAATAAAAGAGGCTCCATCTCTTTTTCTATTAAAAATCTCTACAGCAAATTCAGGATCTAAAGGCCAGTTTTTAATACTGTATTCAAAAGCTGTTTTAAAACGAAGGTTTTCTCCTCTAATATCTTCTACACCATCTGCTAACTCTAACTCTCTTTTATTTTGATAACGAAGTCTAAAAGCAATATCTAATTTTTTAATAATATCTAGCTTGTAACTTAAATCGATGTTGTATCTAAAATGCTTTTCATAACCTTGAATTTTACCTTCATTATCATTCTCTCTAATAAAACGCACTGCACCACCAATCTCTAAATTTTTAATAATTTCAAATTCAGCCTGCACCTCTGTAAAATACTCATCTGTTACAGAGATATCTTCTTTTAATCTTAAATGTTGTTCTACACCCAATTTTATCCACTTTATAGGCGAATATTTAACCCCAATAGAGTTCCATAAAGCAAGATCTTTATTATCCTCTTCTTGTGCATGAAGTAATGCTGAAAAAAGAAGTATTACAATAATAATATAGGGTTTATTTCTCATTTTCTGTTTTGTTATAGTGTATAATTATTGTTGCGCTATCTTTTACAAAATCGATGTCGCCAATGGTTAACTGATTAATTTTTAACCCTGTTCTGCTTTCAAGATCTTGTTTTAAAATATCGTAGTTTTCTGGTTTTATGTTCTCAATAACTTCGTAAGTAATTTTTTTGGTAACCTCGTATTTTAAATGCCATAACTTTTCTATAACACCAATAACCACTACAATAACAAAGTTAGAAAAGAAGATTTCTGCATAACTTAGTTTTTTATTGGCTAATGCATTCATAATTGAAATTCCAAGCACAATAAAAAGATATCCCATTTCTCTAATAGGTATAGATTCTGTTCTGTACCTAATAATTCCAAAAATGGCAAATAGGCCCAGAGCTAAACCAACATCAATATTATACTTTTTTAATGTAAAGGTTAAGAAAAACACGATAATGCTCACCAAATAAAAGGTAAACAGGTAATCTTTTTTAGGAGTACTACTATAATAAAACCATCTTACTACTATGGTTAAAAAAGCCAGGTTTAGAAAAAAAAGAAAAACAAGTTTAAAAAAATCCTTGTCAAACAAAGGAATGTTCATGTAATCCATACTAAGCAGATATATTGTTAATTTTTAATAATTTTGATTTGAAAGTGTTTTGTTTTAAATGCTGATAAAGATTTGCTACACCAATACAATATTTGCTAATACTGTATGGATTATGCCCTATGTTTTTTAAGGCCTTTACTACTGCAGATTTTCTATCGAATCTACTCTGCTTAAGTTCTACCACTACTATATTGTTGTATTTTTTTTCTTTATCGTTTACAGTATACGTTAAATTTAAATCGATGGTAACACGTTCGTTATCTTTTAAATTTACTAGTGTAATTCTATTAAAACTATTCCAAAGACTTGTGGTTAAGTTATAATTTTCTTCAGTAATTTCTGTGATGAATTCTTTAGATGAGTCAGACAATTCGGTTTCAAAATCATCTATTTGAATTCTAAATTTATTGGTTTCTCCTTTCCCATTTTTCTTTTTTATCTCTAAAAAAGTCAAATCAGAATCTACATATTTTCGTTGCCTTATTTTAGTTCTATTTACTCTTCCATTATGATGATCTAGATAAAACTTAAAGGAATTGGTATCTAAATAAAGGGAAGCATAATTCATGATTCTTCTTCCCTTTATTTCTAAAACTTTATGAGATGCTAATAGTTCTTTTAAAACTGTTGGTAAATTAGAAACATGAATAACATATTTGGTATCTGTTCTTTTCATTAAGGCAACACTATTCATCTCATCTAGTGAAATGGGTTTGAATTGATTAACAGTGTGCACTAGAGTAGTATCCAAAATTTGTTTCTTTACTTAAATAGTATTATTTCTTCACTATTTTTTTAGTCATAGATTTACCATCCGTAAAAACTTTAACCATATAAATACCTTTAGCAAAATTGCTTACATCTACAGTAGCATCACTTTTATTTTCTGATGATGTATACATGGTTTGTCCGAAAATATTGTATACTAAAACTTGATCTATATTAGAATTTGAAGATATGTAAATTCTATTATTTACAGGATTAGGATAAATATCGATATTGTTTTCAGTGGAAGCAAAATCTTTTGCAGATAATACGTTTTTATCAATAGCACTTACTGCTATATTATTCAAAATTACTTTTTTGCCATTATCTGCAGTCATATTTGTTCCTCCAAAACTTAACCTTACTTTAAAGTTTTCATTTTCATCTGCCATAGCCACATTAGAAAAATCAAATTCTTTTCGTTCGTAATCTACTGCAATAGCTTGCGTGCTATTGGTTACCCAAGAAGCTCCATCCCAATATGATGCAGTTATACTATTTGCAGCACCATCAGAACTGATAGCAACAGAGACTTTTACATCTTCGTAGCCTACTGTAGAAAATTCTAACTCTAAAGAGTTTTCAGAACCACCTGATTGAAAAGGTTGCTTAATTTGTAAACCTCTCATTATTTGTGGTGCAAAAGGAATATCGTTATTTGCTAAACCTTGATAGTTTATTACTGTTGGTTCGTTTATACGTTCTAAAGAAGCTTTTCTCCAATTTGCATCAGTTGCATCAAATGGATACCCTGCAAGAGCGGAGTTATAATTCAATGTTGCAGTTGCATCATTTCTTGAATAAGTAGAATTTAAATTTTCTAATGGTAAATCATTCTCAATTTCATCATCTAATAACCAGAAGTATAATAAATGATCGTAATCTTCATCAGCTGTAAAAACAGCACGTATCTGCATATCATCTGTAGGAGTAATTGTAATTTTACTGCTAGTACTAGAAGATGCTCCTGTCCAATAAGAAAAGGTGTAACCAGGTCTTGGTTTAGCCTCTAATGTAATTGGAATGTTGCTAAAATACACACCAGTCCATGGATATGGCTTTTCATTTACACCAGGTGTTGAACCTTTAATATCAACCGTATTTAATGTAATATAACCTGCATTTGAATTAGAAACACTAAGATTTACATCAATCGTTTTTTCAATATCGAATAATTCATTTATTTGACCTCTAAAAATAGCAGGTCTTTCTTGAATCCAATCTAAAAGTCTAACTTTATCGCCATCTTCATAGAATCTTAATCTTGGAGAACGATTTCTATCTTCTTCTAAAAGTGGTGCTACTTCATCAAAAGTTGCATTTACAATAGCGTCAAATCTCTCTTTAGTAAATGCTGTGTTTAATAAATCTGCAGTACGATTGATGAATTTTACCTTAAACCCTTCATTATCAATTAGATTTGAAAATATATTACGTTGCCAACTGCTAGAATTTTGAGAAAAATCTTCTAACCAATTCAATCGACTAATCATTGCTGCTTCAAAATCCTGAGTATAAATACGAAACTTACCATCTCCAAACCCATCATTTACTGGATTTGTGGCTCTCCAAAATTTAATTTCATAACTATCCCCTTCAGAAAAGGTTTCTAGAGCAATATGATCTATATATGAATCTATATCTAAAACGTCTGCTACTTTTTGGTATTCAACATCAGACTTTAAATCATTATGCTTCAAATCTTTAAATAAATATCGTAATACCCTTTCAGGATTGCTATCACGATCGGTTGGTCCATCTTGTAATACACAAGATCCAACACAACTTACTATGGATACATTATCGCTGTCTAAACCAAAATTATTAGCAATATGGTGTACATCAAAACGATCTCTAAAAGCTGTGATTCCAAAATATTCACCATTTATAAAATTAACTGCTGTTTTAATTCTCATTACTCCATTAAAAAATGGTTGCATTAGCCTACTAAAAACCATGTCATTTGCAATTTGACCACCACTACCATTTCCACGCAGCATTAATCTTTTAAATGTATCGTTAAAAGGTTTTGGAGAGTTTGAAATTTGTTGATCGAAAATATTTAACTCAAATTCATTATCCTCATCGTACTCACTTCTAGCATATAGTCTTAAATTTTTAATAATATCTGCTCTTGATGTGTTACCATGAATTCTTACACCTGCATCTTGGTTTAAAATCGATTCTAATTTTTCGTTAAATACTTGAACATGTACTTCTCGTTCCCATTCTCTACCATCTTGTCCATAATTACTAAACTGTGCATTACCTGGCTGATTACCATTTGGCTCTGCAGTTCTCCAATCGTCAAAAGTTTTACCTGAGGTGTAAATACCTTTTTCATAACCAAATAAATTTTCTTCATATGTGGTTAAAGATAATATTGGAACATTATAAGGGTTCCCTTCTGACCAAACAAAATAATTTCGAGTTCTTGTTCTAGATCCTTTACCATTTAAAAAAACTTTAGCTCTTAAAACTGTGCCTTTTCTTACTTTAACTGGTGGTATATAAATGTCTGCAGAAACCGTATTTTTTCTTGCCAATATGTCTTCATCGTTAGAACGATCTCTTATTTCAATAGGACTAGAATATGAAAATGATTGATAGTTTTGAAGTAACATTTCTCCAAAAGCTTCGTTTATTTCGTAAGGATAATCGTTTTTATATTGAAAGCTAGAGCCATTTAAATTATTAATATCTGGTTCAGAACCATCTAAGGTATATACAATTGTTGCGCCTTGAATATCTGTAGATAATGATAAATTAAAACTATCTGCATATAAACCTGATGTGTGCGAAAAAGTAGGTGGCTCTAAAGAAGTTGTAGAACCGCTTTCTACATTAGATACTCCTGGTGTTGGCGTATCAAAAAAGAACCAAGCTCCAGTTCCATCTGGTTGTCTACCATAAGAGGTATCTTCAGCCAAATTTACAGAAGGTCCACCACTAATTAACAATCCATCTCCGTTTGTTAAAAGTAAGGTTTCACCTCCTGCCCCAATTTTAAAATTGGTATGTAGCTCACTCCCTGCATTGCTGCGATCTTTACCAGATGCAAACACTATAATATATTGATCAGGGTTAATAGTTACTGATGGAAAAACCCATTTGTAAGGCAAAGCTCTATCATCAGATAAGCCAAAACCGGACAAATTAACAGCGACCGAACCATAATTATAAATTTCAATCCAATCTTGACTGCTTGAATCTTCATCCTCTAATCCTGTAACGTTTGATGAAATCAACTCGTTTATTGCTATTTTTTCTGGATTTGCGCTTGAAGCTCCTGAATTATTTGCTTTTGGTGTTGGTGTTTCCAGAAAGGTCCAGTTTCCATTACCATTTGGAATTCTACCATAAGATTTATCTGTAGCTAAGGCAACTGCTGGTGATTCGCTAATTTTTGTACCTGAAGCATTTGATAAAATAATAGCTTCACCACCTGATTTTATTTTAAAATTTGTATGTAATTTATCTTTTTCTGCAACCCTATTTTTGTCTGATGCCCAAACAATAATATATTCTTTTGCAGCTAATTCTATATTTGGAAATACCCATTTAGAAGGATTATCTATTTGATCAGACAACCCAAATCCGTTTAAATTTACTGTGGTAGTTCCATAATTATAAATTTCAATCCAATCTTCAAATTCCCCATCTTCGTCTGAAGTTGTTGTTTCGTTAGAAGACATAATTTCATTTATAGAAATGTCTTGAGCATAAGATTGGATAGAAAATAGAAAAAATAAAACTACTGTTTTGTAAAAGAACTTCACATTACATAAAGGATTAAATTGCCTTACTTTTGATGACATATTTTAGGGTTTTTGCGAGCAAATATAACTAATTAATTTTATAGGATTAATATAGTGTTATTAAAAGTTTAACTAACTATTAATTAACTAGCTGCTTGCATTTTAAAAGACAATGCAAAGGCAATTACACTAGTAACAATACCAATTACAAAAACAGTATAGGTAATTCTTAAAATTTTATATTTTCTATTTAAAACCAAACCTAAAAAATACAAATCTTTGGTTAATGAACTATACAAATAATCTCGGTCTTGCATCATTTCAGAAATACCCCATTCAAAATCTTTTAATTGCATTTGATGAAAGTTTCCAAAAAATAGTAAGTTTACTTTTTTATTGGCAACATCTTCTTTAGTAAACTTACCTTCAGTAACGTTTGGTCTAGTTGCCAGAATGGATAAAATCATAGAAACCACAGTAAAACACACAAAAATAATAGTGGGTACAAACAAATGCGTATTTGAAGGATTATCTAATTTTGGTAACAGATTAGATAACGCCAAAGAAACAATAATTGCATTTACAGAGAGTAATATATTTGCTTTAGTATCGGCTATATTACTCAAGGTCATGTGGTTTTTTAAAGCGACTCTAAACATGGTTTCTATACCACGTTCTGGCACCTCAAATTTATTTTTTTTAATTTTTAAAGCTTCTTGCTTTTGACTAAATTTTCTAAGATCTTCTTGTAAACTCTTTAAGTTTTTCATTAACTTAGAAAGATTTTTCTCTTTTCTTTTTGTCCAGTTTTTTAAGGCATGTGCCGTGTTAAAACGATGTTCAACAGAAAAAAAACGAATATTTTCTTTAAGCCAATCTTCATCAGAAACCTTTTTAAAACCTGTAAGTTCCCATTCTTTTCTTAGCAACGCATTGTAATCAAAAAAACTTTTTGAAGCCAAATGTCCACAATCTGCATCAGCAATAATTTTCTCTAAATCATTTTGAGGCTTATCATTCATTTTAGTAACTAAAATGAGTTTAGAAATAGCATCTATTCTTTGTTTTTCTATGTTTTTTTTCAATAAAAAATCAACAAGAATACGTACACTTTCTTCTTCATGATTTTCTGCTTTTACAGTAAAACCAGTATCGTGAAACCATGCCGCAATTTCTACATTTTCGGCATCTAATGCTGTAAGTTCTACATTTTCTATAAGTTCTTTTGTTTTTTCAACAACTCTTTGGGTATGTGCTAAATTATGATATACGTATTTGGTATCTAGTTGATTGCTTAGTAAGTCAAAAACAAATTTTTGTGCATCAGCAATTAATGTACTCATATAAGATTATTTTATAAATGAATCAAAAAAAACTACAAGGTAATCTAAGACTTCAATACTACTTTGTTAATTTTTGTCGTAATTTTATGTTTTACTTTCAATAAATTACAAATTAAGAATTATTTACAAAGTAACAAGGTATTTAATATTTAAAAACAAAAACAGCCTATGCTAACTTGGAAAGATGTAATGCATTTTACAACAAAAGGAAATCCAGAACCTGATAAGAGAGTTGAAAAAACAGCTGCTGAATGGAAAGCGCAACTAACCCCTGAGCAGTTTAGAATTACTAGACAAAAAGGTACTGAAAGACCACATAGTGGTGCTTTATGTAGCATTTATGATGAAGGCAAATACAATTGTGTTTGTTGCCATACACCCTTATTTGATTCTACCATAAAGTTTAGTTCTGGAACAGGATGGCCAAGTTTTACACAACCTATTGCAGAAAATGCTATTAAATATCACAAAGACACTTCTTTTGGAATGATCCGAGTTGAAGTGATGTGTAATACTTGCGATGCTCATTTAGGACATATTTTTCCTGATGGACCAGAACCTAGTGGTTTGCGGTATTGCATTAACTCAGAATCTATGGTTTTAAAAGAATCGTAATACAGATGATTAAAATTAATAGAAAAATAGGTTTCACCTATAATTAAATTATAAAAAATCCTCAAAAAAACAGCATTAGTTTTTTGAGGATTTCACATGAAAATTATTTTCTTTACAACCTATTTCCTGCTCTTTTTTTCCAAACTTCGTAGGCTTTTTTCGCTTCTAAAATTTCTTCTTTTGTTGCATTTGGTTTTGGAGGTGGAGGTGGAATTAATAATTGAGGAGCATTTACTTTTGCTTTCTCAGTTTCTGATAATTTTTCCTTATATATTTTTTCTAAATAGATAAGGTTCTCTTTTCTGTTTTTAGAGGTGGTTTTAATTCTATGAGCTAATCTTTGATAAGTAAATAACCAATCTGGCTTTGGAGGTGGTGGTAATTTAGCAAGCACTTCATCAATGTTTTTCACTGAATTTTGCTGTTCTTTTGACATTGATTTATAGATAGCTTTTAATTTAGTTACAGTCTTAACTTTTATCACTGTTTTCTTTTCAACTTCTAAAATCAACCTTTTGTATTCTTGCATTTCCTCTATGGATGCTTTTTTTTGTTCAGCACTACTTTTTAATTTGGTTTCATTTAGAAAAGGCTTATCATCAAAAAACTCACAAAAAACATCGCCCTTATAAAATACTTTTTTTACATAGTTTTCTGGTATTATCTCACTTGCATTTGCCTTTTTAGTAGAGATTTGTTTTCCGTTTTCATCAAATAACTTACCTTCTTTATTATAAAATTTGGTTTTGTTATTAACATTTACATAATACAATAGAATTCCATTAATCAATTTAAAACCTGTACTATTTGCACCTGCATTATGATAAATAATTTCTAAAGCATTTACATCTTTTAATTTTAAACGAATATCTATAATTGCTTCTTCATTATGGTTTTTATGAGGTTTGGGAGAATTTTTATCAATTGTAAAACTTTGCTTTGAACCATTGCTACTTGGATAATTGTATTTTTGTATAGGAGAATCTATATATTCTTTTTTTTGAGTTTGTTTTTTTCTTTGCTCTTTTATTTCAATAATTTTTAAATTTCCTTTTTGCTCCACTACTTCAACAACTTCTTCTAATTTCGAATTTTTATCTACTAATTCTTTAAAGTATTTATTGGTATAAACAGAAACTTGGTAATTTTGAGGAAATTTTTTACTTCTTGCATTTTTATGGACAAAACTTTCTGAATAATAACTAAAATCTGATTCTTTATAATTTTTTAAAATTGAATTTTCTTTAGATTTTCCATCAACCCAAATAGCATATTCATCTTTATTTTGCCATTTTTTTAATTGATTTCCACTTACTTTTCTTTTACTCAATGAAACGTCAGCAACTATATAATGAAATATGTTTTCTACAGATTTTCTTTGTTCATCAGACATCTTTCTATATGTAGACGTCATCCAAACAACATCTTTTTGCTTAATTATTTCTGAATTTTTAACTTTTTCAACTAAAACCTTATATTTTTCAAAATCGTTTTTAGAAATATTCTGTTTTTCTTCAACTATAGTTTCAACTGGTTCTTCTACTACTTCAATAATTTCTTGTGCTTCAACTCTTTGTGCAAAAAGGAAAACAAATCCTGTTAATAACGGAATTATAGCCAGTTTTTTTAATAAGATTTTTGTTGGGGAGCTTTGTGTTGTCATCATTTTTAATCTTTTTTTAGTTACTAAATAATTTAAATTACTGGCCAAGTAATATTCGTTTTTCCAAGCAGCTTTGTTTAGTAATAAATGCTGGTATTGAAAGGTGTTTTTATGTTGTGTAATAACAGTTTCATCTGCTAAAAATTCATGATTTAATTGTACTGCTTTTTTTAATAGAATAAAGAACGGATTAATCCAGAATAGTGCTTGTGTTAATTCTAAAAGCAGCACATCTATCGTATGTTTTTGAGTAACATGAGTTAACTCGTGTGTAAAAAGTTCTTTTTCAATATTAGCATTTTCATATTCAGATTTATTAATAAAAATGTATTTCCAAAACGTATGTGGTAGAATTGTATCATTTACTAATACCAAGTTTGCCTTTTTGTAGTTAACCTTTTCATTTCTCTTTATTTTAACTATCATTTTAAAAAGGTTTCTTCCAAAACGAATTAACAAAAGAGCAGAAATTAAGCAATAAACACCAATAATTATATGAACATAGTCTATGGGTTTATCTGTGCTAATTACAGTAGGTATTTCATTAGTAGGATAAAAATTTGTAGCAGTTTGTACAGTTTCTAAAACAACAGGAGTTACATCAGTATAAATAATATATAGAGGTACTAAAAACGAAAACAACAAACTACCTAATAGATAAAAACGATTGAAATTATGCATTTTTTCTTTCTCTAAGACAAAATGATAAAATGCCAAGAGTAACCCCAAACAAGTTGCTGATTTTAAAAGATATGTTATCATTTTTGATGTTTTTTAATTTGAGAATCTATTACCTTTTTTAACTCCTCTAATTCTTCAGTGGTTAAATTGGTTTCTTTTGTGAAAAACGATGCAAATTGACTCGCAGAATTATTGAAAAAATTTTTAATCAACCCGTTTACGTGATTCGAGAAATAATCCGATTTTTTGACAATAGGATAATATTCTCTCGATTTTCCAAATAATTTATAATCAATAAAACCCTTATCTTTTATTCTTTTTAGCAACGTAGCTACAGTTGTAGTTGCTGGTTTTGGCTCAGAAAAATCTTCTAAAAGTTCTTTTAAAAATGCTTTTTTACGTTTCCATAAATACTGCATTAATTGTTCTTCGGTTTTAGATAATTGCATAATTCGATTATTTTACTCTACAAACATAGAATAAATATTTCTATTCTACAAATGTAGAGGTGTAATTTATAATTGTTTTCCCTACTTTTGTTAGTGAACCAATAAAAAAGAAATGAAAAAAGGTATTGTAATACTATGTGCTGTTTTGCTATCCTCTTGTGCAACCAAAAAATTTAAAGAAAAATGGTTAGAGAAAAAAGCACCAGAAAGTTTTAAGGCTCGTTTTGAAACAACAAAGGGGAATTTTGATATTGAAGCGGTTAGAGCATGGTCTCCAAAAGGTGTAGATCGTTTGTATCAATTAATTAAAAATGAGTATTATCAAGATGTGGCTATTTTTAGAGTAGTACCAAATTTTGTTGCTCAATTTGGGATTCATAATGACTCTATAATTAACAAAGCTTGGCAAAAAAGAGGAATTGAAGACGAACCTGTGAATGAGAAAAATGCTAAAATGACCATCTCTTTTGCAAGAGGTGGTGTACAAACCAGATCGAATCAAATTTTTATCAATTTAAAAGACAATTATCGATTAGATAAATTAGATTATTCTGGTGTTAAAGGCTTTCCTGTTGTTGCAAAAGTGATTGATGGAGAGGAAAATGTTTTAAAATTTTATGGTGGTTATGGTGATGAATTAGGTCGTAAACAAGGCAAAATAGCTAAAGAAGGGAATGCATTTTTAAAAGAAAACTACCCAAAAGTAGATTATATTGTAAAAGCCTATATTTTAAAAAAATAAGCAAAAAAAAGGGGAATGATTTAAATATCTTTCCCCTTTTTTATAAATTTTTATCGTGTACAACTTTTTAAAAAAGACCGTTAATTTGTGCATCTATTCTATCAATAATGTACCCCAAATCTTCCTGGTTTGTTACAAAATCTAAGTTGTCTACATCAATCACTAACAGTTTTCCTTTGGTATATTTAGAAATCCAAGCTTCATAACGTTCATTTAACCTGCTTAAATAATCAATACTAATCGAGTTTTCGTAATCTCTGCCTCGTTTATGAATCTGACCTACCAAAGTTGAGATGTCTGCACGTAAATAAATTAACAAATCTGGTGGAGAAATCAGGTTTTCCATCAACTCAAAAAGAGAACTATAATTGCTATAATCTCTATTTGTCATTAGTCCCATTGCATGTAAATTAGGTGCAAAAATGTGTGCATCTTCATAAATGGTTCTGTCTTGAATTATACTTTTGCCTGTTTGTCTTAATTCTAAAATTTGACGAAAACGGCTGTTTAAAAAGTACACCTGTAAGTTAAAAGACCAACGCTCCATTTCTGCATAAAAATCATCTAAGTACGGATTTTCATCAACAGCCTCAAAATGAGGCTTCCATTTGTAATGTTTGGCTAAAAGTTTGGTAAGCGTGGTTTTGCCAGCACCAATGTTCCCTGCAATTGCAACATGCATAGTTGTAAAATTTCTAAAAGATTAAAAAAAAGGGGCAGTCAAAGGTACTAAAAAATATAAGGTATTATAAAAGCTAGCAAATTAATTTATAGCCAAAACCTCGAATATTTAAAATTTTAATATTGCTGTCTTTCTTTAATTTTTTTCTAAGCTTACTTATAAAAACATCCATACTTCGAGCATTAAAAAAATCGTCATTTCCCCAAAGTTTGTTCAAAATAAAAGTTCTGTCTAACACTTTATTTTTCTTCTCAAAAAGATAAAATAAAAGTTGTGCTTCTCTGTGTGTTAAATTTTCTGTGTGTGCAGCATAAGACAACGTTTGTTTTGTAAAATTAAAGAAATATTCCCCTATTTTAAGGGTTTCTACGTTGGTTTTTAATTGAATTCTGTTAAGTAACCCTTTGATTCTTACAATCAACTCTTCCATAGAAAATGGTTTTTTTAAGTAATCATTTCCACCATGGTTAAACCCTTCTACAACATCACTCACTTGAGATTTTGCAGTTAAGAAAATAATAGGAATTCTTTTATTTTCTGCCCTTATTTCTTGCGCTAAAGTAAAACCATCTTTTTTAGGCATCATAACATCTAAAACCAAAATATCTGGTTTTGCTGTTTTGTAAATCTCTAAGGCTTCTTCGCCATTTTCTGCATGAAACACTATAAAATCTCTAGTCTCTAAACTTTCTTTTACAATCATTCCTAAACTAACTTCATCTTCTGCTAAAAGTACCTTTATGTTATGCATTCGGTAATGTTATTTTAAATATGGTTTGATTTTTATGTGATGAAACCGAAATCGTACCACCATGTTTTTCTATGATTTTTTTACAATAATATAAACCGATTCCAAAGCCTTTTACATCGTGAGTATTGCCTTTTGGCACCCTGTAAAACTTATCGAATATTTTTTCTTGTTGATTTTTTTCAATTCCATTACCATCATCTGCAATCGTTATTTCTGTTGATTTTAAAATAGCATTGATATTTATTTCAATATGATTACCTCCATATTTAATGGCATTATCAATTAAATTAGAAATAACATTTTCAAAATGAAACACATCAACATTCAAATAAATGGGTTTTATGTTCGATGAAAAAATAAGTTCCTTGGTTTTACTAAGCAATTGATGTTTGTACACCAACTTTTCTGACAATGTTACCACATCTACAGTTTCCTTTTTCAGTAACAGTTGCTCACTATCTAAAGTGGCAGTTTCTAACAATTTTTCTACCATTTGATGTAATTTTTTTAATTGTACAGCAGACATTGCCAAATACCTTTGGGTTTTTTCCTTATCGTTAATTACATTAAAATTTTCTATAGCCTCAATAGCAGTAGATACTGTTGCAATAGGGGTTTTAAATTCGTGCGTAATATTGCTAATTAAATCGTTTTTAATGGCTGCCAATTCTTTTTGTTGATTGATGATTTTTAGCAAATAAAACAAACAAGTGATAATCAATAACGACAAGATAAGCGACAAAAATATACCTCCAAAACTTCGTTTTAATGCTTCAAAATTTGGATTGCTATAATACAATTTAAAAGCTTCAAAGTCTTTTAAATACGTTGATTTAGAAGTAACTGCAAAATTATTATTTACTAAAGTAGTGTCTTTTGTTTGCTTAAAAATAGTATCATTTTTTATGTGATGAAAGCTATATGATAAATCGATTCCTTTTTTTAGCAATTGATTATCAATTAAGGAATCTATTTTTTTGTAATCTACAGATTGATCTAAAAAAGAAATAAAAATTGGTTTTAAATTACCAATCAACTTTAAACTATCTGCAGCCGCTTTTCCTTTAAAATATCTTACTTCAGATTGTGTGCCATTTTTATTCAAATGAATCCCCTTTTTATCATCAATAAATTGAGTTACAGATTCAATCGTATCAATTTTATATTTGGCTTTAAGAATAGAATCTTTTGTTGTGTTAAACTCGGCCACAAACTTTTTTGTGTCCAACATTATAGAATCTATTTTTTCTTTTGATAAATTATCATCACTAGTAATTTTAATATTACTTAAGGTTACCTTAGGTTTTCCTATTTTCTTTGTATTTCTGCGTAACTTCTTAAAAATAGTATCAAAAGAATTGTCACTTGTAAATCGTAATTTCTTTGATTTGGTATCTGCATTAATAATGGTTAAAAAATTACTTTTTGCGAGTAGAGAGTAATACTCCTCTACAGCATTATCTAAACTTAATTGAATTTCGTTGGCAACTCTTTGTTTATTTTCTTCGTAATTTTTATAATTCCAAAAAAATTGCACCCCAATTGTAGCAATAATAGTTAGGCTTATTAAATAAAAAATCCATTTGTATTTTTGGGTATTCATAATGCAAATATAGTATCTAATTGCAATAAAAATAGCTGGTTAACACTCGTTAACATTCGTTAACCTAAATTACAAGATGTGGTTTGCATCTTTGCAATGATTATTAATTTAAACCATTTATTATGAAAAAATTACTTTTGTTATTTGCAGTTTTAACCTCATCATTTCATTTCGCTCAAGATAAAGACATCAATCAAGAAATTATAAAAGTAACTAAAATGTCGGTTGAAGTAGATAGTGCAGAAGAACTAGAAACGATAGACTGGAAAGATATTAAAGAAGTTTTTGCTCACAACACAAAAAACGAAGCTATAGAAATGAGTTTTTCATTACACTATCCTAAATCTAAAAACAAAATAAAAAGTGCTATTAAGGTTGGTGGAAAATCTAAAAACATAGATTCACTAATTGTAATAGCAAAAAAAGGAATTAAAGCAATTATAAAATTAGCAAACAACCATAAAAACTAAACAACATGAAAACCATTATTACATCATTAGTACTATTATTCTTTGTTACATTACATGCACAAAATTTTACAGGAAAAGCTACTTATAAAACAAGCAGAAAATCGAATGTAACATTTGGAGAAAATCAAAAAGGAATAAACGATAAAATGCAAGAAGAATTGCAAAAAAGGTTGCAGAAAATGAACCAAAAAACTTTCTTTTTAGAGTTTGATAAAACCTCCTCTATCTATAAACAAGAAGAAAAATTAAATGCACCAAACCCAAAAGCCAATGGAACAAGAATGGTTGTTATGAATTTGGGCGGTTCTGGCAAAGGAGGTATTTACTATAAGAACCTCAGAGAAAAACGTTTTGTGAATCAAACTGAGATTATGGGAAAAGGTTTTTTAGTAAAAGATGCTCTACCTGTGTATGATTGGAAAATGACAACCGAAACTAAAAATATAGGACAATATACCTGCTACAAAGCAACTTATACAGAAGAAGTAGAAAATAAGAAAATTAGCTTTGTTAATGGCGAAACTAAAGAAACTGTTACCAAAGAAACCAAAGTAACCAATGCTTGGTATACTTTACAAGTGCCTATTAGTAATGGACCTAAAGATTACCAAGGTTTACCAGGTTTAATTTTAGAAATAAATGATGGTAAAAATTTAATTGTATGTACAGAAATTGTGTTAAACCCAAGTAAAACTATTAAAATCGAAGAACCTGAAAAAGGTAAAGTGGTTACTCAAAAAAAGTTTGACGAAATACAGCAGCAAAAATCTAAAGAAATGATGGAGAAATTTAAAAGTAGAAATGGTGTAGATATTGGTGGTGGAATTAATATTAAAATGGGAGGTTAAAACATTGTGTTAAACTTTTGCCAACGTTGTTAAACTTTTAAGTTTTTTTTAAGTCTTACAGAATATTAATACAGGTACTTTTGCAAAAACTAAAAAAAATGAAATCATTACTTAGGCTGGTGTTTATACTAGCAACTATTACAACCTTTGCTCAGAAAGATTTTCAAGGTAAAGCAACTTATATGTCTAAAACTACTATTGATATGAGTATGTTTGGAGATAGAATGACTGAACAACAGAAACAGCAAAGGCTTGCTAGAATGAAAAACTTCTTAGAAAAAACCTTCACATTAAGTTTTAACAGAACTGAGTCTTCCTTTAAAGAAAATGTAAAATTAGATGCACCAGGTGCTTCATCTGGTCGTGGTTGGGGTGCTAGTAATGGTCAGGGTTCAATTTATAAAAACCTTAAAGACCATGAAATGATTGAAGATGTAGAGCAATTTAGCAAACGTTTTCTTATTGTTGAAAAAATGGAGCAACCAAAATGGCAGCTAGGTACAGAAACAAAAAAAATAGGTCAATACACCTGTTATAAAGCTACATTGACAACTGTAGATACCAAAATTGATTGGGGTAGTATTTTTAGAAGAGGAAGAAATCAAGAAAAGGATTCTACAAAAACTGAAGAAAAAAACGATATTAAACTATTACAAGTTACGGCTTGGTATACACCGCAAATTCCTGTAAGTTCAGGGCCAGAAAGCTATTGGGGTTTACCAGGTTTAATTTTAGAGTTAAATGCAGGAAGAACAACAATGTTATGTATAGAAATTGTCTTAAATCCAGAAGACGCAGTAGAAATTAAGAAACCTACCAAAGGAAAAGAAGTTAACAGAGAAGAATATAACCAAATCATCAAAGAAAAAACAGACGAACTTAAAGCCCGTTTTCAAAATAGAAGAAGAAGTGGTGGTCGATTTTAATAATTACCCAAAACTTTACTTTTTTAAACCAAACAAAATTAATTCAAATACATGAAAAGAATATTACTTATCACCATATTAATGGTGTCTTGGGTAGCTACTGCCCAAATTAAATTTACAGGAGTCGTAAAAGATTCTATTGGAGAACCTTTAGAAATGGCAAATGTTATTGCTTTAGATACTGTTGCAAAAAGCATTGCATCTTATGGTTTTACTGATGCTAAAGGTACTTTTAAATTAGATTTAAAGAAAAATACGGTATACAATATAAAGATTAGCTATGTTGGTTTTAAAGAAATTAGTGAGTTTGTAAAAACTAAAACTACAGACATTTCTAAAAACTACACCATGTTTGAAGATAACATGTTAGATGGTATTAATATTGTGGCTAAAATGCCTGTTACTGTTAAAGGAGATACCATTATTTATAATGCAGATTCTTTTAAAAATGGTTCTGAACGAAAACTAAAAGATGTTCTTGAAAAATTACCTGGTGTTGAAGTTAATGATGCTGGACAAATTGAAGTAGAGGGTAAAGCTGTAGAAAAAATTATGGTTGATGGTAAAGAATTTTTTAGTGGAGACACAAAATTAGCTACCGAAAATATTCCATCAAATGCGGTTGATAAAATTCAAGTTTTAAGAAATTATGGCGATGTTAATCAATTAAAAGGGGTACAAAATAACCAAGATCGTGTTGCTATAAATATCAAACTAAAAGAAGGTAAAAAGAATTTTTGGTTTGGAGATATTACTGCTGGTGGTGGAGATTCTCCAGATACAGGTCTCTATTTATTTCAACCCAAACTATTTTATTACACACCCAAATACACCATAAATGTTATTGGTGATGTAAATAATATGGGAGAAGTAGTAATTAGTAGAAGAGATGCCAGAAGTTTTGGTGGTACTTTTCAAAGTCAAAGCCCATCAAATGGTACCAACATTAACATTGCAGACGCTGGTATTGGTTTTTTAAATGCTGGTGCTAGAAATGCAAATAGAATTGAAACTCAATTATCTGCTGTAAACTTTAGTTACTCACCCAATAAAAAATTAGATTTAAGTGGATTTTTAATTTGGTCTGGTAATAGCAATGGCCAGAGAAACATCAACACTATAGATTATGTAGATCCTGCTACACCAGATGATGTTGTTGATAATACTACAAACCAAACAAGTAATACTGGTTTGTTTCGATTCAGCACTATTTACAAAAAAGATTTTAACAATCAATTAAATTACAACATTGCTGGTCGTTTTTCAAATGAATATAGAACAGACAATGTTACCTCACAAGTTTTAAGTGATATTACCGAAAATGAGAGTGCAACACCATTTACCATTAATCAAGATTTAAGCTATTTCTACACCGCTAGCGAAACCAGTATTTTTGCCTTAGAGGTTAAACATTTGTTGCAAGATGAAGATCCTTTTTACATTGCATCTTTAGAAAATGATCCAAATAATAATGATGATGCTAATAATGATGGTTTTGATGATGCAGCTGAAACTTTAGGACTAGATAGAAGTTTAACATATTACGATTTAGAACAAGACAGACGTGTAAAAACCAATCAATTAGATGCTAAGTTAGATTACTATTATATTTTGAATCAAAAAAGTAACTTGAATTTTGTTGCAGGTACAATTTTAAGTAATCAAAGTTTTAACTCAGAATTTTTCCAATTAGGAACTTCAAATTTACCAAATCCAAATATACCAGGTATAAATGATGAGCAAATAACAAACGATACCGAATACAAATTCACAGATATTTATGCAGGTTTAAGATACCGTTTAAAAACAGGAATATTTACAATAACTCCTGGGTTTACATTACACTCGTACAACTCTAACAACACACAATATGGTACAGAGTTTTTTAAAGATAGCTTTTTTAAAGTATTACCAGAGTTTGAAACTATTGCGCAATTTAAAAGAAGCGAAAGTTTAACCTTTACATATAAACAAGAGGTTAATTTTACTGATGTAAATCAAATTGCAAGAGGTATTGTAGCCAATAATTACAACTCGTTTTTTGCAGGGAATGCTGAGTTGTTAAATGCAAGTTTCCACAATGTATCATTATTCTATAGAAGCTTCAATTTGTTTAATAATAGTAGTGTATTTGCAAGGGTAAATTATACAAAAACTATGGATCAAGTAAATAGAAATACCATCTTTGAACCTGGTTCTGTAGTTTCTAGTAGTACCTCTATAAACTCACCATTAGATAACGAAAGATTTACAGCTTTTGCTAGTTTAAGTAAAACCATAAAAAAAATAACAGCAAGATTAGGTGGAAATTTTTCGTATAATAAAAGTTATCAATTTATCAATTCTTCAGAAAATACAAACGAAAATATCTCTAGAGGTATAAATACTAGAATTGGTACAAACTTTATAAAAGCACCAAATGTTAGTTTACGATACAATATTAATTTTAACGATCAAAGTAACAGTGCAAGAACTCAAGATGTAAAAACGGTAACACACACACCTTCAATTAATTTTGATGCTTACATTTGGAACTCTGTAACCCTTACCTCTGATTTTTCTTTTACAGATCAAAGACGAGATGGTGAAAGTATAAATACATTCAAAATTTTTAATGCAAAATTAGCCTACAGAAAAGATAGAGATGCAAAATTAGAATATGAGTTAATAGGTAGCAACTTATTAGCTACTGGTTCTCAAGCTTCTGTAAATCAAAGTATCGTAGCTTTTACAACCAACGAACGTTTTATTTTACCAAGATTTATCAGTTTAAGAGTTCGTTATCAACTGTAATGAATATTTAAATTTTACTTTTTAAAATGGCTCTTTTTAGAGCCATTTTTTGTTTAGTTTCTATATTTTTGTTGCATGAGTATTATTGCCTCAAAATCATCTTTATACACCACTTTTAGAAGTTTAGGTTTATTATACCTATTTTTTATTGTTGGTTTATTTTTAGACAGCTTTTACATGGTAGCAATAACAGAAAACGCACAGTTTTATGCAAATTTGTTAATGTTTACAGTATTTGCCATCACCATTTACAAGGTAAATAAGAGATTAAAAATTCAGATGCTATTTGCTGTTCTTATAGGTTTTGTTGGTGAATATCTTTTTTCAGTTTTATTGGGTATGTATACCTATCGATTAGAAAATGTACCACATTACATTCCTTTTGGCCATGCGTTTGTGTATTTGGCTGTTTTACTTTTTGCAAAAGCTGCTTCTATAAAAAAACATCACCTAAAAATTGAAAGATTTTTGGCCATATTTATCATCATTTATGCAAGTGTATTTCTAATTTTTAAAAACGATGTATTTGGTTTTGTAATGACCATTGCAACACTTTTAATTTTAAGAAACAAACCTAGAGAACGTTTGTTTTATTTAACCATGTACATTTCTGTAGCAGTTTTAGAAATTATAGGTACCTATTACAAATGCTGGTGGTGGCCAACTACGGCTTGGAATGTTATACCATTTTTACCCAGTTCTAACCCACCAAGTGGCATTAGCTTATTCTATTTTTTATTAGATTTAGGTACCTTGTGGTTGTATAAACAAACTCATAAAACAGCTTGGAGAAGAATGAAAAATATAAGAAAACTACGGTTACAAAGTATAAACTAAACCACAGTTCTTTACGTTATATCTCAAACAAAATCATTTATAAATGTCTATAAAAGTTACTTCAGTTACCAAAACCTACTCGTCTCAAAAAGCATTAAATGAGGTTTCTTTTACTGCAGATAAAGGGCAAATTATTGGTTTTTTAGGACCAAATGGTGCTGGAAAATCTACCATGATGAAAATCTTAACAGGCTTTATAAAACCAAATTCGGGTAAAGTTTTTGTTGATGAGATTGATGTACTACAAAATCCTTTAGAAGCTCAAAAAAATATTGGCTATTTACCAGAACATAACCCTTTGTATAGAGATATGTATGTGCGTGAATACTTGCAATTTCAAGCATCCATTTTTAACATCTCGACTGCACTCGATGTGACAGAAAAAGAGCAGATCGAAACTTGTATTCGTAGCGTTGGGCTGGAAGCAGAAGCACATAAAAAAATACAGCAATTGTCTAAAGGATATCAGCAAAGAGTAGGTTTGGCTGCTGCAATTTTACATAATCCGTCTGTGTTGATTTTAGATGAACCAACTACAGGTTTAGACCCAAATCAATTGGTAGAAATTAGAGCATTGATTAAAGAATTGGGTAAAGAAAAAACAGTGTTGTTTTCTACACACATTATGCAAGAAGTAGAGGCGATTTGTGATCGTGTAATTATTATAAAAAAAGGTGAAGTTTTAGTAGATAAAAAGTTAAAAGAACTCCAAAAAAACAATCAACAAGTTATAAAGGTAGTTTTTAATACTTCAATTGATGAGGATAAGTTACAACAAATTCCTTATTTGTTCTCTATTGATAAATTAGACAATACTTCTTGGAAATTATTTTTTAAAACCGAAGAAGATATGCGCTCTCAAATTTTTGACATTGCTCAAGAAAATGAGCTTAAAATTTTAGAATTGGCATCAGAAAATAAAAATTTAGAAAGTTTGTTTAGAGCGTTGACTTTACAATAAATTTCTCTACCTAAAAAATATAGACCTCGCAGGATTTAAAACCTGTGAGGTCTGAAAATAAATGAATTTAATTCAGGATATAGTAAAAAAAATGAGTGTCTTTCAACTCTGCTCAAGATAAATTTCACTCTTAACCTAAAGGAAACGCCTTAAAGCTTTTGATGCTGTAAATATTGATAAGCCTCTAACAAGGTTGGAAAAACCAATTGACTGCCAGCTTCTCTAAGTTCTTTTTCTGTGTATTGGGTTAAAATTCCAATAGGAATCATACCCGCTAATTTGGCAGCAGTTGTACCTGTTAAACTATCTTCAAAAACCCAAATATCTTTAAAATCAGCATTAACAAAACCTAAGGCATTGGCTAATTTTATGTAAGCTTCTGGTGCTGGTTTTGGTTTATCATAATCTTGAACCCCAAAAATGGTTGTAAAATTCAAAGCTAAATGATGAACACTATTTTTTAAAAATTGCTTGGTAGCATTACTTGCAATTCCGTAAGGTATTTTTTCTTCTGATAAAAAAGCTGTAATTTCTCGAACACCTGGTAATAATTCAGGAACCTTAAAGTACTTATCTAGATGGCTGTCTTTTAACAAATATAATTCTTCAGTTTGTGCTTGTTTATCAATTAGACTACAAAAATATTCAGCAATAATCAAAGGTGATTTTCCTGAATGAAATTTTGGAAAAGGTGCAATTTCTTCATTAAATAGTTCTTTGAAAGCCGATTTCCAAGCAGAAAAATGGCTTTCAAAGCTATTTACAATTACACCATCAAAGTCGAATAAAAATCCTTTAGGCAATTTCATTAACCAATTTTTTAGCAGCTACTAATTTAGTTAAATATGGATTCAAAAACTTGTTAGTTGGGTCTAATTTTTGTCTTACTTCTTTAAAATCTTCCCATTTTGGATATATTTTAGCAAGTTGAGCATCTTTAGCTGCAAATCGTTTGCCCCAATGTGGTCTTCCACCATGTTTTAAAAATATTTTTTCTACACTTTTAAAGGCTTCATACGTATCTGCGGTTGCTGCGTTTCTAGAAACACAACCCATGGTTACTGTATCTTGTTTGTAAGCATAACTTAACCAAGAGTTGTCCTTATACACAAAACGCACATCCATAGGAATATGAATAAATGATTTGTTGCTCCATTTGTTAATTTCTGTTTTTAACTCTTCAAAAACTTGTGGAAACTTATCTAAAGCAATGGTCCATTCTGCTAGTTCTAAAGTAGATCCTCTAGATTTCGTAACAGTTGCCTGATATAAACTTCCTTTGTGTTCTTTCTCTGAATTAAAAAATGCTTTAGCTATAATTTTATTTGCAATAGAGGTAATCCAAGGAAATTTATGAGAATATTTGTATAATATTTTAGAAACTGTTCTTCTATGTTTTAAATAACCTGGTCCTTTATTTTCAACAACTTCTTTGTTCGGATCGATTTTATCTCCTGTAATTACATATCCTGTATCTGTATGTGGCAACCATAAAATTCTTAAAAAATCGTGTTCTTTTAGTCTGCTTTTAATTTTAGGTAACCATTCTTTATCATTTTCAGGTTTTTCTTTTACATGTAAAATATATTCTGGCTCACATTGAAATGTAATTGTAGACATTACGCCTAACATTCCTAAAGAAACTCGTAAAGCATCCATTAATTCATCATCTTTGGTTACTGTTTTTACACTACCATCAGCAAGTACGAGTTTACACTCTATCATGTATTCAGACAATAATTTTCCGCTTGTTCCGTGAGTTCCTGTAGCCAAAGCACCACCAATCGTAATTGTATTAATGTCTGGCAAACAAGGTATACACCAACCAACAGATGCTACAGCTTCTAGTAATTCGCTTAAAATTAAACCAGACTGTACTGTTATTGTTTTGGCATTATAATCATAAGAAACAATTTTATTGTAACTTGTCATATCTATAAGCACATCTGTACCAGCTGCGATATCCGCAGATGACTGTTTGCTACCAAAAAAACGAATTTTTTCGTTGTTAGCTACAACTTCTTGAAGTTCTTCCTCTGTAGTAATATCATACTTTGTGGTGTAGTTGTACTTAAGGTTTTCATTCCAGCTAACCCAAGTTCCGTTGTTTTTTTGTTTCATGATTATTTAATTTGGTTAAACAAAATTACAGAATAAAAAGCGTTGCTAGTGTTTTATAAATGTTAAGAAAAACCAAAATCAACTTCTGCTAAAAAAAGAAATCAAATATTACGAATACAACAAAACTATTCTTTTAAAAAAAGAATGTGATACTTTTAAGTGATAAAAAAGGTTTTAAAGACTTTTAGTTTTAAAGAAAAAAATGATTTAATTCAACTTATACTTTATCTGCTGCCTTTGTAAAGTGGCCAAAAGTTCGTTTGTAATATGAATTTTTGTATTTCTACTAGGTAAACTTACTTCTATTTTTACTATTAAATATGTATAAAACTAAAAATTACTACAATTAATATCAACAACGACATCTTTTGACGTTCAATATTTTTACTTTTGATATAGTATTTAATATATATGAAAAATAAAAATAAATTATTCATTTTAAATAGTGTTTTTAATTCACCTTTTGCAATAAGCAAAACTAATTTATTAGAAATACTAAAAAACAATGATATTCAAATTTCAAAAAGAACTTTAGAGCGATATTTAAAAGAACTCATTGATCACTTTTTTATAGAATTCTCTAGAGATAAAAAAGGATACATAAAAAATACATTGCTGGATAATAACGAGTTAAATCTCTATGTTCAATATTTAAACATTAATGTTTTATCACAACAATTAATTCATTTTTCTGAAAACACTTTAAAGAATAAAAAGTTTATAATTTCTGAGAATATTGTTTTTAAAGGTATTGAATATATTGATAAGATATTATTATCACTTGATAAAAAATCAGAATTATCTTTTACATACAACAAACAGTATTCACAAAAAGAAAAAAGAGATGTAATTCCATTATTTCTGAAAGAATATCAAAAAAGATGGTATTTGTTGGCTTTAGATAAAAACAGAAATAACGAATTAAGAACTTTCGGTTTGGATAGGATAGAATACCTACAGATAAAAACAAATGTAAAGACTAAAATTAACACAGAACCTTATAGACAAGTTTTTAAAAATGTAATTGGTTTAGATTTAAGACCATCAAATTCAGATTTTCCTAAACCAATTAAAGTTTTATTGAAGGCTATAAATTTACAACCTCATTATTTTAAATCATTACCTTTTCATGAATCACAGAAAATATTAGAAGAAAAAGAGGATTTTACCATTTTTAAATATAAACTTCTAGTAAATTATGAACTGATACAAAACATAAATATGTATAGACCTTTTTTGGAAGTAATATCTCCAGAATGGTTAAAAGAAAGAGTTAATGAATAAAAGAATACAAAAATATATAATTTTTAGTAATTTGTTAGATAGTTTCTCTGAAATGAAAAAGAGTAATTATGATCAACAAAAATTAAACTTTAATACTATTTATAGTAGATTTTATAAAATTAAAGAAAAAACAGGATTAATTTTAAAAGACACTTCCTCAGAATTAAATATTTTCAATGTAATAAAAACCTCAGAGCTAATTCATAGTGAAATTTTAGCCGATTTTTTAAACCCTAAAGGATCTCATGGACAAGGTAAATTATTTTTAATCAAATTTTTGCAAAATTTAGGAATAGAGAATCCTCATATCGGAATTTGGAAAATTTCTGTAGAATTAAGGAATATAGATATATTATTGAAGAGGAACTTTCCAAAAACAATTGTAATAATTGAAAATAAATCAAATTGGGCTATAGACCAAAGCAATCAATTGTATAGATATTGGTATCAGGAAATGTTCAAAGAAATTAATAAAACAGATGCAGTTTTTTGGTCGAATAACAGCGATAAATACAAAATTCTATATTTATCACCTGATATAGAAAAAACACCCTCTGAAAACAGCAAAAGTAGACCTTCCTATCTACCTTCAAAATTACCAAATAAAATACCTTTAACAGTTAGTATTTGGAGTTACAACAAACAGATTGTAAAATGGTTAGAAAATTGTCTAAATGAGCTTCCAAAGGACAATCATAGAATAAAAGAATACGTAAAACAATATATAGAATTTTGGAATTAATACTAAAAAAATAATTATGAATAAAGAACTTGCTAAACAAAGCTTAAAGCTATTTGACACGCCAGAAAAATGGAATACATTCATCGAAATTAATAGATTGAAAGACGAGATGAGAAATCAAATTTTTTTAATAACAAAAAATAGACTGGTTAATTATTTTAATTCAAACCCTGTTGATGAGTGGTCTTTTAAAAGCTTTGGTCATTGTAACTGGGATTATAGATGGTTTTTAACTGATTACAAAGAAAACTCTGTTGGTATTTGGATGAATGGTGTGCAAGTTGGATTTTATTATGAAGGTGAAAAAAAAGAAAAAGTTTTAGAGTTGTTTAACAGTAAAAAATTTTCTGATTTGAAAAAATGTTTTAGACCAGATAATGATAATAATAATACTCTTTTTTATTGTGAATATGGCAACTTCAAATTCGATTCTCCTGATGATGAAAATTTTGATTTAGATTCTATAGCTGGTTATTTATTAAATAAACCTAATGAGTACATTAGTCAAGTAATTCAAAAAATAGATAACGTTAGAAAAAATACAGAATTTCTCAAATTAATTAAAAGTTTAAATCAGGAATTAAATGAATTATAATTAAAAATGAAACAATTATACGAAGTTAAAACAGATAAACACAAAACATATTTTGTTATGGCTCTAAGTTTCGATAATGCAAAAAATAAAGTAGAAGATTCAATTATCGAAAATAATACAGATAATATTTTAAAAGCAGATGGTTCCTTAAATAAAGAGTATGAAAACGAAAATGTTAAAGAAATAAAACTACTTGTTAGCAAACTAATAATTTAATTCTAAACGACAATATTTGACATGAACTGTTTTTACTTTTAACAAAAATACAATATATTGCAACAAGTTTAAACAGTTTAATTTTTGAATATCAATTAGAAGTAAATTATAATCCAGATAAGCTTACAAAATTATGCACTGGAATCTCTAAATTAGATTTTACCACTCAAGGATTTAAAAAAGGTAGCGTAACAATTTTTTCAGCAAGAAAAGGAAATGGTTTAATAGCTTTTAGAAATAATTTATTGCATGATTTAAATCTTAATACTTTATTGATTTCTCAAATTAAGAAACAAGAATTTTTGTATTCCTTTCTCTCTAGTAAAAGCGGTGTTTCAAAGACTAAATTAAAGTTTAAATTCTTTTTAGAGCACGAATTAAATCACTTAAATAATACTTTTAAGGAGACACAAAATTCTCCTATTTTTTTTAAGAAGAAAAAAAGAATCAATTTAAAATATTTAGAAGTTCTTTTAAATAAAAATACTGATTTAGATTGTGTAATATTAGAAGATTTAACATCTTTTGAAGAAAAAGAAGAAGTTTTATTCAAAGGACTTAAAAAAATAGCTAAAAAACACAATATTGTATTTGTCTGTTTCTTCGAATTAAAACGATTAGAAAATCATGAATCTTACTGCACTTTAAAACCAAAAATGAATGATTTTACAGACCAATACCCACTAAAATCTAATTTAAAACATATTGATAACATTGTTTTTTCTTGGAGACCAGAATATTATGGTATTGAAAGTTTTAAAAAGCCAAAAACATCTTCGGAGTCTAAAGGAGAAATTATTGTTTACAGAAAAGAACACAGTAAAAGGAGTTTTATAGTTTCTTTTAAAGGAGGCAACAATATGTTCAAAGATCTTAAAGATTATAATGAATTAAATTGGGTTGAGAAATTGAAAGCATTAAATACCTAAAAAGCAAACGGCCTTTTGAACCTCACAGGTTTTAAAAACCTGTGAGGTTTAATTATCGGTAATATTAATTCAACTTATACTTTATCTGCTGCCTTTGTAAAGTGGCCAAAAGTTCGTTTGTAATATGAATTTTTGTATTTCTACTAGGTAAACTTACTTCTATTTTTTCATGTTCATCCCAAACTGTAAAATTTAAGCTTTGTTTTCCTGGTGTGTTTTTTAAGATTGTTTCTAAATTAAGGATGGTGTTTGCAGTAATTTCTTGCAAAGGAATTTGAATAGTCACTTTCTTACACAAATCGTCCATAATATCGTGCAACAATTTCATTTCTGTAAATTTTAGCCTTGGCTCTCCTGTAACACCTTCTTTGTTTGTCCAACCTGGTTGAATGGTACAACGCACAAATAAAAATGAACTAGGCACTAAAAAATGTTTCATTTTCAGGTAATCTTCACCAAAAATTCTAAACTCGTTGCTATCTCCATAATCTTCAATCGTAAACGCAGCCCAACCTTTACCAGCTTTAGAAACACGATGTTGCACATCTGTAATAATCCCTGCAAAAGACAAGTTCATACCTACATATTTGGCCAAATCACCTTTGAAGTATTGCAAAGTAGCATTGCAAAAAATGAGCTCGTTTTTAAAATCATCTAAAGGATGTGCAGAAATGTAAATTCCGATAACCTCTTTCTCTTGAGATAATAACTCCATGGTTCCCCAAGTTTCACAATCTGGTATTTCTGGCTCTGGAAATTGCACAGTTGAAGTTTCACCAAACATAGAAACCTGAGCAGAATTTTTATTTTCTTGATATTTACTACCAAATTTTAAAGCACGTTCTAAAAAAGTGAGTCCTTTTTCATCGGTTGTAAAATATTGAGCTCTGTGCGTATCTGTAAAAGAATCAAAAGCACCTGCTTTTATTAAACTATCAAACGATTTTTTGTTGGCAGTTCTTAAATCTACACGTTTTGCCAAATCGAAAATAGAGGAATAATTGCCATTTTCTTCACGTTCTTTAATGATGGCTTTTACAGCAGAATTTCCTACACCTTTTACAGCTGCCATTCCAAAACGTACAGCCCCTTCTGCATTTACCGAAAACTTTAAAAACGATTCGTTAATATCTGGCCCTAAAACTGCTAAACCCATTCGTTTACATTCCTCCATAAAAAAGGAAACAGATTTAATATCATTCATATTATTAGAAAGTACAGATGCCATATATTCTGCAGGATAATGTGCTTTTAAATAGGCAGTTTGATAAGCAATCCAAGCATAACAAGTAGAGTGACTTTTATTAAAGGCATAACTAGCAAAGGCTTCCCAGTCTTTCCAAATTTTCTCTAATTTTTTTTCATCATGCCCATTTTTACCTGCTTGTTCAATAAATTTTGGTTTCATTTTATCTAAAACCGCAATTTGTTTTTTACCCATGGCTTTACGCAAAACATCAGCTTCACCTTTGGTAAAATCTGCCAGTTTTTGCGAGAGTAACATTACTTGCTCTTGGTACACTGTAATTCCGTAGGTTTCTGCCAAATACTCTTCCATTGCTGGTAAATCGTATTCTATATCTTCTGTACCATGTTTTCTGTTGATAAAACTCGGAATGTATTCCATTGGTCCTGGTCTGTACAAGGCATTCATGGCAATTAAATCTGCAAAAACGGTAGGTTTTAAAGAGCGCATGTGTTTTTGCATACCTGGCGATTCGTACTGAAAAATACCAACAGTTTCTCCTCTTTGAAACAGTTCGTAGGTTTTTTCATCATCTAAAGGAAAATTTTCTGGATCTAAATCAATATTGTGTTTTGCCTTTACAATTTTAACGGTGTCTTTGATTAAGGTTAAGGTTTTTAATCCTAAGAAATCCATTTTTAGCAAACCAGCAGATTCTACCACAGAGTTGTCAAATTGCGTAACGTACATGTCAGAATCCTTGGCTAAAGCCACAGGTACATAATTCGTAATATCGCCAGGCGTAATAATAACACCACAAGCATGAATACCTGTATTTCTAACAGAACCTTCTAAAATGGTTGCTTTGTTGATGGTTTCTGAAGTTAAATCAACTCCATTTGCCATCATTTGCAACTCTTCTACCATTACTTTTTCTTCGGCACGTAAGCCTGCAATTTTACCTTTACTTTTTTCATCATTCCCAAAGATGTTTTTTAGTTTTACCCCCGGAATTAATTTTGCAATTCTATCGGCTTCAAAAAGTGGCAAATCTAAAACTCTGGCTGTATCTCTAATCGATGATTTTGCAGCCATGGTTCCGTAAGTAATAATTTGCGCTACTTGATTAGCACCATATTTATCAATTACATAATCCATTACTCTACTTCTACCTTCATCATCGAAATCAATATCAATATCTGGCATAGATACACGCTCAGGATTTAAGAAACGCTCAAAAAGTAAATCGTATTGAATAGGATCTATATTAGTAATCCACAAACAATAGGCAACTACAGAACCTGCTGCAGAACCACGTCCTGGACCCACAGCAACATCCATATTTCTGGCTTCTCTAATAAAATCTTCAACAATTAAAAAGTATCCTGGATAACCCGTATTTTCAATAACAGAAAGCTCAAAATCTAAACGTTCTTTTATAGCTTCTGTAATTTCTCCATAACGTTTTTTGGCGCCTTTATATGTTAAGTGACGTAAAAAATTATTTTCTCCTCGTTTTCCTCCATCCTCTTCATCCTTAGGATCTTTAAATTCATCTGGAATATCAAAAGCAGGTAATAAGACGTCTCTTGCAAGTGTAAATATTTCTATTTTATCTACAATTTCTTGAATGTTACTAATGGCTTCAGGAATATCTGCAAAGAGTTTTTTCATCTCATCTGTAGATTTGAAATAATACTCTTCATTAGGCAAACCGTACCTATACCCACGACCTTTACCTTTTGGTGTGGCTTGTTTTTCGCCATCTTTTACACACAATAAAATATCGTGTGCGTTGGCATCTTCTTTATTTAAGTAAAATGTATTGTTAGTGGCTACAATTTTAACATCGTGCTTTTTAGAAAATTTCAACAACGTTTCGTTAACAATATTTTCATCTTGCTGATTATGTCGCATCAACTCGATGTAAAAATCATCTTGAAACTCTTGTTTCCACCAAAGCAAAGCTTCCTCTGCTTGTTTTTCTCCAAGATTTAGAATTTTACTAGGTACTTCTCCATACAAGTTCCCTGTTAAAACAATAACATCTTCTTTGTATTTTTTGATAACTTCTCTATCAATTCTTGGTACGTAATAAAAACCATCAACAAAAGCAATGGAAGACATTTTTGCTAAATTGTGATAGCCTTTTTTATTTTTTGCCAACAAAACAACTTGATAGCCATTGTCTTTTTGCGACTTGTTTTTATGATCTTCACAAATATTAAATTCACAACCTATAATTGGTTTTATCGGTTTTTCTGCATTTTTATTATGATTTAAAACGGCGCTTACAAAATGAAAAGCAGCCATCATATTCGCTGTATCTGTCATGGCTACAGCAGACATATTGTCTTTTGCAGCAGCTTTTACAATATTGCTAATTTGCATGGTAGATTGCAAAACCGAATATTGTGTATGATTGTGCAAATGCGCAAACTGAACCTCTTTTAATTCGGCTAAACCTTCTGATGTAGATTTGGTTTCTTGAACATCTTTTAACTTTTCAAGACGTTTTCGAATCTTAGCACTTTCTCTTTTTAGGTTGATGTGTTTTAAACCAATTACTTGAATTGGCTTAGGATTTGCTTCTGAGAAATTTTTAAAATAATCAGCATCAACATCTAATTGTTCTTTGGTAAATTCACGCAAACGAATTAACTCTAAAAAACAACGCGTTGTTGCCTCAACATCTGCAGTGGCATTATGTGCTTCACCAAAACCAACTCCAAATAAATGATTGTGTAACTCTGTTAAAGTTGGGAGTTTAAATTTACCTCCTCTACCTCCAGGAATTTGACACATTTGTGCCGTCTTTTCTGTACAAGTATCTAAAACCGGTAATTTTGTTAAGTTATTTTCTACACCCAATCTATGGAATTCGCATCCCATAATATTAACATCAAAACCAACATTTTGCCCAACAATAAATTTGGTTTTTTGTAAAGCTTCATTAAATAATTGTAAGCCTTCCTCTAAATCAATTCCTTGTTCATCTGCTAATTCTGTTGATATTCCGTGAATTCTTTCGGCGTCATAAGGAATATTGAAACCTTCTGGTTTAATTAAAAAATCATTATGTTCTAAAAGGTTTCCCATTTCGTCATGCAGTTGCCATGCAATTTGTATACACCTAGGCCAGTTATCTGTATCTGTGATTGGTGCATTCCAACTTTTTGGTAAACCTGTAGTTTCTGTATCGAAAATTAAGTACATGAAAATGTTTTTTATGAGAACGATTCACTGTGTAAACGTATTGTAAAAATAGTTTTTTTTGATGGATTACGATGTTAGTAGTAGTACTGTTTTTTGCTTTTTAGGTCTAGTATTGTCATTTTTACACAAGTAGAAATCTTATAAAATTGCTATGTTTTGTGTTAGCTTCTTTGAGAGACTTCTTCTTTTATTCGAAGTGACAAGGGTTTACGGTTTTAGTGCTTATACAATTGTATCACCGCAAAAATAATATCCAACCTCAAAACGATTTAATTATCTTTGCTGAAACATAATATAACAAATGAATAATTTAATTGCACCTTCAGTTTTGGCAGCAGATTTTGCCAATTTACAAAGAGATATAGAAATGGTAAACAATAGTGATGCAGACTGGTTTCATATTGATATTATGGATGGTGTGTTTGTACCTAATATTTCTTTTGGAATGCCTGTTTTAAAAGCAATTAGTCAACATGCAAAAAAAACAATTGACGTACATTTAATGATTGTAGACCCAGACAGGTATATCGAAACTTTTGCAGATTTGGGCGCAGCTATTTTAACAGTTCATTACGAAGCTTGTACACATTTGCATAGAACAGTTCAAGCCATAAAAGGTGCAGGTATGAAAGCTGGTGTTGCGTTAAATCCGCATACACCAATTGCAGTTTTAGAAGATATTATTGCAGATTTAGATTTGGTATGTATTATGAGTGTTAATCCAGGTTTTGGAGGGCAATCTTTTATTGAAAATACCTACAAAAAAATTAATCAGTTAAAACACTTAATTGAGTTTACTGAATCTAACTGTCACATAGAAATTGATGGTGGTGTAACCAACAAAAATGCAAATGCTTTAATTGAAGCTGGCGCAAATGTTTTGGTGGCTGGTAGTTATGTTTTTAAAAGTGATGACCCTACTGCAACCATTGCAGATTTAAAGGCTATTGTGGGTTAATTTGTATGCGGTTGTAGACATAGAAACCACAGGAAATGGCTATAAAGGTCAGAAAATAACTGAAATATCTATTTTTATTTTTGATGGAAAAACTGTGGTTGATGAGTTTACATCATTAGTAAACCCTGAGCAAAACATCCCTCCTTTTATTACCAATTTAACAGGCATTACTAATGCAATGGTTCGCTATGCCCCAAAGTTTTACGAAATTGCTAAAAAGGTAGCAGAAATTACCAAAGACACTATTTTTGTTGCTCATAATGTAAATTTTGATTACAACATCATTAAAGATGAGTTTAAGCATTTAGGTTTCGATTTTAATCGTAAAAAACTCTGTACAGTTCGTTTAACTCGAAAAATAATGCCAGGATTACGTTCTTATAGTCTGGGTAATATTTGTGCTGATGAAAATATACCTATAAATGGAAGACACAGAGCAAAAGGAGATGCAGAAGCCACAACAGAATTATTTAGACGATTAATTGAAAGAGATGATCAATTTATCATTAATTCGTTTTTAAATCCACGTTCAAGACAAGCTACTTTACCACCACTTTTAGACAAAAAAGTAGTGGATAATTTACCCGAAACTTTTGGTGTGTATTATTTTAAAAACACTGCCAAAGAAATTATTTATATAGGTAAAGCTAACAATATCAAGCAAAGAGTTATCAGTCATTTTTACAATAAAAAGAAAAAAGAACGAGAACTTTGCATGGAAACTGCGCATATTTCTTTTACAGAAACTGGCAGCGAAATTTTAGCACTTTTACTAGAATCCTCAGAAATAAAAACAAAATATCCAAAATACAATCGATCTCAAAAAAACAAGAAAGATGCTATTGGTTTGTTTTCCTATGAAGATCAAAAAGGGATAATTCATTTGGCTTTTAATAAGCTAAAATTAGTGCCAAATACTCTGATGAATTTCTATTCTGTTGCAGCGTGCAGAAATTTTTTAGAAAAACTCTGTAAAGAGTTTACCTTATGTCCAAAATATTGTCATTTACAAACCAACGTAAAAGCGTGCTTTCACCATCAATTAAAAGAATGTAAAGGTGTTTGTTGCGATAGAGAATCTGTTAACGACTACAATATTCGTGTACAAAACGCCATAGATTCTATTGGTTTATCCTTAGAAAACAGGGTAATTAAAGAACAAGGTAGAACCAAAAATGAAATTGGTTTTGCGTTAATTTTAGGAGGAAGTTATCAAGGTTTTGGATTTATTGATAAAACTATTGCTGCTAGTTTTACGAATCCTGAAGATTATCAATTTTATTTACAACCTAAAAAAGATAATAGAGATATTCAACGAATTTTAGCAAGCTACCTAAAGAAAAAAGAGGAAGCTACAAATCTTTAACTTTAAGGATATTCAAGCAATTTTTTTTGAGGTTTGCGCAAAAAACTGCTAAAACAAATGATAAAAAAATGAGCTTGCCAAAGTTTAAGATAGGGATTAAAACTTAAAATATTTTGACAAGCTCATAAATTCACTTAATTAAAACTAGACAATTTTTTAAATCAATTCAATTGCGCCATTAAATACATGCTTAAATCTGTAGTAGTTATAATGCCTTTTAAAACATCTTCTTGAACTACTGGCAAAGCATGAAATTCTCTTTCTGAAAATATTTGTGCCACATCTTTTATGGTTACTTCTGGAGTAACAACTGTTAAATTTTTTGCCATTAATTGCTGAATGGTAAACATATTATATACATAAGCATCTACGTTTTCTTCATTATTTGTTACATCTGCAAAACTAATTCTTAATAAATCAGAGTAACTTAACATCCCCACAATTTTACTATCGCTTACTACAGGAATATGTCTTATTTTATGTTGTTTAAATAGTTTTTCGGCTGTTTCTAAGGTATCAAAAACACCCAACGTAATTAAATTAGTACTCATTATTTCGGATATTGGTGTTCTTTTTTTCATCTTATAAAGTATTGATTGACACATCAAATTTTGCAAATAATTAGTATTTAAATCATGATTTTCATCATAAATCAAATTGAAATTTATTTGTATACTGAAACACTTTATCATAAAACATAGAAGTAGTATCTTTATGCTTATAATCGATATTGTTTTTATGAAAAAAACTGATTACAACATTCATATTATTGGTGCAGGCATAAGCGGTTTAATTGCGGCTCAAGTTTTAGAAAATCATGGCTATCATCCTACAATTATTGAAGCTTCAAGTACTGTTGGTGGGCGAGTAAAATCGGATTTAATAGAAAATTATATATTAGACCACGGTTTTCAAGTACTTTTAACTTCTTATCCTGCTGCAAAGCATTATTTGAATTATGATGATTTAGATTTGCAAACGTTTTTACCTGGTGCCACTATTTTTAAAGAAGGCAAACAACAAACTATTGGAGATCCTTTACGTAGTTTGTCTTTATTATTCCCAACACTTTTTGCTTCGATTGGTAATTTTGCTGATAAAACAAAAATTTTAAAACTAAATGCCCTTTTAAAAAAGAAAAAAGTAGTTGAAATATTTAAAACCGAAGAAAAATCGACCTTAGAATATTTACAAGAATTTGGGTTTTCTGAAGCTATTATCAACGATTTTTTTAAACCTTTTTTTAGCGGAATTTTCTTAGAACCTAATTTAAAAACCTCGAGCAGAATGTTTGAGTTTGTGTATAAAATGTTTGGTGATGGATTCGCTGTTTTACCAAAAGGTGGTATTCAAGAAATACCAAACCAATTAAAATCAAAATTAAAAAACACAAAGTTTTTATTTGATACTGCTGTAAAAGAAGTTAAAGACACTAAAATTATTTTAAAAAATGATGAGGTTCTTCAAAGCGATATGACCATTATTGCTACTGAAGCAAGTCAATTGATTTCTAATCTTAAAAATCAAGAAACTGAATGGAAAAGCTGTGACACTTTTTATTTTGAAACCCGAAATAAAGTAATTAACAAATCCTTAATTGGTTTAATTGCTGATGAAAATGCATTGATTAATAACATCTTTTATCATACAAGCTTAGCCACTTTAACAAAAGGAGATAAAGAATTACTCTCTGTAACAGTGGTTAAAGAGCACAACTTACCGAAATTAGATTTGATATTAAGAGTTACAGAAGATTTAAAAAAATACTGTGCTATTGATGCTGTGAATCTCTTAAAACATTATCATATTAAAAGAGCGTTACCAAAATTAGACAACTTGCAATATGAAATTTCGAGTACAGAAACCAAATTAAAACCTACTGTATTTCTAGCTGGCGATCAATTGTTAAACGGTTCTTTAAACGCTGCTATGATTTCTGGTGAAAGAGCAGCCATTGGCGTAATACAAACTTTAGAAGATGGTTTAATTGTGGACGAACTAACCTCTGAATATTCGTAATTTTATTACAATAAAATTCATAAAAAAACCTCGAAAATTTACTTTCGAGGTTTGTTATTTTAAAGGATAATGGTGTTAAATGCCATCTCCTAATTCTTTTAATTTTTCGGTGTTTTCTGCCAACATTAATTCATCAATAATTTTCTGAATATCGCCATTTACAATGTTAGATAAATCGTATAAAGTTAAATTAATTCTATGATCGGTAACACGTCCTTGAGGGTAATTATAGGTTCTAATTTTAGCACTTCTATCACCAGAAGAAACCATAGAGCCTCGTTTTAAGGCATCTTCTGCTTGTTTTTTAGCCAATTCTAAATCGTACAAACGAGAACGCAATACTTTAAATGCTTTCTCTTTGTTTTTATGCTGACTTTTTTGATCTTGACATTGTGCAACTAAACCTGTTGGAATGTGGGTTAAACGCACAGCAGAATAGGTTGTGTTTACGGATTGACCTCCTGGACCTGATGAACAGAAAAAATCGATTCGTACATCTTTTGGGTTAATTTCTACATCAAACTCTTCTGCTTCTGGAAAAACCATACACGTAGCTGCAGAAGTATGCACACGACCTTGAGTTTCTGTTTGTGGCACTCTTTGTACACGATGCACACCAGCTTCGAACTTTAAGGTTCCATAAACATCATCTCCATTAACTTCGAACTGAATTTCTTTAAAACCACCATTTGTACCTTCAGAATAATCTACAGTAGACACTTTCCATCCTTTGCTTTCGCAATATTTGGTATACATTCTAAACAAATCTCCTGCAAAAATACTGGCTTCATCTCCACCAGTTCCTGCACGTAATTCAACCACTGCATTTTTACTATCTTCAGGATCTTTGGGGATCAGTAAAAATTTTATTTCTTCTTCTAATTCAGGAATTCTGGTATTGGCTTCATCCATCTCCATTTTAGCCATTTCAACCATTTCAGCATCAGAACCATCAGCAATAATTTCTTTTGCCTCTTCTATATTGTTGGTTAAAGTTTGGTATTCATCTCCCTTTTTAACAACGCTTCCTAAATCTTTATATTCTTTCATCAATTGCGCATAACGCTTCTGATCCATAATGATTTCTGGCTGAATAATTAAATCAGAAACCTCGTCATAACGTTGTTTTACAATTCTTAATTTATCTAACATCTTCTGCTCTTTACTTGGTTTGCGAATTTACAATTTTTAAAGAGATCTTTTACAAAACTAAAACTATTTTCTAAAATGTTGATAGACCTTTATTTATAAGTTCTTACTAAAATTAGAGATCAATAAATAAAAATATGGTATTTAATAATTTTTTGAATTGTAAAAACAAACTTGAAACCCCAAAAAATGAATTATTCTTAATACTACTTTTTTTTGACGAGTAAAAAGGTTATAAGATAGATTGTTTAAATTTTTGATTACTTTTTGATAACCAATTATAATACTCATCAATACCAGAGTATTGTTTTGCTTGGTTAAGTATTTCGAGTTTAGCGTTCAAAACAACATAATAAGGTTGAGATGCTGTATTGAAATTTACATATTGAAAAGTAGACCACTTATCTCCCACTGTTTTAATTGACTTTAAGTGGTTGTCATGCAATTTTACTTTAAATTGAGCATCTTTTGGAAGTTTTTTTCTATCATCTATATACAATGAAATAAGAACATAGTCATCTTTTAAAAGCTGATAAACTCTGGAATCACTCCAAACATTTTCCTCCATTTTTCTGCAATTTACACATGCCCAACCTGTAAAGTCTAGAAGAATAGGTTTATTATTTGCTTTTGCATAAGCCAGACCTTCATCAAAATCTTTGAAACAGTCTAATCCTAATGGACAATCTGATTCTTGTTCATACAAACTATAAAAGGTTGGTGGTGGAAAACCTGCTAATAATTTTAAATGAGAATTTTTAGTAAGACCAGTTCCTAGATAAATTACAAATGCAGCAATTAGAATAGCAAATGAAATTTTCGGGAAACTAAATTTCTTTTTTCCATCGTGAGGAAAACGTATTACACCCAAGAAATACAATGCCATTAAGATGAAAATAACCATCCAAATACCAACAAATACTTCACGTTTTAAAATACCCCAATGTGCAACTAAATCTGCGTTTGATAAAAATTTGAATGCCAATGCTAATTCTACAAAACCTAATAAAACTTTTACGGTTGTTAACCATCCACCAGATTTTGGTAATGATTTTAATAGATTAGGAAACAATGCAAAGAGTGCAAAAGGCAAAGCTAGTGCAGCTCCAAAACCTGTCATACCTGCAGTTAATTGAAATGCGCCACCATCACTTGTTAATGAACCTGCTAAAAGTGAACCTAAAATTGGACCTGTACAAGAAAAAGAAACTAAAGCTAAAGTAACTGCCATAAAGAAGATACCAATTAAGCCTCCTGAATTTGAAGCATTGTCCATTTTATTAGACCAAGAATGAGGTAGTGTTAATTCATAATATCCAAAGAACGAAAAAGCAAAAAAGATAAATATGATAAAGAAAATTACATTTAACCAAATATTAGTGGATATTGTGTTTAAGATTTCTGGGTTAACTGAATCTAAAAAATGAAATGGAATGCTTAATGCTACATATATTACAATAATAAATACACCATATAAAATTGCGTTTTTAATTCCTTTAGATTTTGTATCAGATTGTTTTGTAAAGAATGATACAGTAAGTGGAATCATAGGGAAAACACATGGCGTAAGTAAAGCAACCAAACCACCTAAAAAACCTAGAACAAAAATTTTCCATAGATTACTTTTTATTGTAATTGAATCTAAGCCCATATCTAAGCGTTCTTTGTGCTTTAAATCTAATATTAAATTATTGGATAGCACCTTGCTTTCGTCATTTAAAATGGTATTGGTTAGAGTTGTTTTAGAGCCATCTAAATTTAAGATAAAATACTTTTCATTGTTAAAACAAACATCTTTACAAGCCTGATATTTAAGTTGTATGGATACTTTATTGATAGTTGTATTCAATATTTTAATTCGTTGCTTAAACTCAGCCTTATTTAAAAAATAAGTTTCATTTACCTTAAAAACATCGTTATATGCTGTTGTTGTTTTACTTTCTTTAGCAACCCCAATAAGTTCATAATTACCCTCTGAATTTTCGAAAGTAAGTACTGCTGGTAATGAACCTTCTTTATCAGTAAACTGTGAGTATACGTGCCATTCGTTATCGATAGTACCTGTTAAAATAATTTCAAATTCTGTATCAGAAATTTTTTCAATTTTAGAATTCCATTTTACTGGATTAATTATTTCTTGTTGGGCATTTGCTGCTAAACTTATGGTTGCAAGAAAAATTAGTATTATTTTTTTCATTTTAGTGTTTGATTTTTTATCTTAATTGATTGGAATATCATAAGGAAATTTAATTTTACAAAAATGTTATATTTAATCCATTACAAACTTTAGTGCAACATTTACAAGATTAGAACCAAATGTGGTATTTCTGTCATATCTATAGTATTTAAGGTCTAAACTCTTGAGACCCAATTTGTATAAATGCGTTTTTGCAAAAATATCTGTATAGGAGAACCCAAAGCTAAACTGATTAGAATTAAATGGAGATAGATCGTAATCTGAAGTATAGTATTTTTCTGTAGATAAATGCTGATCATAAGGCGCAAAATAATTTGCAGCTGTTTGCGTATAAAACCTGTAAGCAGGATATAATGTAAATTTATCTGAAATTTTTATTGGAACTTCTAGACTTGCTGTATGAGATTGTAGCCCCCAATTATCAAAATAATAACGATAATACGTTCTTACCACAAAGGTTTCATTTACATAATAATTAAAGCGCATACCTAATGGTATTTTAATTCTGCTATGTGGCAGTCTTTCAATATCATCTGCCAATTGAAAAACATCTTTATTATTGCTAAATGTATAGTTACTAATACTACTTGCGTTACCAATATAATAATTTGCAACATCTTTAAAGTACACACGCTGTAATGGGTTTGCCAGCCAACCTTGTTGATTTATAACATCTAAGAATATTGATATTTGTGCATTTTTACTTAGAATCTGTGAAAAACTTACAGATACAGCATAAGTATTTCTTGCCTTATTTTGTATAACATTAAATTTACCATCTAGAGGTTTCCAATTTGTACTTGCGTTACCATTTTGGTCAAGAATAGTTATTCCTGTGAAAAAACCTTGTTTTAAATTACCATTAACTAATTTATAAGACTTTAATTCAGTGGGATAAACAGGACTCCAATTGTCTAAATAAACTTTAGCGTTTATACCAAAAGTAGTGTTTTTTTCGTTAAATTGTTTTAACAAACCACCTCCAAAACCTACTGATGTATAATCATATTCTGATGCAAATGAAGTGTTTGCATTCCAAGTGAAGTTTCTATCATCTGATGTGTGTGAATAATCTATATTTACAGTTGACCAAACATCACTTTTTGATGCACCAGAGGAAGCAACCCAGGGGCTACCAATAGTATTTGCTGCTTTAGCTCTACTTTTATCATCATATTCATCGTCATCATCATATCTATTTCCTGAAGCTCCAGTACTATCGAAAGGATTTCCATTACTAGAAGAAGCAGAAGTATAGGCAGAAATACCTGCATCAATAGTTAATAAATCATCTGCATTTAATGGCATGCTAATAATTATTGATGACGCTGCATCTGTTAAGAATTCATTACCTATACCTCCTGTAACAGATGCATTATCACCATTTTGCACATAATAACTTGCTATAAAATCTACTTCAGTAGTTTCTAAAACACGTTTTTTGTAAACATTTGTAGAATCTTTTTGAGCGGTAATAGTTTGCACAAGAAAAAGTGATATTAAAATAGATAAATATTTCATGGTATCATTTTTAAAAAAATTAGTTACAGCCACAACCACCCCCAGATTTCCCACCATTTGCACCTGCAGCCCCTTCACGATACACCTGAGCAATTGTTCCATATTTATCTACTTTTTTTTGAGCCAACAACATATCTGGATCATTAATTTTTATTTTTTCATAATCTTTAACTGCAACACATGAACTTGCAAAAAGAATTAAACCTAAAAAAACTAAACTTTTTTTAATCATTTTTTATCGTATTTAATTGTATGTTTTTAGAGGTAATTATTTTATTGTTTTCATTAATAATAATACACTCTACACCTTTTAGTTGGTTTATAAAATTTAGACCAGTATCTACACCCATTACAAAAATTGACGTTGCCAAAGCATCTGCAAGTTCTGCTGTTTTTGTAAAAATAGTTACACTCAAAACACCAGTTGCAGGATAACCTGTTCTTGGATCTATAATGTGTGTGTATAAAACATTATTGAATTTTACATATTTTTCATAGTTACCAGAAGTTACAACAGCACTGTTAAAAACAGGCATCCAAGAAAATACTTTTTCTTTATTTAAAGGATTTACAATGGCAACTAACCAGTCTTTTCCATTAGGTTGTTTTCCCCAAGTATTTAAATCTCCAGAAGCATTGATAATACCAGAAACTACTCCTTTTTTTTGTAATAAAGCTTTTGCTTTATCTGCTGCATATCCCTTTCCAATAGCACCAAAGCCAATTTTCATACCACTTAATTTTAAAAATACAGAATGCTTTTTTTCATTTAAAATAATATTTTGATAACCTACTTTTTCTACAGATTTTTTTATCACTTTTTCAGATGGCATTTGTGTCATACTTCCATCAAAAAACCAAACTTTATCCATAGAAGCGTAACTAATATCAAAAGCACCTTTTGTAAGTTTAGATATTTTTAAGGCACGTTTTATTAATTGAAAAAGTTCTTGGTCTACAACAACAGGTTTTATACCTGCGTTTCTATTTATTTTTGATGTTTGAGAATTTTTATCCCAAGAAGATATTAATTTTTCTATTCTAGTTATTTCTGCAATAGCCAAATCAATATTTTTATTTGCGCTTATAGAATTATTATCTACTACTGTTATCTCAAAACGACTACCCATAAGTTTAAGAGTTCGTTTGTATGGTTTTTGGGCTAAGACTGCTATTGAAAAAAGTAGAATAAAAAAATGTATTATAGTTTTCAACATAAATTTTTTTGTTAAATAATTAAGCAAAAATGCTTAAGAGATTACCATCTAAAGAGGTCTTATAAGTTTTTAAATTATTTTTGCCCTTACTATTTAAACCATTACCAGCAGTATTAAAACGCGCTGAATGTTCTTTGCAATAGTATTCATTATTTCTAAAGATAATTTTATCTCTGGGTTCGTGACTACATCTAACTGTAGCTGCTACATAATTGCCATTTAAATCTTTTGCCACAACTATTCTATTTTTAATTAAGTAACCGCCATTCTTTTTTAAAGAATTTGAAGCTGTATCTGTTAGATCTATAGTTAATAATGCTCCTGTATCAGGGTCTGGTTCTATGGCAATTTCTTCTGGAAAAAAATCTCCATTATCATTTGTACACCCTCCTAAACAAGAGAAAGTTATTGCGAAAGCTGCTCCTGCACCTAATGTTTTTAAAAATTCTTTACGTTTCATAATTTGTTTTATATTTTATTTATTGCCTATTTAATAGTTATACAACTTCGCTATAAAAAACCCTACTTAAGTGTTTTATTTTTGTATAATTTATTTAATAAATGCAAGTAACTCTTTAATATATTTTTCTGGTGTCGTTTTTTTATAACTAGTTTCTCCAAATACTTTTCCTTTACTATCCATAACAACTACAAAAGGGAAAATTCCGTTTTTATTATATGTTTCAAATAATTTTCCATTTGCTTCTGCTTGTTCTTTTGGTAAAGCATTTTTCTTTTTTCTAGGGAAATCTGCTTGTAGCATTACAAAATGTGCTTCTGCATACTTTTTAAATGCTTCAGAACTCCAAATTTCATGATCTAATTTAATACATGGAGCACACCAGTCTGATCCTTGAAAAACAAGAATAATTGGTTTGTTTTCTGACGCTGCAATTTGCTTTGCTATATTAAAATCGGTTTTCCAATCTTGTGCTTTTATTGAAAGAGATAAGAGCAATAAAAGTACTACTTGAACTAATTTTTTCATCATTTTAGGTTTAGAAATTTGTAAGCTTCATCATAGTTTTATAATGAAGCTTACTAAAAACAATTAATCAACTCAACTATTATATATTAATATGTTTTAATTACCTCCATTTTCATTGTCGTTATCATTGTCATTGTTATCACCATCATTGTTATCACCATCATTGTCATCACCATCATTGTCATCACCATCATTGTCATTACCATCATTGTCATCATCATTATTATCATCACCATTTCCATTATGCTCATCAGAATCATTTGTTCCATCATTGTCATCATCATCATCATTTCCATCATCTGTACCATCATTATCAGAATCTGTATCTGTATAATCAGCATCACCATCACCATCAGAATCATCATTTGTGAAATCACCATCTCCATCATTATCTTCATCTTGGTCTAATTGACCATCATTATCTGAGTCTGTATCTTGATAATTTGCAACACCATCATTGTCTGCATCATCATTTGTATAATCACCATCATGATCTGCATCTTCATTAATATCAGCAGCTCCATCTCCATCATCGTCTGTATCTTTATAATCTGGAGTTCCATCATTATCTGTATCTTTTCTATTTATGGCTACAATAAAATCACTTTCTGAACTTATAGTTTCTTTTGTACCATCTTTATCTATTTCAAAAGGGAAACTAATACCATCTATAAAATTAGAAGTAGAGATGTTTTTTGCAATACTTGCTAATTCTTCAATTGAATTAATTTGAACTTTAATGCTATTGTTATAAGATATAGATATTGGGTATGAAAATTTGAAACCTAAATCGAAAGTCATGCTACTTTCTGGGTTAGTAGAATTGTAAAAAGTACCATCTGTTTTTAAGTGACTTTTTACCACCTCTACTACTGTTTTTGCAGATGCACTTTTTTCTGTAGTTTCATTTGTTTCGTTTGGATCTGTTAATTCATCTTCGTTATTAGTTGTACATGAGAATGTTAATAAAGAGATTAACATTAAGAAAGTAATTGATTTTAAAGTTTTCATTTTATCTAATTTTAAAGTTATTTTTAATTTTATGAGCCCTTTTTTACGACTCTTCAAATACTATACAATCTCAAAATAAAAACCCCTACCTTTTTTTATTTATTTTTTTAACTACATTTGAAAACTCTTTTAAAATTCCCTTTTAAAATTAATAGACTTAAATGATAAAAGATTTAAAAAACATCTGTAATTCTAAAGTCTTTGAAGAAGTATTTACTAATTATGTTAAAGATGTAAAACGTTTTATGTTATTTAAAACTAAAGACATTGACTTAACAGAAGATATTGTGCAAGATGCTTTTGTAAAACTTTGGGACGAATGTAAAAACGTGAAATTTGAAACTGTTAAGAATTATTTATTTACAATTGCTAATAATTTGTTTCTAAACATTATTAAGCATAATAAAGTAATAGACAAACATCAAAAAGGTTATGTGCACGAAAACAGCAATGAAACACCAGAGTTTATTTTTTTAGAAAATGAATTTTATGATAAACTACAAAATGCAATTGCTAGTTTAACAGAAAAACAACGCGAAGTATTTTTATTAAGTAGGATAGAGAAAAAGAAATATAAAGAAATTGCTGTACAATTAAATATTTCTGTAAAAGCGGTTGAAAAAAGAATGCATACAGCATTGGTTAATTTACGAGAAAAAATTGATTTTTTTTAAAGGTAGGGTTTTTACTCTTTAAATTGTATTATATATATCAAATCTATAAAATGGCAGAAAAAACTACTTTTAATGATACTTATTTAGCAAAATGGATTGCTGATGAAATTACAGATAATCAATTAAAAGAATTGGTATCTGATAAAGATTATAAGGCTTATAAAAATTTAAAAATAGGTGTACATGCATTTGAATATTTAGAAGCACCCTATAATGCTACTTTAACTTCTATAAAAGATAAAATAGCAGCTAAAAAACCTGTTAAAAAAGGTACAAAAGTAAAATCTTTATTTGCTAAAAGCATGATGGCTGTAGCAGCTTCTATTGCTTTATTTTTTAGCGTTAGCACTTTTTTAGATTTTAGTGATGTTACTGTTGAATCTGATTATGGGGAAATAAAAACAGTAGCGCTCTTAGATAATTCTCAAGTAGTTTTAAACGCAAAATCTAATTTATCTTACAATAAAAAGGATTGGAAAAATAAGAGGAATGTAAATTTACAAGGTGAAGCGTATTTTAAAGTTCAAAAAGGAAGCACATTTAATGTAATTACAGAAAACGGAATAATTTCTGTTTTAGGCACACAATTTAATGTAAATTCTCAAAAAGATTTTTTTGAGGTAACTTGCTTTGAAGGTAAAGTAAAAGTTACTAGCGGTAATAAGATATATATTTTAACTCCTAATAAATCTGTTCGAATTTTAAAAGGTATTGATACCGAAAAAACTTTAAATTTAACCAATACTGAACCTAATTGGGTTCTTGGTGAAAGCGATTTTAGAAGTGTACCTTTAAGCATCGTAATTAATGCTTTAGAGAAACAATTTAACATAACTATTAAAAGCAATACTATAGATACTTCAATTATTTTTACAGGCTCATTTGATAATAAAAATTTAAAGGTTGCTTTAGCCTCTGTTTTTAAAACAACCAACATAAAGTACCAAGTAAAAAACGATACAATTATTTTATCTAACTAAATGAAGTTTTTAATAGCTGTTTTTTTTACTGCCATAAGTTATTTTTCGTTTGCACAAGAAAAAACGAAAAAATTAATTTCATTAGATAGTATTCCAGCAACAGAAGCATTTACAATCTTAGAAAAAGAATTTAATGTAAAGTTTTCTTACACCGATATTATTATTAAAGGAAAAAACATTTTTTTTAGCAAAAAAAAAAGACGCCTTCAAGAGGTTTTAGATGAGCTTTCTGAACAAATAAATATTGATTTCGAGTTTATAAACAATCGATTTATTATAGTTACACAAAAAACAAACCTCAACTTTTTTGATGCCACAAATACCCTAGAGCAAGTTCTTATTAAAAGCTATTTAGCAAAAGGAATTGTAAAAGATAAAAATGGAGCTTTTAAATTACGTCCAAAAGAATTAGAAATTTTACCCGGTTTGATAGAAGCCGATGTTTTAGAAAATTTGCAAGAGCTTCCTGGAGTTGTGAGCCCTAATGAAACTGCTACAGGTTTAAATGTTAGAGGTGGCACACCAGATCAAAATCAAATCATTTGGGACGGAATTACTATTTATCATAGTGGGCATTTATTTGGTATGGTATCTAATTTTAACCCCAATATTACCAACAAAATATTGTTTTTGCACAAAGGAATAAATCCTAAATATGGAGAAAGAATTGCAAGTGTTATTAATATTTCTACAACAAATGCTGTTGCCAAAAATTTAAATTTAGGTTTTGGCTTCAATGGTATTAGTGGCGATATTTTTATAGATACACCCATTATTAAGGATAAACTAAGTGTTTTGGTTTCGTTTAGAAAATCGTATCATAGTTTTTTTGAAACTGGTCCTTTTGAGAAAATGGAAGAAAAGGTATTTCAATCAACTCAAATTCACAGTTCAGATAATTCTGATGAAATTTTTTATTTTAAAGATCAAACTGTAAAGTTAAATTACACTTTTAATAAAAAAAATCGAATTTCTGCTAGTTTTATACATATTGACAATGATTTAGAACACTTTTTTGAAAACGTTAGTTCTAAAGAAAATTACAAAGACATTTTAGACACAGAAAACAACGGTTTTAGCATCAATTGGCGTAAAAAATGGACTTCAAACACGCAACAAACAACAACGTTTAGTGCATCCAATTTTACCCTTAATTATAATTTTATTACGTATAATAATAATCAAAAAGATGCTAATTTTCATAAAGAAAACCTAGTTAAAAATCAATCTATTTCTACAGAAATAAATACACAATTACCTTCAGGAAATTCAGCTCTTTTTGGTTTTCAATCAGTTTATAAAGATGTGGGCTATTCTTTTACAGAAACTACTGACTTAAAATATATTTTAGATAAAAAAAGAAATCATCTAAATACCTATTCTTTATTTGCTAGTTATAGCAATAACAATTTTTCTTTTTTCGATTATAATTTAGGTGTAAGAACCAACTATTATAGAGAACTGAATCAATTTAGAATTGAGCCAAGAGTATCAATTCTAAAAGAAGTTTTTAAAAATTTAAAACTGCAGCTAACAGCAGATGTTAGAAACCAAACAACTAGTCAAATAGATGAAACACTTATTAGTAATTTATCTTTAGAAAATAAGCTTTGGCGTATATCAGATGGAAAGAATGCACCAATTATTAATAGTAAACAAATGACCTTAGGCTTTTTATTTGACAATAAGGGTTGGAGTTTTGATGTGGATACTTATTATAAAAAAAATGAAGGAATTTCTGCTTTAAAGCTTGGTTTTTTTAGTAATAACACTAATAATTATATTATTGGAGAGCAAAATATTTATGGTATAGATTTATATCTAAAAAAGAATTTTCATCGCATAAAATCTTGGATAAGTTATTCTTTTACAGACATTAAAAATGAATTTGAAACACTAAATAATGAAGAGTATTTTACCGCAAGCAATCAAATACAACATGCTATTTCTTCATCATTAGCTTACAAAACAAAAAAAATACAATTCGCTTTAGGCTGGAAGTGGCATTCAGGCAAACCTTACACATTATCGGAAACCAATGCTACAAATACAATTTTTAATCAGGGCATTAATACTGGAAGATTACCAAATTACAATCGATTTGATTTTTCATCTATTTTTCATTTTTCATTTTCAAAAAATAATGAAATTAAAGGTAAACTGGGCGTATCTATTAGAAATTTATTGAATCAAAACAACTTAATAAGTAGAGAATATATAGGCAACAACATACCAAATGATGTGATTACTGCGATCGATAAATATTCATTAAAAAGAACTACTAATTTTGTTTTTAGATTTGAGTGGTAGTTTAATGTTTGTAAAAAATATAAAAAACACTATTCATAAAATCTGAAGATAAATTTTTTTTATATGTATCATTTTCCCATTTAGCCCCTCTTTACATCCAAGAAATAAAAAAAATTATAATGAATAGAAAAATTACAGATCATTTATTTATTGATATTGTAGATATTTACATAATTAAAATGGGTTAAGCAAACTGATTAAAAATTCAGATGATTTAATTTTTTTAACAAATACAACAATTTTTTATGAAAAAACTACTGCTTTTATGTACTCTTTTGGTTCTATTTTCGTGTAAAAATAATACGCAAAAAAAACTAAAACCAACTTTTTTAATTGGCGAATGGAAACGTTTAAACGATAAACCTAGAAGCCAAACCTACGAAATATGGAATACAAACTTAGTAGGTATGGGTTACACCATGAAAGGCACAAAAAGAACTTTTCAAGAAATTTTAAGTATTGTAAAAATTAATGACACGTTATACCTAGAAGTTAAAGGGGTAAATGAAAAAGCTACTTTGTTTAAGTTTACCAATCAAACAGATACTTCTTTTGTTTGTGAAAATGCTAAAAATGATTTTCCAAAAAAAATCACCTATTTTAAAGAAGGTAAGCAATTAAAAGCAATTGTTGCTGCTGATGATTTTAGAATTGATTTTGTTTTTGAAAAGCTACATTAATTACGTTTTTTAGGAAGTAAAAAGAAAAAAGTTGTACCGATTTTATCTTTACTTTCTACCCAAATTTTGCCATTATAATACTCAACTATTTTTTTTACTGTTGATAAACCTATACCAGAAGATGAACCTATATTATCTAATTTGGTAAATACATTAAATATTTTGTTGAAATACTTTGATTTGATTCCAACCCCATTATCTTTTACAAAAAATTCGAAATTCTTTTCTTTTTCTGTAAATCCAATTTCAATAATTCCGTTTTCTTTATCATTATAGTTAATTGCATTCTGAATTAAGTTTTGGAATAATTGGTTAAATCTCCACGAATTTCCGTACAAAGTCGGTAAGTTTTTTTGAACCTTAATTGTAATATGTTTAGGTACTAATATTAGTTTAATGACCTCTTGCAAAATCATATTTAAATCAACGTTTCTATTTTTAGCTTCTAGCCTATTTACTTTAGAGTAGTCTAAAATTCCTTTTATAAGCAGGTCCATTTTCTCAATATTAAACAATACTTCATGTAAAGACTCTAGTGCTTTTTCATCAATTACATGCTCGTTATCACTTATAAACCAAGTTAATAAAGTATGCATATTAATTAACGGTGCTTTTAAATCGTGCGAAACCATTTGCGCATAATCATTTAACTGCTCATTTTGAATGGATAAATGTTTTAGTAATTCCTCTTTTTTTTCCTCCTGTTTTTGAATTAATTCTTCTTGTTCTTTTCTTTCAATTATATTTACTAACATATTTGCATAAACAAATAGAATATCTTTTTCATTTTCAGAATACTTGTTGATGTTTTTAACATAATCAAAGCCTACAAAACCTATTAATTTACCCTTTTTTATTTTAGGTATGGTTATTAAACTTTTAATACCTTGAGGTTGTAAAATTTCATACAAACCAAATTCTCCTTTGCTTGGTAAAAGACTTACATCTTCTATATATAAAGCTTTTCCTTTTTGATGAGCTTCGACCCAATCACTCAAAACTTCAAGAGGCAAATGCTGTAAATTTTTAATTTCTGGTTCAATACCTTCATTACACCATTCGTAAGTATTTGAACATGTTTTTTTCTTAAAATTATATGAAAAAATGTAGCTTCTGTCTGCACCAACAAACTCCCCAATATTTCTTAGAGAACTTTGTACTAAACTATCGATGTTTGATAAATCTGCATTAATATATTTTGTGGAAATACTGATTAATAATTTTTGAAAACGCAGTTGATAATCGATAATTTTATCCTTTTCAATTTTAGAGGAAACATTTTTTTTCATTTATAATGCCTTTTTAAGCGTGATTGAATTAGATACAAAACAATGCGCTAAAGATACATTTTTATTAGTAGTTATCAATTCAAAAAAATCACCTACATTAAGAGGAAGAGCATTCATTAAAGGTTAAACAATAATTTCTTTATTGAAAAAACACTATCTTAGTATTAATACTTAACTCTTAATACATCTTAAAAAGATAGTATTAAGTAGCATTTAATATACTAACCAATATCTAAAATACCATGAAACAAAACTTTGTATTTATAAGCATAGTATTTACTTTTTTCTTTACTACCCTAAGTACAGCTCAAGATAAATTACTACAATTAGAAGATTACAGCAAATGGAAACGAATTGTATCTTCAAAAATTTCTCCTGATGGAGCGTGGTTTATCTACGGTCTTAGACCAAATGGAGGTGATGACACCCTATTTGTTAAAAAAACAACTGCTACAACATCAGACTTTACGTATCGTATTCCTTATGCCAGCTCACCATCATTTTCTAGTAACAGTAAATGGGCAGCATACCTTATTTCACCATCAGAAAAAGCTGCTAAAAAACTAAAAAAATCAAAGAAAAAAGCATTCAAAACAGCCGAACTAAGAAATCTTATTACTGGTGATTCTATCCAATTTAAAAGAGCAAAATCGATGACATTCTCTGAAGACGGTAAATACTTTGCCATATCTTTAGAAAAACCAGAAAGTGATAAATCAAAACACAAAGGACAAGACCTCGTAGTTGTAAATTTAACAACTTTAGCAACCTTAAACTTTGGTAATGTTAACGAATTTGCATTTAACAAAAACTCCAGTCACATAGCATACACCATAGATGCAGCTGAAATGGTTGGAAATGGTCTATACGTATATGACCTTACCAAAAACAAACTACACAATTTAGATAGTGATAGAAAAACATATAGCAGTCTTATTTGGGATGATGCAACTTTATTGAAAAAAAACTGGAGTAATAAAGGTACTCAAATTGCAGTATTAAAAGGCGAAAAAATAGATACGCTAGAGCAAAGAGAGAATATGCTTTTGGTATTCTCTAATGTAAATCAAAACCCAATAAAAAGAACTTTTAACGCAAAGAAAACAACCAATTTTCCTAAAAACTTTGTGATTAGTGAAAAAGGACGCTTGCAATTTAGCAACGATGGAAGTTTTGTTTTGTTTGGAATTAAAGAGCAAGAGAAAAAAATCAAGATGTCTAAAGATACCATTGCTAATCTTGATATTTTTCATTGGAATGATGAAACTATTAATTCTGTTCAGAGAAGGAGAGCCAACAGAAACCGAAACTTTACATATTGGGCATCATACCAATTTAAAAACAAAGCATTTACTAGGCTTACAGACGACAGTATGCGTAATTTATTATTCTCAAGAAACTCAGACTTTTGGGTAGGTAGTAATCCAAAACCTTACATTAATGATGTTAATTGGGGAGTTTCTCCTGCAGATTTGTATCGTGTTAACTTAAAAACAGGAAAACGAGACTTAATGGTTAAGTTGATAAAAAGGTCTTTAGGCTATTCCCCTAATGGAAATTATTACGCAGTGCAAAAAGATACAGCTATCCATGTAATAAACCTGGAAACCAACAAACTAACAAATATCTCTAAAGTTACTAACGTTAACTTTATGAATCTAGAACATCCTTATCCTCATGAAAAACCACCTTATGGTTTAGCAGGTTGGACAAAAGATGGCACTTCTATTATCTTAAATCATAAATATGATTTGTGGTCATTAAAATTAGATGGTTCTGATGCTAAGAATATAACACAAGGTTTGGGAGACAAAGAAGAAATCCGATTTAGATACCAAAACCTAAACAACAATGATCCATACATTGACACAAAAGAACCACTTCTTTTAAATGCTTATGGAGAATGGACAAAAAAGGCTGGTTTTTATGAATTAAAAGTGGGTAAAAAACCTAAACCATTAATTTTTGATGACTACGCTTTTACTAGAATTATGAAAGCAGAAAAGTCTGACAAGGTTGTATTCACCAAAGAGTCTTTTGTAGAATTCCCAGATTACCATATTAGCAATCTTTCTTTTAAAAAACCTAAAAGGTTAACTGATGCTAATCCTCAGCAAAAAGAATATAAATGGGGTTCTAAAGTATTAATAGATTACACCAATAGCAAAGGTGAAAAATTACAAGGTACACTTACGCTTCCTGCAAATTATGAAAAGGGAAAGAAGTATCCAATGGTTGTGTATTTCTATGAGAAAATGTCTGACAGACATCATCGTTATTACATGCCTTCTTACGATGATCGTCCACATGGTTCTACGTACGCTAGTAATGGTTATTTATTCTTTCAACCAGATAATGTTTATGAAGTAGGAAAACCAGGTACAAGTTCTTTAGACTGTATAACTTCAGCAACTCAGAAAGTAATTGATTTAGGGTATGCAGACCCTGAAAAAATTGGGTTACAAGGACATAGCTGGGGTGGTTATCAATCTTCATTTATACTCACACAAACAGACATGTTTGCATGTGTAGTAACTGGTGCACCACCTACAGATCTTGAAAGTTTTTATAATAATATTTATGGAAACACAGGAACCAACCATGCTGGTATTATGGAAATTGGACAAGTAAGAATGGGAAGAGGTGTTACACCATGGACACATCGTAAAATCTATCAGAGAGAAAACCCAATGTTTCATGCTGATAAGATTAAAGTACCGTTTATGATATTACATGGAACAGCTGATGGTGCCGTAGATTGGACTCAAGGACTTGAATTTTATAACGCAGCAAGAAGATTAGGAAAAGAAGTTATTTTCTTATCATATCCAGGAGAACCACATCATTTACGAGTAGAGGCCAATCAAAAAGATTTTCAGACTAGAATGAAACAATATTTTGACCACTACTTAATGGATAAAGAAGCTCCTAAATGGATGAAAGATGGTATTCCACATCTTAAAAAACTGTATGATAAAGCAAAATAGCTTTTACTAAAAACTATTTAAGGTTTTATGCTTAAATGATAACTAAACTTAAACACAAAACACCTCCAAAACAACATGTTATTTTGGAGGTTTTTTTATATGCTAGAAAATGATTACCCACATTTAGAAGATCCGCAATCATTACAAGTTAAACAGCCTTCTTGGTAAATTAATTTTGTAGAATTACAATTATCACAAGTTTGTCCTTTGACTTTTGTACCATCTGCAACATAACGTTTTAGAGCACGTTGCACACCGTTTTTCCAAGTATTTATAGAAGCACTATCCAACTGTAAACTATGAATCAAATCAATTACTTTATCAATTGGCATTCCATGACGTAAAGTTCCTGAAATGAGTTTTGCGTAATTCCAAAATTCTGGATTGAACTTATGCGACAATCCTTCTATAGTGGTTTTATAGCCTCTTTTATTTTGATATTGAAAATCGTAACGTGAAGTTCCGTCTTCATTTCTACTTTTAATAATGAGTCCTTTTTCTACCCATCTTGGAATTAGAATTCCGTCTTCATCATCTACCAAACCAGTAAAAATTTCATAAGGTTTCTCATCAACCAAACCTACAAAAGCAATCCATTTTTCTTTCTGATTTTGAAAACGAACCACATCTGCTTCTAGCCTTTCAGGTCGTTTTTTAGAAAAGTTAACCGTCGTTTTCTCCTCCTTCTTTTCATCCGTAGAAATTAAAACTCCAGAACGCGAACCATCTCTATACACAGTAACCCCTTTACAACCTACTTCCCAAGCTTTTACATACAACTCTCCTACCAAATCTTCAGAAACGGTATTTGGCAAATTTACGGTAACACTTATAGAATGATCTACCCATTTTTGGATTGCTCCTTGCATGGTTACTTTGCTCAACCAATCGATATCGTTAGAAGTTGCTTTATAATAGGGAGATTTTTTTACCAAATCATTCAGTTCTTCTTGCGAATAATTTTTATTGGTATCTATTCCGTTTACTTGCATCCATTGTTTAAATCGATGATGAAAAACAACATATTCTTCCCAAGAATCACCAACCTCATCCACAAAATCTACACGAATGTTTTTATCATTCGGATTTACCTTTTTTCTTCGTTTGTAGACAGGTAAAAACACAGGCTCAATACCAGAAGAAGTTTGCGTCATTAAACTTGTAGTTCCTGTAGGCGCAATGGTTAACAAAGCAATATTTCTTCGGCCGTATTCTAACATCTCATAGTACAATTTACTATCTGCTTCTTTTAATCGTAAAATAAACGGATTCTCTTTTTCTCTGTCTGCATCAAAAATAGAAAAAGCACCTCTTTCTTTAGCTAAATTTACTGATGCTCTATAAGTTTCTACCCCTAAAACCTTATGTACTTTTGTTGAAAATTCGATTCCTTTTTTGCTTCCATATCTAATATTTAAAGCTGCTAACATATCTCCTTCTGCTGTAATCCCTATACCTGTTCTTCTACCTTCATAAGCTTTTTGTCTGATGTTTAACCATAAATTTTTCTCGGTCGCCTTTACTTCGTCCTTTTCTGGATCTGCATCTATCTTAGCCAAAATTCCATCAATTTTTTCTAGTTCTAAATCGATGATATCATCCATCATTCTTTGAGCAATAACAATGTGTTTTTTAAACAATTCAAAATTAAAATTTGCTTGCTTCGTAAACGGATTTTCTACATAAGAAAATAAATTGATTGCCAACAAACGACAAGAATCGTAAGGACATAATGGAATTTCTCCACACGGATTTGTAGAAACTGTTTTATAGCCTAAATCTGCATAACAATCGGGTACAGATTCGTTGATAATTGTGTCCCAAAATAAGATTCCTGGTTCTGCTGACTTCCATGCATTATGGACAATTTTTTTCCAAATATTTTTAGCTTGAATGGTTTTGGTAAATGAAGGTTCATTGCTAAAAGTTGGATATTGTTGTGTGTATTTTTCATCTGCTTTTACGGCTTTCATAAAAGCATCATCAATTCTTACAGAAACATTAGCACCTGTAACTTTTCCTTGTTCTAATTTGGCATCAATAAAATCTTCTGCATCTGGATGATTAATGGAAACCGATAACATAAGAGCTCCTCTTCTACCATCTTGAGCTACTTCTCTTGTAGAATTGGAATAACGCTCCATAAACGGAACTATTCCTGTTGATGTTAAAGCTGAGTTTTTAACAGGAGACCCTTTTGGACGAATGTGTGATAAATCATGACCAACTCCTCCTCTACGTTTCATTAACTGTACTTGTTCTTGATCAATTTTTAGAATTCCTCCATAAGAATCTGAATCACCATTATTGCCAATTACAAAACAATTAGAAAGCGATGCAATTTGAAACGGATTTCCTATTCCAGCCATTGGACTCCCTTGAGGAACAATATATTTAAAGTCTTTAATGACCTCAAAAATTTCTGATTCTGATAAAGGATTTGTGTACTTCTGTTCAATTCGAGCAATTTCTTTTGCTATTCTTTGATGCATGTCATTAGGTGAACTTTCGTATAAGTTCCCATCAGAATCTTTTAAAGCGTATTTGTTAATCCAAACAGTTGCAGCAAGTTCGTCGTTATTAAAATAAGAGAGAGAAGCTTGTAAAGCTTCTTCCCTAGTCACCTTTTTTTTAGGCGTGAGTAGGGCTTTGGAATTCATGATGAAAATTGTGTTTTAAGTTGATGTTAAAGTGGTGTGAAGTTCACTAAAACACAAAACTTAAAAGATGACAATTATCATGAGATTTTGAATAAAAATACCTAAGGTATTAAAAATCAAATACCTACAAACTTATCAACATTAAAAAGTTAACAAATAATTTAATTTTACGATTTGTAAATCATTAGTAATCGAATGTTCCAAACTCACTTTTAATGGTAAGTTTTTTGCTTTCGAAAGTTGCTACGCTACCAACAATTTGTGCATTTACATTATAAGATTTTGAGATTGCAATAATATCTTCTGCAATTTCTGGAGATACATACAACTCCATTCTATGTCCACAATTAAATACTTGATACATTTCTTTCCAATCGGTTTTAGATTGTTCTTGTATCAATTTAAATAAAGGCGGAATTGGAAACATATTATCTTTAACAATATGTAAATCATCAACAAAATGTAAAATTTTTGTTTGTGCACCACCAGAACAATGTATCATTCCGTGTACAGATTCTGAATCGAATTTTGATAAAATTTCTTTAATTATTGGTGCATACGTTCTTGTTGGAGACAATACTAATTTACCTGCATCAACTGGTGAGTTTTCAACTTTATCTGTCAACTTTGTATTTCCTGAATACACTAAATCTGAAGGAACAGCAGCATCAAAACTTTCTGGATATTTTTCTGCTAAGTATTTATGAAAAACATCATGTCTTGCAGAAGTTAATCCGTTAGAACCCATACCTCCATTATACGCTGTTTCATAAGTTGCTTGACCAAAAGATTCTAAACCAACAATTACATCACCAGCTTTAATATTAGCATTGTCAATAACATCAGTACGTTTCATTCTAGCAGTTACTGTAGAATCTACAATGATTGTTCTTACCAAATCGCCAACATCTGCAGTTTCTCCTCCAGTAGAATGAATGGTTACTCCGAATTTTTTTAAGTCTTCAATTAATTCTTCTGTTCCGTTTATAATTGCTGATAAAACTTCTCCAGGAATTTTACTTTTATTTCGGCCAATGGTAGAAGATAACATAATATTATCTGTAGCACCTACACACAACAAATCGTCAATATTCATAATTAAAGCATCTTGTGCAATGCCTTTCCATACAGAAATATCTCCAGTTTCTTTCCAATACATATATGCCAAAGAAGATTTTGTACCTGCACCATCTGCATGCATTATCAAACAATAATCGTCATCATTTGTTAAATAATCGGGTACTATTTTACAAAATGTTTTTGGAAATAATCCTTTATCTATATTCTTTATAGCATTGTGTACATCTTCTTTTGATGCAGAAACACCTCTTTGTGCATACCTTTTAGAAACTTCTTGGCTCATATCGTTTTATCTTGATGTTGCAAATTTAGTTTTTTGATGATATAAAATGCAAAAAACAGCAATGAATGTTTGTAATGAGATTTATGAAACTAAAAAAGACCTTAAGTATTTGTTTAAATAGTTAAGGTCTTTAAAATTCATTTCGTTATTTTTTAAGAGGCAGCTCTTAATTTTTTTAATGTTGAATTTGATAATTTTGATTTTGCATATTCTTTAGATACATTAAATTCTTTTTGATCAGAACTTGGCAAATCGAACATTGCATCTGTAAAAATAGCTTCGCATAAAGAGCGTAAACCTCTTGCACCTAGCTTGTATTCTACTGCTTTACCTACTATGTAGTTTAATGCTTCTTCGTCTATAGTAAAATTTACATCATCCATACCAAACAACTTTTCATATTGTTTGATGATTGAATTTTTTGGTTCTGTTAAAATTGCGCGTAAAGTTTCTGCATCTAAAGGGTTCATATAACTTAACACTGGTAAACGACCAATAATTTCTGGTATTAATCCAAAAGATTTTAAATCTAAAGGCGTTATGTATTGCAATAAATTGTCTTCGTTTATTTTATCATCTTCTAAAGATGCTCCAAAACCTACGGCTTGTCTGTTTAAACGCTTGCTAATCAATCTATCAATTCCAGAAAAAGCCCCTCCAGCAATAAATAAAATATCTTTAGTATTTACTTCTATAAATTTTTGTTCTGGGTGTTTTCTACCTCCTTTTGGAGCTACATTTACAACAGCACCTTCTAATAATTTTAACAAAGCTTGTTGTACACCTTCTCCAGAAACATCTCTTGTTATGGAAGGATTATCGCCTTTTCTGGCAATTTTATCAATTTCATCAATAAAAACAATACCTCTTTGTGCTTTTTCTACATCGTAATCTGCAGCTTGTAACAATCTACTTAAAATACTTTCTACATCTTCACCAACATAACCTGCTTGTGTTAATACAGTGGCATCAACAATAGAAAAAGGTACATTTAACATTTTGGCAATGGTTCTAGCCACTAAGGTTTTACCTGTACCAGTTTCACCTACTAAAACAATGTTTGATTTTTCAATTTCTACGTCATCATCTGTGTTTTCTTGTAACAATCTTTTGTAATGATTGTACACAGCAACAGCCATTGCACGTTTGGTTTCGTTTTGCCCAATAATATATTGATCTAGAAAATTTTTAATTTCTAGTGGTTTTTTTAGGGTTAAATCTTTAGCAAGTGAACTTGATTTAGACTCAGAAATTTCTTCTTCTACAATACCATGTGCCTGTTCTATACATTTATCGCAAATATGGGCATCCATACCTGCTATTAGTAAGTCTGTTTCTGCTTTTTTACGTCCGCAAAACGAACATTCTAAGTTTTCTTCTTTAGACATTTAATTTGGTTTTTGGTTATTAGTTGGTAGTTTTTGATTAAAAACCAAAAACCATCAACCAAAAACTAAATACTATTTATTTTCTAGTTAAGATTTCGTCGATCATACCATATTCTTTGGCTTCGTCTGCTTTCATCCAATAATCTCTATCAGAATCGTTGTGTACTTTCTCTACAGTTTGCCCAGAATGATTTGCAATTATGGCATACAATTCGTCTTTTAACTTTAAGATTTCTCTAGCCGTAATTTCAATATCAGAAGCTTGACCTTGAGCACCCCCTAAAGGTTGGTGAATCATAATTCTTGAGTGTGGCAAAGCAGAACGTTTTCCTTTTTCTCCTGCACACATTAAAACAGCGCCCATAGAAGCAGCCATACCTGTACAAATTGTAGCAACATCTGGTTTTATAAATTGCATAGTGTCGTAAATACCTAAACCAGCATAAACTCCACCACCTGGAGAATTGATATAAATTGAAATATCTTTATTAGCGTCTACACTTTCTAAAAACAATAATTGTGCTTGTATAATGTTGGCAACTTGATCGTTAATACCTGTTCCTAAAAAGATAATTCTATCCATCATTAAACGTGAAAAAACATCCATTTGAGTGATGTTCATTTGACGTTCTTCCATAATATATGGCGTTAAACTACTTGTTATTTTTGTATAAGAAGTACTACTAATTCCATGATGTTTTGTAGCGTATTTTTCGAACTCTTTTCCGTAATCCATTTCTATATTCATTTAAATAATTGGTTGTGTAAAGATAAGAACATTTCTCTTAATATTATGTTAGACTTTAAAAGCAAAAACCTGAACTAAAAGCTCAGGTTTTAATTTATTGTAAGATTCTGAAACAAGTTCAGAATGACAAATAAACGATGTTTAGTTGTAAACTTCTTTAATAAAATCTTCGTAAGAAACTTCTTTTGTTTTAAAGTTGATATTTTCTTTAAAGAAAGTCAACATTTTTTGACTAATCAATTGCGATTGCAATTTTTGAGCTTCTTCTTGGTTTTGTAAAATTCTACCCGCAATATTGTTTAACTCTTCTTCTTCTGGATTCATATTACCAAACTGTGCCATTTGTGTTCTAATAAATCCTTTAGCGTACTCTACCAATTCTTGATAATCGATTTTAATATCGTTATCTTTCATAAGCTTACCTTCAATTAATTGGTAACGTAGCCCTTTTTCAGATTTTTCGTATTCAGCAATAGCTTCATCAGCAGTTAATTCTTTTTCTCCTGCAGTTTGCAACCATTTTTTTAGAAACTCAGCTGGTAAATCGAACTTGGTATTTTCTATTAAATACTCTTGTACAGCATTTAATAATTGTTGATCTCCTTGTTGTTGAAATTGCTTTTCTGCATCTTCCTTAATTTTTTCTCTTAATTCAGTTACCGTAGAAACGCTTCCGTCAGCAAATAATTTGTCGAATAATTCTTGATCTAATTCGGCTGGTTCAGTTTTGGTAATTTCTTCTACAGTTAAGGTTACAGTAACATCTAAATCGTGAATATCATCATGAGAAACCCCTAAAATGTGTTGTAATTTATGATCGTCTTCGAATAACTTCTTCGTTTCTAATTCAATTACATCACCTACTTTAGCACCAATTACTTTCTTTTCGTTCTTCTTCCCTTTTAAGTCGTTTACTAAAAAAGTAGATTTTTTATTGATTTCTTTTTCTTCATTTACAAAGGTACCTGTAACATTAGCATGTTCAGTAGCTTCATCTAAAGCGCTCATTTTTCCATAACGCGTTTGAATGTTCTTTACCTCTTCATCAATCAACTCCTCTGTTGCAACAATATTATATTGTTTAATTTTGTTTTTTTCAGATAAATCGATTTCAAATTCTGGAGCTAAACCCAATTCAAACTCAAAAGAAAAAGTTTCAGCATCCCAATTAAAATCGTCTTGAATTCTAGGTAATGGATTACCTAAAATATCTAACTTCTCTTCGGTTATAAATTTATTTAAAGAATCTTGTAAAAGCTTATTCACTTCATCAATCATAACAGATTTACCATATTGCTTTTTAACCATACCCATTGGTACGTGTCCTTTTCTAAATCCAGGAATATCTGCTTTTTTACGGTAATCTGTTAATACTACTGTTACTTTTGCTTGATAGTCTTCAGCAACAATATCAACTTTTACAACTGCATTTAATGCGTCTACGTTTTCTTTTGTAATATTCATTTCTTATTAATATATTTCTTAAAAAATCGACTGCAAAATTAATCAATTTAATTGATTTACCAAGTCTTTAAACACTTCTATTTCAGTATTTTTCGTTTCATTTTAAAAATTGTATAACAAATTAAAAACTAAAACTATAGCAGTGATTTGAGTATAAATAAAAAAAATACTTAATTTTGCACAACTCAAATTCTCTACCATGAGAATTTTTAAACAACCAAACAAAATGCAGTATAAAAGAATTCTTTTAAAATTAAGTGGTGAAGCCTTAATGGGTGACAGACAGTATGGTATTGATCCTAAACGTTTAGCAGAATATGCTAAAGAAATTAAACAAGTTGTAGATTTAGGTATCGAAGTTGCCATAGTTATAGGTGGTGGAAACATCTTTAGAGGAGTTGCTGGTGCTAGTAATGGTATGGATAGAGTGCAAGGAGATCACATGGGAATGTTAGCAACCTGTATTAATGGTTTGGCTTTACAAAGTGCTTTAGAAGATGAAGACATACATACTCGTTTACAAACCGCTTTAGAAATTAAAGAGGTTGCAGAACCATATATTAAAAGAAAAGCAATTCGCCATTTAGAAAAAGGACGTGTTGTAATTTTTGGAGCAGGTACTGGAAACCCTTATTTTACGACAGATACAGCAGCTGTTTTAAGAGCTATTGAAATTCAAGCAGATGCTATTCTAAAAGGCACAAGAGTTGATGGTGTATATAATACAGACCCAGAAAAAGACAAAAACGCAGTTAAGTTTGATACGATAACTTTTAAAGATGTTATTGAGAAAGGCTTAAAAGTAATGGATATGACTGCATTTACGTTAAGCGAAGAAAATAAATTACCGATTATTATTTTTGATATGAATAAAATTGGCAACCTTATAAAACTGGTTTCAGGAGAAAAAATTGGTACTGTAGTTGATGTTTTATAAATAAATTTTTAAATTTAGAAAGATGAACGAAGAAGTTGAATTTGTTTTAGATACAGCTAAAGAAGCTATGAATGGTGCTATTGCTCATTTAGAAAAAGAATTAAAATCTATTAGAGCTGGTAAAGCCACACCTGCAATGTTAAGCACAGTAATGGTTGATTATTATGGCTCTCAAACGCCATTAGCACAAGTTGCCAATGTAAATACACCAGATGCAAGAACGCTAAGCATTCAGCCTTGGGAAAAAAATATGCTTCAAGAAATTGAAAAAGCTATTCAAATTGCGAATTTAGGTTTTAACCCTATGAATAATGGTGATGTTATTATGATTAACGTACCACCTTTAACCGAAGAGCGCAGAAAAAATTTAGCAAAGCAAGCAAAGGCTGAAGCAGAAGAGGCTAAAGTTGGGGTGAGAAACGATCGTAAAGAAGCCAATAATGAATTAAAGAAATTAGATATTTCTGAAGATATGCTAAAAATAGCAGAAAGCGAAGTACAAAAGTTAACGGATACTTTTACAAAACTCATTGATGATAAATTAGCCGTTAAAGAGAAAGAAATTCTTACCATCTAATTATAATTTACTATAAGAGGTGTTTTAACACCTCTTTTTTTTACTGCCTATTTCAAATTACGTACCTTTGCGCAAATTTTTTTGAATGAATTTCTGGACAAAAGTCGCAGGTATTATTTTAAGAAACCGCTTCTTGGTTTTATTAGGTATTGCCATCATTACAGGTTTGTTAGCTTCGCAAATGCAGTATATGAAGTTTTCTTATACAGAGGCAAATCTACTTCCAGAAAATCACGAAGCCAATTTAGAATACAATAAATTTTTAGAAGTTTTTGGTGAAGAAGGCAATCTTGTGATTCTAGGCATTAAAGATTCTACAGTATTTACACCACAAAAATTTAACGCTTGGAACAATTTGGTAAATCAGTTTGATGATTTAGAAGAAATTGATTTTACCATTTCTATTGCAGATGTGCAACAATTAAAGGCAGATAGGAAAAAAAGAAAATTTGTATTAGAACCTTTATACAAAAACAATCCTGAAACAAGTGATGATGTTTTAGCCATCAAAAAACAACTTTTTGAAAAACTTCCTTTTTACGATAACCTACTTTTTAATAAAGAAACAGGAACGTTACAGACTGCTATTTACATCAAAAAAGAGATTATAAACACTCCTATTCGTAGGGATTTTATTTTTAATACGCTAATTCCGATTATAGAACAATTTGAGAAAGATAACAATCTAGATGTTAGAGTTTCTGGAATGCCTTATATTAGAACACTTAATGCTCAAAACATTCAAAACGAAATTGGAATTTTTGTAGGTGGCGCCTTATTAATTACTGCAGTTATTTTCTTTTTATTCTTTAGGTCTTTTAGAGCTACATTTATCACACTTTTAGTGGTAATGATTGGGGTTACTTGGGCCTTTGGTTTTATTGGTTGGTTTCGATATGAAATTACAGTATTATCTGCCTTAATACCTCCTTTAATTATTGTAATTGGTGTACCTAATGCCGTTTTTCTTATCAACAAATACCAACAAGAAATTAAAAAACATGGTCAGCAAGCTAAGGCTTTACAACGTGTAATTTCTAAAATTGGTAATGCTACATTAATGACCAATATTACAACAGCTTCTGGTTTTGCAACCTTTGTTTTTGTAAAGAGTAATTTATTGAGAGAATTCGGAATTTTAGCTTCTGTAAACATCATTAGTATTTTTATCCTGGCACTGTTAATTATTCCTATAATTTACAGTTTTATGCCATTGCCTAAAAAGAAACATTTGAATCATTTAGAAAGAAAATGGATTGAAAATGTGGTAGATTGGATGGAAAAAACGGTTAGAGATCAACGAATTACTATCTACTTTGCAACTGTTATTATTATTGTTTTAGGTATTATTGGAGTTTATAAAATTAGAGTTTCTGGTACGCTTATAGAAGATATGCCTAAAAGTATGGGCTTTTATAAAGATATTAAATTCTTTGAAAAAGAATTTGGAGGCATTATGCCTTTAGAAATTTTTATTGATACCAAAAAAGAAAAAGGAGTCATGAAATTATCTACCTTAAAAAAGATGGATAAAATTAATGAAACCATTGAATCTTTCCCGGAATTATCTAAACCTGTATCTGTTGTAAACTTAGTAAAATACTCCAAACAAGCTTATTATAAAGGCAACCCAAAATACTATCAACTTCCCTCAACTCAAGAGCAAAGCTATATTTTTGCGTATACAAAAAACACCAATAGCGATGCTGGTATGCTTAAAAACTTTGTAGATTCTACAGGACGTTATGCAAGGATCACCACCTTTATGAAAGACATTGGTACCGATAAAATGGAAGTAATTCAAGAACGATTACAATCTGTAATTGCAAAAGAATTTCCTGCAGAAAAATTTGATATTTCTATAACTGGTAAAGCTTTGGTATTTATTAAAGGTACTAATTACCTAATTACCAATTTGGTGATATCATTATCGCTCGCTATTGTATTAATTGCCTTATTTATGGCGTGGATGTTTAGGTCTCCACAAATGATTATCATTTCTTTATTACCAAATATCCTTCCTTTGTTAATTACGGCTAGTTTAATGGGCTTTTTTGATATCCCAATAAAGCCTTCTACAATTTTAGTGTTTAGTATTGCTTTTGGCATTTCTGTAGATGATACCATACACTTTTTAGCAAAATATAGGCAAGAATTGATTGCCAACAAATGGAAAATAAAGCCTTCTGTATATGGTGCTTTGCGAGAAACTGGCATTAGTATGTTTTACACTTCCATTGTACTATTCTTTGGTTTTTTAACTTTTACACTCTCTAGTTTTGGAGGTACAATAGCTTTAGGTGGCTTAGTATCCATAACATTATTATTAGCTATGGTTTCTAACTTACTGCTCTTACCTTCTTTACTATTGACTTTCGAGAAGAAAATTGCGAATAAAAAAGTATTTAAAGAACCTAAAATTAAAATTATACCTCCAAACGAAGAAAAATAGAGCATTAAAAAACCTTTATCAAATAATATCTGATAAAGGTTTCTAAACAATTTTAATTGGGGGAGGATTGAATTTTAGCAATTCAAATTCTTTTTCACAGCAAATTTTTTGAATTCCTTTTCATAGCAACTTTAAGTTAAAAACATTCTTTTTCAATAGTTATACAAATTTATAACACAATTTAGTATAAATCAACTGTGTTATTACGCAGTTTTTATTATAATTGTATTATGAAAGAGAGGTTTGGAAAATACACTAGAGATCGGATATCAAATATTCCTTTTGATATTAATGACCCCACTTATCAAGAATATAAGGAAAAAGTTCCTCAATTTATTGGGCAAGCAGTTTACATTTACTCTTTTGAAAAAAACAGAATGGTATTTGCCAATGGTTGGGAAGAATTATTAGGTTATAAAGATGAAGAAATTACACTCTTAAAAATAGTAAGTTGTACATCTAAAAGACATTTTAATTTTTCTAATGAACTTAATGACAAAGGTTTACAATTCTTAAAAAATAAAAAGAAAGATTTAGAAAAATATAGCTTCACTATAGAAGTTGAAAAAATTCATAAGAATGGTTCTGTTGTACCACTATTATCTAGGGTAGGTATTTACAAATCTTACAAAGGCAATATTTTAGAAATTATTGGAATTTCTGAGAGAATTCATTCAAAAAGATTGGGAAATATTATGCAATATGCAGCATACGGACCTGAGAAATCGGGTTTTGAAGACACCTTAAACACACAATTATTTAATGAATTAGGAATTTCTAGAAAAGAAAAAGAAGCTTTAGAATTAGCTGCTAAAGGATATGCATTTAAAGAAATTGCAGATAAACTATGTGTAAGTCAATCTGCTATTGAAAAAAGGATAATACCTATGTATAAACGTTTTAATGTAAAGAGTTTACCTCACTTAATCAGTTTTGCTTACGATAATCATATTTTATAGGTATTTAGCAATCTGATAAATTAATTGTAAAAATTTTACTTTCTACTACACCAATCTCCATTACTAAATCTTTCCAATAATCTTGACTATTACTCACTAAAGCAGGCTTACTCCCTAACACCCAAATTACATTTTTAGCACTTAAGGTTTCTCTATTTTTTTGGTTTTTGGGTTGTAAAGCATCTATAAAACTTAACATTTTTTTTGGCGAAATCAACTCATCTTCAATAGGTTTACTAGGGTTTATATCATCTATTAATAAATAATCAGCAGTTCTCCAGTTCCAGATTTCTTGGTCATTTATTTTGCCCTCGTCAAAAAAAGAATTAAACATTTTAATTCCGTTTTTATATAAACAAGAATTGTTTTTGATACTGAGTTCGTTTAAAATACCAACTCCTAAACTTGTTTTACCTGTGCCATAATCACCATAAATTAGTAAATGATTCCCATCTGTTGATTCAGATTTTTTATATTTTTCTACAATATCAATATGTTTTTGATTGATTTTTAAATTCCACTGACTCAACCTAAATTGAAATGGATATTTAGCATTTGACTGATACATTTTCGTTAAAAACCAATATCGTGATGCAAATATCAAATAAACGCCTAACACAGAAAGAACAATAACTGTGGTTTCATTATTGTTTTTTGTGGCTATCAGGCTGAATAAAAATGCACCCAAAGCAAAAAAACATACGTCAGTAAAGGTATCAAAAGTAATATTTAGCCATTTTGGCTTAAAGGCATAGCTAGGTTTTTTGTAAATTAATGGCACTAAGAAATTAAGTATTTCAAACCCTAACCAAAATAAAGAAACCATAACTGCAGAAGCTAAAGCGTTGTTTTTAGATAAATAACAAACTAAAAAAGAGGGTATAAAACCTAAAGAAATATGTCCAAACTGATTTGCCATCCAGGCATAAGTTAGGGTTATACCTCTATGTGAATCTTTACCTATTAAATCTGCTTTAAGCTGCTGTAAAACTTTTTTAAATGTAATTGTATTTTTCATAGCAATGTAATTATTCTCAAATATAAATTATTCTACCCAATTTTAAAATCGGTACGAAATCCTTTCTTAACTTTCCATCAAAAAAAGTATCTTTACGTTTTAGTAAATTTTAGAGAAAAAATCAATCAAAGATTATATAACATGATAGAGAAAAATGTTGCAGAAATTTTAAATTCTAATGCACTTTTACAAGAAATAGAGCTAAAAGGTTGGGTAAGAACTTTTAGAAGTAATCGTTTTATTGCTTTAAATGATGGTTCTACTATTAAAAATATACAATGTGTTATCGATTTTGAAAAAACAGACGAAAACACCCTAAAAAGAATAACAACTGGTGCAGCCATAGCTATAAAAGGAACACTAGTTGAAAGTCAAGGAAAGGGACAAAACATTGAAGTTCAAGTTACTGAAATAACTATTTTAGGAGATTCAAATCCAGAAGAATACCCTATTCAACCCAAAAAACATAGTTTCGAGTTTTTGCGAGAAAATGCACATTTACGAATGCGAACCAATACCTTTAGTGCTGTAATGCGTGTACGCTCTAAACTATCTTTTGCGGTTCATAAATATTTTCAAGAAAATGGTTTCAACTATGTAAATACACCTATAATCACAGGTTCTGATGCAGAAGGTGCAGGAGAAATGTTTAGAGTTACCAATTTTGAAGACAATAAAGCACCTGTTACAGAGGATGGTAAAATTGATTATTCTAAAGATTTCTTTGGCAAAGAAACCAACTTAACCGTTTCTGGCCAGTTAGAAGCTGAAACTTTTGCAATGTCTTTAGGTAAAGCATACACTTTTGGACCAACGTTTAGAGCCGAAAACTCAAATACAACTCGTCATTTAGCAGAATTTTGGATGATTGAACCAGAAGTTGCTTTTATGGATTTGGCAGGAAATATGGACTTAGCAGAAGATTTTATAAAATCTGTTATCAACAATATTTTAGAAAATTGTAAAGATGATTTGGCATTTTTAGACCAACGTTTAACACAAGAAGAAAAAAGCAAGCCACAAGCGCAACGTAGCGAAATGAGCTTAATTGAAAAATTAAAATTTGTCGTAGATAATAATTTTAAACGCGTTTCGTACACAGAAGCTATAGATATTTTAAGAAATTCTAAACCAAATAAAAAGAAAAAATTCCAGTTTCCTATCAATGATTGGGGAGCAGATTTACAATCTGAACACGAAAGATTTTTGGTAGAAAAACACTTTAAATGTCCAGTAATTTTATTTGATTATCCTGCAAACATCAAAGCTTTTTATATGCGTTTAAATGATGATGGAAAAACGGTAAGAGCAATGGATGTACTTTTCCCTGGAATAGGCGAAATTGTAGGAGGTTCTCAAAGAGAGGAGCGATATGAAGTTTTGGTTGAAAAAATGAAAGCATTAAACATTCCAGAAGAAGAATTATGGTGGTATTTAGATTTAAGAAAATATGGTACTGCAGTGCATTCAGGATTTGGCCTTGGTTTTGAAAGACTCGTTCAATTTGTTACTGGAATGAATAATATTAGAGATGTTATTCCTTTTCCAAGAACACCACAAAATGCGGAGTTCTAAAAAAAAGTAGCTATCTTAATTTATAAATCGTCATTCCTTAAAGAATGGCGATTTTATTTTAAGCGATTTCTTATATTTGTTTATATGCTAAAGCAAAGTTTACAATATAAATTACTTCAAAAATTATCTCCTCAACAAATACAGTTGATGAAACTAATTCAATTGCCTACTCAGGCTTTTGAAGAGCGTTTAAAGCAGGAAATTGAAGAAAACCCAGCATTAGACACTGGTAAAGATGAAACAGACTCTTTTGATGATGATTTATCGAATGAATATGATGATACAGGTACCGAAAAAATAGATGCTGAAGACATAAATATTGATGAGTATTTAAGTGATGATGAAATACCGAACTATAAAACTCAGGCAAATAATTATTCATCTGATGATGAAGAAAAAAACGTACCATATGCTGCAGGTACTAGTTTTCATCAATCTTTAAAAAATCAACTGAACACCTATAGCTTAAACGAAGAAGAACAAGCCATTGCTGAGTTTTTAGTGGGTAGTATAGATGATAGTGGTTATATACGAAGAGAAATTATTGACTTGGTTGATGATTTAGCATTTACAGCTAATATTTTTACAACAGAAGAAAAAGTAATCGCCGTATTAAAAAAAGCTGTTCACACATTAGATCCTATTGGTGTTGGTGCAAGAGACCTTAAAGAATGTTTAATTATTCAGTTAAAATCGAAACAAAATACTAAAATTAGAAGTTTAGCAATTGAAATTTTAGAAGAAGCTTTCGATCATTTTGTTAAAAAACATTACAAAAAATTATTAGAAAAATTTAGTATTTCTGAAGAGGAATTAAAAGCTGTAAATACTGAAATTTCAAAACTTAATCCAAAGCCAGGAAGCTCCTACGCTGGTAATAATAAAATAGCAGAACAAATTGTTCCCGATTTTTCTATCAAAATTATAGATGGGGAGTTAGACTTAACATTAAATTCTAGGAATGCACCAGAATTACACGTTTCGAGAGAATATAATAACATGTTAAAAGGCTATCAAGAATCTAAAACAAAAAGTAAATCTCAAAAGGATGCAGTATTTTTTATCAAACAAAAATTAGATGCTGCAAAATGGTTTATAGATGCTATTAAACAGCGTCAACAAACTCTTTTAGTAACTATGAACACGATTATGCACTATCAGTATGATTATTTTTTAACTGGTGATGAGCGTAAATTAAAACCCATGATTTTAAAAGATATTGCTGATAAAATTAACATGGATGTTTCTACAGTATCTAGAGTTGCCAATAGTAAATATGTTTCTACACCTTATGGCACAAAGTTGATTAAAGAATTTTTTTCAGAATCTATGAAAAATGATCAAGGTGAAGATGTGTCTACCAAAGAAATTAAAAAAATACTAGAAACTGTTATTGCTGAAGAAGACAAGAAAAAACCTTTAACAGATGAAAAATTATCGCAAATTTTAAAAGAAAAAGGGTATCCTATTGCCAGAAGAACTGTGGCAAAATATAGAGAACAATTAGATTTACCTGTTGCACGTTTACGCAAAGAGATTTAGTGCGATTTTATAAATTCATATCAACCATATTACACCCAATTGTTATTCCTACCATTGGCATTATGCTGTATTTTTTATTGACTACAAATCATTACTTAGGCAATCAAAAATTTATGGTTTTAAGCGTAGTGTTTATTTTTACATATTTAGTGCCCCTATTGATACTTATTCTTTTTAAAAGATTAAAAATTATTAAATCCTATAAAACAGAAAGTATTAAAGAAAGAAAATTACCAATAGCATTAATGGTTATTTTATTTTACCTGATGGGTAATACTATGAATAATGCCGTAAACTTAAGAGATATTAGTTTACTTTTTTATGCTACTTCTATAGGATTATTATTGGTTTACATTTTATTCTTTTTCAAAATTAAAGCAAGTATACATTTACTCTCTTTAGGTATTTCTGCAGGCTTTTTTATGGTTTTGGGCAACAATTATTCACAATCATATGCCTTAGTTATCATGATAATTTTTCTTTTATCAGGTGTATTAGCAAGCGCAAGGCTTCACTTAAAAGCCCATACCACAAAAGAAATATATATTGGTTTTTTTTTAGGGATGTTAACACCTATAGTTCTAAATTATATTTTATAAAATATAAAATATTAAACCAAATTTTAAAATAGAAGAGTTAATTGCTTCCCCATTAATAATTGCATCGTTAAATATTGGGGTTAAACTGTAAAAAAGATTCACATTAAATTCATCAAAACCAGCAGAAAGTGTTAACCCATATTGAAATTGGTTATAGCTACTCACATTAACATATGAAATAGTATTCAAATTTTCTTCAAACTCAAACTTATTTCTAAGGTTGTACAAAAATTTAACACCTGCATAAACACGCCAAAAATCATATTTTTTAGCGGTTGATGTTCTCCATCTTAGCTCTAAAGGCAATTCAAAATTGTGCGATTTAAAAACGTTAGATATTGAGCCTTGAACCGCACTAAAATTAGTTGAACCATTAATTTCTTCAACTTTTAATTGGTGATTAAAAAAATCGAAACCATAACCAACTCCTAAAGCTACAGCAATATTACCACGCTTATTTAGGGTAATATCTTTCATAAAACCAATTGAGAGCGCGTAAGAAAATCTACTTTTACTTATTGGCAAAGGTTGATTGTAAAGCTGGGCATAAGAAATAGAAGTATATATTTGATCTTCTGCATACTTTGTACCCAATTGTAAAGAATCTTTTTGTGCAAAAAAATTTGACACAAAGCAAATTAAGAAAACAAAGTAAACTGTTCTTTTCATTCTAAAGTTGTAAGTATTAAATATACAAAAATAAAAAAAGGTTAACTTTATCAGTTAACCTTTTTAAAATATAGTATAATGTAATTAATTCTTAGCTGGTGCTGTTGAAGAGTAATTAATTTTAAGAGCATTTACATCTCTTAATTTTAATCTTATATCAATTATAGTACCCACATTAGACTCTTTATCCGCTTTAATAGAAGTAGTCATAAAAGGATGTAAAGCCTCTGCTAACTTATCTCTTTTGCTAAAAATAAAAGCTGGCACTTGATCAGCAGTTGAAATTTTATCATTTAACTGAATTTTATTATATCCTACCCCATCTCTATTAGGATCTTTAGATTTACCTACATAGATAGTGCTCACCAAACTTTTGTCTTCTAACTTTTTAATTTCAGTTGCACTTGGTAATCTTGGGTTTTCAATTACTAAATTTGTTTCTCTCATGGTTGTAGTAACCATAAAAAAGAATAGTAACATAAAAACGATATCTGGTAAGGCTGCTGTATTTACAGCAGGTATTCCTTTTTTCTTTTTTCTAAATTTAGACATAGTTTCTTGTTTTAAATTTAATTAAGAAGTTGGCTCAGCATCAGAAATAATTTGAGGATATGCTTTTTTGATATCTTCCACTTTTAATTTCAATTGCTCAGATAGTTTCTTAGTATCTGCACTCTTCTTTGAATCTTTGTATTGTTCTTCTAATTCATCAAAAGATATGCCATAACGCTGTTTAGAGAGTCTATTTCTTAATTCACTATAAGCTCTTAAAAGCTCATTCTGAACTTGAATATATACTCCATAATCTGTACCTCTATCACTTTGAACAGAGATAATAGCTTTATTTGGGTGATCTGAAGATTTATCACTTCTTTCACCTTGGCAATAATCACATGGACTACCTGGTGTACCATCTTCGTCAGGTTTACCAATTCCACCACCATTATCAATAAATTTAAGAGCTGCCTCTTTAATATCCTTGATTTGCATTGGTTCGTTTTCAACAAGAAGTTCGTTATTTCTGTTGATATTTACCTCGAAAATATTTTTCTCTTTAATTACAGGTGGAACATAATCTGGTGGCGGCTTTTCTGATAACTTCTTAGACACCCCAGAATCTACATTCATGGTAGTAGTTACTAAGAAGAAAATTAATAACAGAAAAGCAATATCTGCCATAGAACCTGCGTTAATTTCTGGATTTTCTCTTCTTGCCATATTTTATGCTGGTTTAACTAATCCTTTTAATAAATCCCAAATAAAGAATAAGCCAGCTATTATTAACAATATGGTACTATACCATATTCCAGCTCCTACCCATCTGTTTGTAGATGAGCCCTCTTCTCCACCTGGTAAAACATTTAGTCCATTTGCATCATAAACAACTGCACTATCTGATAAGAAGTATGCAATAAATAGCAATACAGCTAAAACTGCTAAACCTCCTAAAGTTTTCTTTAAGTTCTCTGGGTTTCTAATTAAACTCCAAAGAGACAACAATATTGTAATTACAACACCCGCAATAAACAACCAAAATGAAAATGAAATAAGCGGACTAACCAAACTATTTTGCACATCAACATTGGTTTCTATTACTTCTGCATCTTCTGAAAATATTCTTATAAAAAGAATACCTCCAATAAGTGCAATTAAAGTAATTCCAATATTTAAAATTTTATTACTTTTCATATTGAATATTATTTTTTATACTTTACTAATAAGTCTACCAAAGAGATAGATGCATCTTCCATATTATTTACAATACTGTCAATTTTAGCAACAATATAATTGTAAAAAATCTGAAGAATAATAGCCACAATTAAACCAAATACGGTTGTTAATAAGGCTACTTTAATACCTCCTGCAACTACGGCTGGAGAAATATCATTTGCAACAGCAATATCATTAAATGCTCCAATCATACCAATTACAGTACCCATGAAACCAAGCATTGGCGCAAGTGCAATAAATAAAGAAATCCAAGAAACGTTTTTCTCTAATTGATAAACTTCTAATTTTCCTGCGGTTTCAATAGCTGTATTGATATCGTCTAAAGGTTTACCTATCCTAGAAATTCCTTTACCTATTAATCTTGCTGTTGGTGTGTTTTTACTTTTACAAAGTGCATCAGCAGATTCCAATTTTCCATTCGTTACAAAGTCCTTTATCTGATTCATAAAGTTCTTATCAACTTTAGATGCCGATTTTATGGCAAAAAATCGTTCAAAATAAATATATAAGGCAATAGCTAGCAATACAAAAAGTAAAGCGATAATGATTTGTCCACCTAAACCACCATCCATAATTAACTTATAGATAGAAAGTGTTTTCTCTTCTTGTACAGCTTCGTTTAACAAGTCTTTATTTTCTTGAAAAAATGTTATCATTCAATTCTCTTTTAGGTTTATATATTAACGACTGTTCTTTTTTTAAATTGTTTCAGATGTAAAGGAATCTGTAATATTATATCAAAAAAAATGCCATTCTGTAATTTAAAAAATGACATTTTCATGTTTTTTTGTATCTTAATTAAAAAAGTGTTCTTGTAATCATAAAAGTAGCTGAACCTACCACAAAACCAATTAATGCCAACCAAGATATTTTTTTAAAATACCAAAAGAAATCAATTTTCTCCATACCCATAGCTACTACACCAGCTGCTGAACCTATAATTAGCATACTACCTCCTGTACCCGCTGAAAAAGCGATAAAATGCCACAATTCATTATCTAAAGGTTCAGAAAACATTCCTAAACTTGCTGCTACTAAAGGTACATTATCGATAACTGCTGAACCAACACCTAATAACATTACTACTAAATCTGACACCCCTGCAGTACCTTCTGTGTGCATTTCTGTACCCATCATTGGTACTGTATCTTGTAAAGTTGATGCAAAATTAAATAAAATTCCTAGAGATTCTAAAGCTGCTACAGCCATTAAAATACCTAAGAAAAATAAGATACTTGGCATTTCTATTTTAGATAATGATGCATGTACAGGACTGTGATGTGCACCAGATGCATGCTCTTCTGCTTGCTCACCTTCTGCACTTGATATTGAAAATTTAGAATTGCTATAAATTTCTGCAAATGTAGCTACAATTGCTAAAGACAGCATCATACCAACATAAGGTGGTAAATGTGTTACGGTTTTAAAAATAGGTACAAACACAATAGCTCCTAAACCTAAATACAACATTCTTGCACTGTGAGGACTTTTAGGTTTATCAACTTCATCACTTTCATCAACATCTATTTGACCCTTAAAAGCAGGTAAAAAACTTGCTATAAAAGCTGGTACTGCCATACATAATAATGAAGGAATTAATAAGTACTCTACTAACTTAAGCGTGGTTACTTTGTTTCCTATCCATAGCATTGTAGTGGTTACATCTCCAATAGGTGACCATGCTCCACCAGCATTAGCAGCAATAATAATTAAACCTGCAAACCAAATTCTTTCGTCTCTATTTTTAACAATTTTTTGTAAAATTGAAATTAAAACAATCGTTGCTGTTAAGTTGTCTATAATTGCAGATAATATAAACGCTAAGATTGAAAAGATCCAAAGAATACTTTTTTTGTTTTTTGTTTTTACAAAACTTTTGATTGTTGAGAATCCATCGAAATAATCAATGATTTCTACAATGGTCATTGCCCCTAAAAGGAACACTAATATTTCTGCGGTTTTACCTAGGTGATGTAATAAAGTTTCTTCTACGATGTGCATTTTATCATCGTGCACCATTGAAGCAAAACCATCTACCAAACCATGATTTGCGGAATCAAACCAATTGGAAAAAGAATCTACCCCTAAAGCTACAATGGCCCAACAAACCGCCATCATAATTAAGGCTGGGATTAATTTATCTAATTTTAAATTATGCTCTAGGGTAATTGCTAAATAACCCATTACAAATACAATAATAATCACTGATTCCATATCTATTAATTTACTTTAAATTAGTTGTTTTAATGCTATTTCAAATGCTGTAGAACAAATGTTTGTTTTAGCAGCACTCTTTTTAAATGTTTTTTGTAATGCCTTTTTTATGATGTTTGATGTATCTTCAAATATGGCTTTATCTTGCATTGGTAAGGTTACTTTTGCCTCCATTAAATAAGCAAAAACTCTTGCAATGCCGCAATTGGAAATAAAATCGGGTAATAAACTTAAATGGCTATCTGCATACTCCATAATTGGACCAAAGAAAATTTCTTTATCTGCAAAAGGCACATTAGCACCAGGAGAAATTACCTCTAAACCTGTATCAATCATTTGTTGTACTTGCTCTTGAGAAACCAACCTTGAAGCTGCAGCCGGAACAAATATTTCTGCTGGTAATTTCCAGATTTTCGTATTAATTTCATCAAAAGGAATCATATCATCTGCTGATAATTTATTACCATTCTTTGTTAAAAATAACTGTGTCATTTCTTCTAAAGAATAACCTTTATCATTGATTAACCCCCCATCTTTATCTATAATACCTACTACCTTAGCACCTAATTTTGTAAGATAATAAGCTGCAGCAGAACCAACATTACCAAATCCTTGTACAATGGCTCTTTTGCCTTTTATTTCACCTCCATAAATATCATAATAATGCCTTACAGCTTCTGCAACTCCATAACCGGTTAACATATCTGCAATGGTATATTTTTTAGAAATATCTGG
>NZ_CBFHZT010000012.1:0-82552 GCF_965660385.1 Polaribacter sp.
TTTATCGCGATCACTTTTTGTTGTACTTCTATAGCTTTTTTATAGTTTCTTTCTTTTTGATGAATTTTAACTAAGTGCTTTAACATCCAAACGTTATTTTCGTCTTTTGTTAATGCTCTTTTTATGTATTCTTTAGCTAATAAAGTATTGTTAAGTGAAAAATAGTTTTTAGAAAACTCAAAAAAAACTGCAACATCATTACTTATGATTTGGTTACAATTTTCTAAATTTTCTATAGCTTTTTGATGATTACCAATGGCCTTTTGAGATAAGGCTTTGAAAAAAAATTGTTGAAATTTTAACGCAGCTGACTCTGTTAGATCTTCTTTTTCAGAAATACTATCTTGTGAAAAACAGAAATGAGAAAAAAGAACATAGAACAAAGTAAACAGTATATTTTTAAGGTATGCTATTCTCTTTTTTTGAAATGATTCTATATTTTTTTTTCTTCCTTTCATTTATATCAATTCAGTATAATCTCCAATACTTACAGAAGTAAACTTTCCATTGTATTTTGCGTGATTGCCAATCATAGCATTCTCTAAATTTGCATTAGATATTTCTACGTTATTTTGTATCAGAGAATTTACAATTGTTGCATTCGTAATACAACTGCCAGCACCAATAGACACATAAGGACCTACTTTTGCATCTTGTAAAACAACATTTTTACCTATGTAACAAGGTTGTATAATTTCTGAGTTTTGTAAAACCACATCATCAGCTACCAAATTATTACCAGCTTCATGTTCAAAAGTTAAAGTTTGTTTATTCGTATCTACAGTAGGGTCTTTTTTACCACAATCCATCCATGCATTAACAGTACCAGGTACAAATTTAGCACCTTGTTGCTTTAAAGACTCTAAAACGTTTGTTAATTGATATTCTCCGTTTTCTTTTAAATCATTATCTATAAGATATTGAATTTCTTTCAGCAATTGATCACCACTTTTAAAATAGTAAATTCCGATAATCGCTAAATCTGACACAAAGTTTTTGGGTTTTTCTATAAAATCGGTAATGATACCATCTTCTAATTTTATTACTCCAAAAGCACTTGGGTTTTCTACTTTACTCACCCAAATTGCACCATCAGCATTTACATCTAATTTAAAATCTGCCTTAAATAAGGTGTCTGCATAAGCCACAACACAAGGCCCACTTAACGATTCTTTTGCACAATAAATAGCATGTGCTGTTCCTAAAGCAACTTCTTGTACATAAACAGAACCTTTTGCGCCTAACTCTTTAGCAATTTGTAATAATTTTTGCTCTGTATCTGTAGGAAAACCTTTTGCAGTTGTGCCTATAACAAAGGCAATTTCGTCAATTTCCTCATCAATTACAGAAGCAATGTCCTCTACTAAACGTTGTACAATAGGTTTCCCTGCTATTACTGTTAAGGGTTTTGGCACTGTTAAAGTATGTGGTCTTAATCGAGAACCAATACCAGCCATAGGAACGATAATTTTCATTTATGTTTTTTTGAAGATTAAGGGGCAAGATAACATTAATTCATAGATTCTAAAACTGTTTTTTGTTGAAAAGGGCTGAAAAAAAAGTCAAAAACTGCGTTTCTCTCCCCATTTATGGGGAGGCTTCTCCCCATACATGGGGAGAAAAAAATTTCACTATAAATGGGGATTGACAAGAGGTTTTTTTTCTTATATCTTTACAACGTGAAAATGACATAATAAATGTTGTCCCCCAATATATTATTTAGTTATAAATGATGCAAAAACCCAAGTTAACTCTTGGGTTTTTTGTTTCTTTGCTAAAATTAAACTTTATTTTGTGAATTACCTTTCTGTAGAAAATATATCAAAATCATATGGAGAACGTGTTTTATTCGAAAACATTTCTTTTGGTATCAATAAAGATCAAAAAATAGCTTTTGTAGCTAAAAATGGTACTGGAAAAACCTCAATTCTAAATATTATTGCTGGTTTAGATTATGCAGATTCTGGTCAAATAGTTAGTAGAAAAGATATTTCTATTGCTTATTTAGCTCAAAAAGACGATTTAGATCCTAAATTAACTATTGAAGAAACCATTTTTGCTACAGATAATAAAATACTTTCTATTGTTAATCAATATGAAAAAGCATTAAAAAATCCTGAAGAAGCTGAAGCTTATCAAGCTGCTTTTGATTTAATGGACCAATACAATGCTTGGGATTTTGAGACGCAATACCGTCAAATTTTATCTAAATTAAAATTAGACGATTTAACGCAAAAAATTTCATCGCTTTCTGGAGGTCAAAAAAAACGACTTTCTTTAGCGATTGTTTTGATTAGTAAACCAGATTTGTTAATTCTTGATGAGCCTACCAATCATTTAGATTTAGAAATGATAGAATGGTTGGAGTCTTTTTTTGCGAAAGAAAAAATCACACTTTTTATGGTAACGCATGATCGCTATTTTTTAGAACGTGTATGCGATGAAATTTTAGAATTAGACGAAGGCAATATTTACAAATACAAAGGGAATTACTCGTATTATTTACAAAATAAAGAAGAACGTTTGGCTCTTGAAGCTACCAATTTAAGCAAAGCAAAAAGTTTGTTTAAAAAAGAGTTGGAATGGATGCGCAAGCAACCCAAAGCAAGAACTACAAAATCGAAATCAAGAACCGACGATTTTTATCAAATTAAAGAAAAAGCACATCAACGTAGAAAAGATCATACAGTTCAGCTAGAGATAAATATGGAGCGTTTAGGAAGCAAAGTTTTAGAGCTTCATAAAATATATAAATCTTATGGTGATAAAAAAATACTTGATGGTTTTGATTATGTGTTTAAACGTGGAGAACGTATAGGAATTATTGGTAAAAACGGTACAGGAAAATCGTCTTTTTTAAACATCATTACCCAACAAAATCCTGTTGATGGTGGAAAAGTAGTGGTAGGTGAAACCATTAAATTTGGGTACTACACACAAGCTGGTATTGCCATTAAAGAGGGGCAAAAAGTAATTGAAGTAATTAAAGAATTTGGGGAGTACATCCCTTTAACCAAAGGACGAAAAATATCTGCTTCGCAACTCTTAGAGCGTTTTTTATTCGATAAAAAAAAGCAGTATGACTTTGTAGAAAAATTATCTGGAGGCGAACAAAAACGTTTGTATTTGTGTGCTGTTTTAATTCAGAATCCTAATTTTTTAATTTTAGATGAACCTACCAACGATTTAGATGTGGTTACGCTAAATGTACTTGAAAGCTTTTTGTTAGATTATCCAGGAAATTTATTGGTGGTTTCTCACGATCGTTATTTTATGGATAAAATTGTAGATGCTTTATTTGTATTTAGAGGTGATGGTGTTGTAGAAAACTTTCCAGGAAATTATTCTGATTTTAGAGCTTACGATAGCTCAATTGAAAAAGAAGCACCCATTGAAAAGGTTGTTGAAAAAAAGGAAGCACCAAAAACTAAAAAAGCTACATTAACCTTTCAAGAAAAAAGAGAATATGGTGCTTTAGAGGCTGAGATTGAAAGACTGCAAAACCAAAAAGAACGCATAGAAAAACAATTTTTAAATGTAGAAATTGCTCCTGATGATATTCCTAAAAAATCAGAAGAACTTGAAAAAATACTAAGAGATATTGATACAAAAGAAGAACGCTGGTTTGAACTTTCTATGAAACTCGAAGATTAATCAATACTAACAATATCGGTATTTTGCAACCTGTTTTCGTTGTTAAAGCGCAGTAAAATTTGTGCAACTGCAATAGTATCTTTTTCACAGTAGTTTACAATTCGTTGTATGTTTTTTTCTTTGTAATACACAGCTGCCACTTCACTACCATCAATATCATCTTTGGGTGATGGAATTCCTAAAATTGACGTTAATAATTTTAGTGAAGTATAATGTTTATAATCGCCAAACTTCCATAATTCTAGTGTATCTAAATGCGGAACTTCCCATGGTTTTTTGCCAAAGAGATTTAGTTTTTTTGGCAATTCAATTTGATGTACTATCATTCTTCTGGCTATAAACGGAAAATCGAATTCCTTTCCATTATGCGCACATAAAATATTAGTTTTCTTGGTAAAATGTTTGTCTAACAAAACTTTAAAATCACTTAAAATTTTATGTTCATCATCTCCAAAAAACGATTTTACTCTTAATTGCTTGCTATTCTCAGTATCCACAAAGTAGCCAACAGAGATACAAATTATTTTTCCAAACTCTGCCCAAATACCTGCTTTATTGTAAAATTCTGCTACTGTAAATTCTTCTTTTCGTTGGTACTGTGTTTTCTTTTCAAAAAGTTGTTGCATAGTTACAGAAACATTTTCCCAACGTTCTTCTTGAGGTACTGTTTCTATATCTAAAAATAAAATATCGTTTAATTTGTACGTTAGGTTCATAGCATTGTTGTTCTTTTTCGTTGATAAATATACTGAAAAAGAAAAAGCTCCGAAAATTCAGAGCTTTTAAATGTATAAAAAATTAGTAGTTTTATTTAATTACTAATTTTGAAGTAGCTGATTTATTACCTTCAGTTACTTTTAAAATATATAAACCAGAGGTAATTGAAGAAACATCGATGTTAGATGTTCTGCCCTCAAAACTAGTGGTTAAAACTTGTTTACCAATCACATTAAAAATAGCCACTTTTTTAGTGTCTAAACTATTGCTTTTAATGGTAAACTGATTGTTTGTAACTGGGTTTGGATAGGTTGCGAAGCCTTCGATTTGGTTTCTATCAACAGAAGCAGTTGCTGCTTTTGGAGTAACATCTGCCCAAGAATTTGAAATTCGTAATTCATCAACTTGCATAAAAGGTGTTTCACCAGTTGAATCTTGTCTTAGAATAAATAGATTTATACTACTTGGTGGATTAGCATCAGTAGAAGACAAAGTAGCTGTTGGAATTGTTCCTTCAAAAGATGAAGCATCTGGGTTAATCCAAGTACTAACTAAACCATTATCCATATTAAGTGCCATAACAACAAATAGTACATCATCCACAGAATACGTGCTACTTGTAAAAGGTGGGTTTGATGATTCAGGACCATAACCTATATCAAAAGTACTACCACTTGCATCTGGGTTGGGTCTTACCCAAAGTCTTGCATCGTAACTACTTGTGCCACCAGCTAAAGAAGCAAAATAGCCACCATCAGTTAAATCCGTCATCGAAGAAATATCTGAAACTTTTAAGAGAAAGGAAGCATATACTGTACCAGAAGTGATATCTGCAAAAGTGGTGTAACTTTCAGCTCCACCTCCATCAAAAGTTATGGAGTTACCCTCTGAAGACTTTAATCCTTCATAGCTTAAACTACCGTCAGCAACAATTATATCATCCCCAGAATTTAAAGACATCCATCTAGCTTGAGCAGAAAGTGCTTCAGTATTGGTGTAATCAAATGTTTCTACTATAGGAAGACCAACACAATTTGGAGAAGTAATAGACTCAGAAAAATCGCAACTACTTCCAGTACCACCAACTAAGGTGAAGTTGATATCTGAACTTTCTGGCACTCCAGAGATAGTTATGGTCCCTGTTTCAGAATCAGTAGGTGAATCACCTGAGATTGTTCCTACGTCAGAATTAAGAGTATACGTAATACCTGTATTACCACCAGAAAACTCTATTGTAGCAGTATAGGTGTCTATGCCAGAAGTTACAGCATCACAGGTTGCATTATAATTAAACAAATTAACATCACATGGATCTGTAGCTATATTTTCTGCTCTAAAAGTTGCGTCGGATGTAGTATAACTACCATCTGCTAATCTTTGGATAGATTGGTTATCTTTTGAACCATTTTCATCTTCATTAAATTGTTCTGTTTTACCAAAAGCATCTAATAAACCTGCATCATCACCATCATTTGTGTCATAAATTATCACATCAATAAGACCTGTTTGTGTAATTGCAGTATCATTTGGAAAATCAGTATCATTTGCTTGATAAACAGCAACAGCGTCAGTACCATTTTGCAAAACATTACCAGCACCCATATCTATATCAGTTCCAGATATTAATGGAGTATTGGCTAAAATGAAAAAACCATTCTCATCAGTGGTTTTACCATCTAAATCAAAAGCCAGGTAACTTTTATCATCGCTTCCATTAAACAATACAACAACATATCCATCTAAAGAAGTATTTGGTGTCCATTTAAGTTCTATAAATTCAGCTACGTCAGTTCCAGCTGTATCAGCATCAATCTCATTTATAACTAACTGTCCATATGACAAGACACTAAAACAAAGTGTAAACAATAATGTAAATAAGTAATTTTTTTTCATGTTTGAATTGATTTAAATTAAGGTATAAATTTATAAAATTATTATTAAGTAGCTGGTATTTAACGGTATTATCTTATGGTTAAGTTCTTAATATTAACAATTGTACTGTAATATTAAATGATTGTTAAGAACTTGTTATTTTATTATAATAATGATTATTTTTGATATCAATCATTAAGAAATTATGAATAAAAACGATATTAAAATTTTGTTAGTTGATGATGAACCCGATATTTTAGAAATTATTGGGTACAATTTAAAGAATGAAGGCTATCAAATTTTTACAGCACAAAATGGATTGGAAGCAATTAAGGTTGCTAAAAAGCAAATTCCGCATCTAATTTTATTAGATATTATGATGCCTGAAATGGATGGTATTGAAGCTTGTGAAAAGATTCGAAAAATTAAATCTCTTGAAAGTGTAATTATTGCTTTTTTAACTGCTCGTGGTGAAGATTACTCTCAAGTTGCAGGTTTTGAAGCTGGTGCAGATGATTATATTACAAAACCCATAAAGCCAAAAGTTTTAGTTAGTAAAATTAAATCTTTATTGAGAAGATTAAAAACAAAATCTGAGACTGAAGAGTCAATTAAACTAGGCGACATTGTTATTGATAAGGATGAATATGTGGTATATAAAGGTGGCAAAAAAATTGCATTACCGAGAAAAGAATTCGAGCTCTTTTCACTTTTAACATCTAAACCAGGCAAAGTGTTTAAAAGAGAAGTAATTTTAGATACAGTTTGGGGAAATGAAGTAGTTGTAGGCGGACGAACTATAGATGTACATATTAGAAAATTAAGAGAAAAAATTGGTGACAACCATTTTAAAACTGTTAAAGGTGTTGGTTATAAATTTGTTTTGTTAGAAGATAAATAACCCTGTTTCTTAACTAAAAACTTCTTTATTTCTTGAAAATAAAAAAAACATATTCTTACGCACTCTGGTCTGCGTTATATTTAACATTAGCTTCTGTTATAATCTCTGGTATAGCTTACTTTGTTGTGAGTAAGCACCTTGGCATACCTGACATTGTAATATCTACGATTATTTTATTTCTTATTTCATTTTTTATCATACAATATAGAGCGGAACATTTTATATACCGAAGATTAAAAAAATTATATAAAGAAGTATCAATACTCGATATTAATGATTTAAATAAAGCATCTGCTACCACAGATATTGATGAAATTTCTAAGAGCATGCAAGATTTTGTTGAAGGGAAACGATTGGAAATAGAAAGTTTAACTGAAAGAGATTCTTTTAGACGTGATTTTTTAGGAAATGTAGCACATGAACTCAAAACACCTCTTTTTACTGTACAAGGTTATATTTTAACATTAATGGAAGGTGCCATACATGATAAACAAATACGGATGAAGTATTTGGATAGAGCCAACAAAGGTGTAGAGCGATTGGTAGCTGTAATTAAAGATTTGGATATGATTGCCAAATTAGAGAATGAGGGGACTAAGCTAACCATTGAAAATTTTAATATTTTAGAACTCATTCAAAATGTGTTTGATTTATTTGAAATGAAAGCCAAAAAAAGAAATATTACCTTATCTTTTGATAAAATTTATGAATTCCCAGTTTTTGTAAAGGGCGACATTGAGAAAATTGAGCAAGTTTTGATAAACTTAGTGGTAAACTCCATAAAATATGGAAAACCCAATGGAAAAACTTTTGTAGGCGCAGAAGAGTATTCTGACAAAAAATTTATTATTAAAGTTACGGATGATGGTGAGGGTATTAAAAAAGAACACGTTTCTCGTTTATTTGAACGATTTTATAGGGTAGACCAAAGTAGATCTAGAGAACAAGGTGGCTCTGGTTTAGGACTTTCTATAGTAAAACATATTGTAGAAGCTCACAACGAAAATATTTTCTTAAAAAGCACGTATGGTGAAGGTTCAGAATTTTCTTTTACACTCAAAAAGGCAAGATAACAACTTGAATTACACTAAATCGAAACCAATATCTTTTCTAAAGTTCATCTTATCAAAATGAATTTTATCAATACTATTATAACTCTTTTCTAGAGCTTCTTCAATAGTATTTCCCAACGAAGTAATTGCCATAACTCTACCTCCATTAGTGATAACTTTATCATCTTGAATTGTTGTCCCTGCATGAAAAACAATAGATTCTTCTACTTTTTCAAAACCAGTAATTTCTTTCGCCTTTTGATAAGCCTCTGGATATCCACCAGAAACTAACATCACAGTAGTAGCTGTTTTATTAATTACTGAGAACGATTTTTCATGTAAAGTTTGGTGTGCTACACCATCAAACAAATCAAATAAATCTGATTCTATTCTAGGTAAAACTACCTCTGTTTCAGGATCTCCCATTCTTACATTATACTCTACCACAGAAGGATTTCCATTATCATTCATTAGACCGATAAAAATAAACCCTTTATAATCAATTCCATCTTTTTGCAAACCATCAATTGTAGGCTTTACAACTAATTCTTCTACTTTATTTAAAAACGCTTCATCTGCAAACGGTACAGGTGAAATAGCCCCCATACCTCCCGTATTTAAACCTGTATCGCCTTCCCCAATTCTTTTATAATCTTTGGCTGATGGCAAAATTTTATAGTTTTTACCATCTGTTAATACAAAAACAGATAGTTCAATACCTTTTAAAAATTCTTCAATAACCACTGTAGCAGAAGCTTCACCAAACTTTTGGTTTGTAACCATATCTTCTAATTCAGCTTTAGCCTCATCTAAAGAATTTAAAATTAAAACACCTTTACCTGCAGCTAAACCATCTGCTTTTAACACATAAGGAGCAGTTAAAGTTTCTAAAAAAGCAAAACCATCTGCTAAATTATCCTTTGTAAAAGATTTATACTGGGCAGTTGGTACACCGTGTTTTTGCATAAATTGTTTCGAAAAATCTTTACTACCCTCTAATAAGGCTCCATCTTTTTTCGGGCCAATTACAGGGATGTTTTTAAGCTCTTGATCTGCTAAAAAGAAATCGTGTACACCTGCAACCAATGGTGCTTCTGGGCCAACTACAACCATGCCTATTTTATGTTCTAAAACAACATCTTTTACTGATTTAAAATCGGTAGGATTGATATTGATATTGGTGGCTATTTTAGCGGTACCTGCATTTCCAGGAGCTACAAAAAGTTGATTAATTTTTGAGCTTTCATTTAATTTTAAAGTAAATGCATGTTCTCTGCCACCAGAACCTAAAATAAGTATATTCATTTTTATAGAATTGAGGTTGCAAATATATTTAAAATGTTTTTAAAATACTTTTAATAGCATTTAAGTATTGCGCAATTTTACTAAAAAGATAACTAGAAAATTTATGGAATATTAATATGCTTTCTCTTCTTTAACAAACACATTAAGAAATGTGCGCACAATAATTTTTAAATCTAAAATAAAAGACCAGTTTTCAATATAAAAAATATCTAATCTTACCCGATTTTTAATGTCTGATTTTTCTATAACTTCCCCTCTATAACCGCTAATTTGTGCTAAACCTGTTATGCCGGGTTTTACTGTATGCCTTTTTAAATAATTCTCAACTTCTTCAACATATTTCTGTGTATGTGCATTCATGTGAGGTCTTGGTCCTACAATGCTCATATCACCAAATAAAACATTAAAAAACTGAGGTAATTCGTCTAAACTAGATTTTCTTAAAAAAGCACCTACTTTTGTAATTCTTTTATCGTTTTTAGACGCTGACACTTTATCTGCATCATTATTTACTTTCATGGATCTTAATTTAAAACAGTAAAATTGCTTACCATCTATACCATCTCTTTTTTGTTTAAAGAACAAGGGTCCTTTTGAATCTATTTTAATAATAATCCAAAGAATAGGTATTAACCATGATAAAATAGTGATGCATACTACTAAAGAAAAGGCAATGTCTAATATTCTTTTCTTAATATGCGTTTCTTTCTTTTCAAAAGGAAGTGGTTTTGGTTTTAATACTGGTATGGCACCAAAATATTCTAAAACATAATCTTTACTGTAAATTGCTCTACTTTCTGGTAAAAAGGTTAGTTCAAGATCATTTTCTTCAACAAATTTTCTAATTTTATTGAGCTGTTTTTTAGAAACTGTGGATGGATTACAATAAATTTCATCAATTTTATTTTCCTTTACATACTCTAATCCGTTTTTAGTTTTACCCAAATAATATTGCGATTTGTATTTGTTTTTTGAGAAAAAACCTATAAAACGATATCCTAATTCATTTTTAGAATGGAATAAACTTTCTAATTTTTCGGCAGAATTGATTTCACCAAATAGAATAATATTCTTTAATTCATTAGTATACGTTTTTTGTTTTTTTATAATGTAAAAACTTATAAACTTAAAAACGGTAATAATAATAGTAATTAAAGTAAATGTTTTTATTTGATTAGCTACTACTTCACCCTCTTTAAATAGACTGAAATAACTTAGAAAACCAAGTAAAAAAATAAAAAATTGAGAAAAAAGAAGTACAAATAATTTACTAATGTTATGGTGGCTAAAAACATCATAAAATTTTGTGTAATAAGATGAAAAAAGCCAGAAAACGAGTATAAATGATAAAAAAGAAGTGTTTAAATAGTCTTTATCTGAAATACCATATAATACACTACATATTATCAATAAATCTAATAAGATTAATAAGGGTTTTTTAAGGTGGGAGTTATTCTGTTTCAATTTCATTACGTTTTTCTGATTACAGAAAGAACTTATTATTTCTATAAATCATTTTCATTTTTCAAAAATAAATCTTAAACAGATTACCTACAAATTTAAACCTAAATATAATATAAATATACTAAATGATAAAATAATGTTAACTAAACTCTCTTGTTTAGCATTGAATTTTATATTTATTAAAAGCCCCATTTTAAAAAATATTTGATTGCTGAAGAGGAGTGTCTAAAAAAAAGTGTAAGGTTTCTTAATGAGCCTCTTTTTAAGATGTGAATGATTTCTTCTTTAGGATAGTATAGTTTTTTCTTGCCAATAGTATCAATTTTTTTGCAAATATCTACATCTTCTAGATATAGAAAATAACGTTCATCAAAACCATTTAAGCGAATAAAATCTTCCGTTTTATATAAATGAAAACAACCTGCCAAATATTCGGCATAAAAAGGATTGGAGAGATCTTTATCTTTGTACTTACCTTTAAAAATTTTAGATTTAAATAATGGTCTTAAAAAAGTGAATCTTCTACCAATTAATTCAAAAAATCGAGGATATCTTCTACATGAATATTGATGTTCGCCAGTGGGAAAAAGAACTTTTGGAGCTATCATTGCTAATTTTTCATCTTTTGTTAATTCTTGAATTAAATTAGGAATCACTTTTTTAGCAAAGGTTACATCTGGATTTAAAATTAAATGAAAGTTAGATTTGTCTTTAATTTTATCAATCACTACATTATGCCCTGGTCCAAATCCAATATTTTTACCATTGGCAATATATTCTATATCCTTATTAATAAAGATATTTTGAAAACGCATTTGGGTTGTATTATCAACTAAATAAAGTTTCTTTTGTAATGGTACATTTAAAAAAGAGTTTATTGTTTTTGTAAGTTCTGTTAAATCTTCATTATATAAAACTATACATGCTGTAATTTCTAGTTTTCTTTCCATTTATCAATACGCTTTTTCCTCACCTTTAAAAACATTTAAAACTGTCTTAATAATGATCTTTATATCTAAGAAAAAAGACCAATTTTCGATATAAAAAATATCTAATCTAACTCTATTTTTAATATCAGACTTCTTCCTCACTTCACCTCTATAACCACTTACTTGAGCTAAACCTGTTATACCTGGTTTAACAATATGCCTTTTTAAGTAATCGTGTACTTCTTTTTGATATTCTAAAGACAAACTTTCTATATGTGGTCTTGGGCCAACAACACTCATATTACCTAACAAAACATTAAAGAATTGAGGTAATTCATCTATACTTGTTTTTCTTAGAAAAGCACCAACTTTAGTGATTCTTAAATCGTTTTTTGTGGTATGAATATTGTCATAAGATTCTTCATTTAGCCTCATACTTCTAATTTTATAACAAATAAAACTATCGCCATTTAAGCCTTCTCGATTTTGTTTAAAAATTAATGGCCCTTTAGATTCTAATTTTACAATTACCCATAAAAGTGGTAATAACCAAGATAAAACAGCTACACACACAAATATTGAAAATAAAATATCAAAGATTCGTTTTTTGTATAAACTCTCTACAAAATCAAAGGGTAATTTTCTAACATTAAGCACCATGAGTGCATCATCATAATATTCTACACTTTGGTTTTTACTATACAGCTCTATAGTATCTGGTATTAATTTTAAAATGATGTTTTTTTCTGTTGCAAACTTATTTATATTTTTTACTTGCTCTTTTGAATGACCTGTAAGTGATAAGTAAATTTCATCTACCTCATTATGGGTTACATAATCATAAACCGAATTGAATTTGCCTAAAAATTCAGAATTCTTATAATCTTTGTTCGAAAAAAAACCTAAATACTTATAACCTAAATTTGATTTACTTTTGAATAGTTTTATTATGTTTTTGGCAGATTGATCATAACCTAAAACTATAGTTGATCTTAAATTATTACCTAAAGCTCTGTATTTTTTTAATAGAAAAAACCAAAAAAACTTACTTATGGACACACATAACGCTATTGATAGTAAAATAATTAATTGATTATTATCAACTTTTCCTTCTCTAAAAATACCAAAATAAGCAAAGTAACCTAAAGTAAATATTAAAAATTGTTTAACTAGTAAGTTAATTAATCTTAGAAACCTAGTATATCTGTAAACTTTGTAGAAACCAAAGGAATAGGTTGTAACTAACCAAAACAAAGTGATATATAATAAAAAATAAAAACTTAGAGATTGAGTGAAATATATAATGATATTAATAATTAAAAGGTCTACAATAATTTGCAGAGGCTTTATTAAATAAGAATATCTTTTTTTCAAAACTTAGATTTATAACAGGAAGGCAAATATATTGTTTTAATATAATATTTTTTCTATCATTTTATCTATTGTAAAAATATTTCTTGCTACTTTATTTTGATGTTCAAAATCAATCTTTTCATTTAATAACTTTTTCAAATTTTTTATTAAAGTTTCATTTTCCCAATTTGTAGACACAAAACTTAAACTATATTCTTTAAATAATTTTTCTAATTCACTATTACTATCAGTTATAAGAAAAACTTTACATTCTGAAGCCAGTAAATTTGGTAATTTTGAAGGTAAAGAACCTTTTGATGTGCCCGTTTTTTGAGGAATTATTTGAACATCGCTTTTTAGATATAATTCTTCTAAATTTTCTTTTTTAACAAGATTATGAAAAAGTATTTTGGGATTATTATTTTTTTGTTTTAGTTTGTTAAACTCTTCTCCTTCTGAGAAAAAATGAAAAATAGAATTATCAATGCTCAACGTAGCTTTATCAAAAAAGTCATAAAGCCCTTCAGGATTTTGTTTTTCACCCAAAGCACCTGAGTAAACTATATGTCTTTTTGCGTCATCAAAAATGTGTTCTAAATCGTTTGTGAATTGATTTTTTATTGTAATAAAAGGGTATTGAACTTCTAATTTAGTGTTTTTTAATCCATAAATTTTTTCTGATTCATTTCTCATTTCATTCGAAAGAAATATTAATTTATTACAACTATTATAACATTTCTTTTCTGTTTTATGGATAATCGCTTGTAATACTTTAAAAACTAAACCCTTCTTTTCTTCTGAATAAAACTCTTGTAAATCATGCACCATACCCACTTTTTGAATATTTTTTTTTAACAGGGGAATTATTGAAAAAAAAGCTAGACTTGGTGGGAAAACTGGTATTATGATATCTATGTTTTTTTGGCTGGTCTTAATTTTTCTTAAAATAAAAAAAGCATAACTTAACTCTAAAATAAATCTTCTTAGAAAAGGTTTTTTAGAAAACCATAAAAACTTTCCACCTCTAATAATTTCTATATTATTAATTTTAGCCTTAGTCTTATTTATTTTCCATGTTGGATATAATGGGTGGTAACATAATATCTTTACATTATGCCCCAAATCTTTTAAACCAACAGCAAAATCTGTATTAAATTTACCCGTAGAAATTGGCTCTGGGTAAAAGAAAGGAGAAATAATTAAAATATTTTTACTATTCTTCAATTTTTCTTTCTCTTATTACTTTAGCTGGTGTGCCTATACATATTTTATTTGCTGGCAAATTATTATATACACTGCTCCTAGAACCTACAACAGTACCAGATTCTATTGTTACACCTGGTGCAACAAAAACATCTGTTGCTAACCAGCATTGATCTTTAATTGTTATTTTTTTTGAAAAAATATTAAAAGTTGACTTTGTAAAGTCATGAGATCCTGCGCAAATATAACTCTTTTGCGATATAACTGTATGATTTCCTATCTCAATTTCACCTAATGAATATAAAACTACATCATCTCCAATTTGACAGTATTCACCTATAGAAACCTTCCAAGGATAAGTAACTTTTACAGAAGGCCTTATAATAGTATTCTTACCAATTTTAGCTCCAAAAAGTCTTAATAAGAAATTACGAAAACCATACATGAATTGAGGAGAGTTTTTAAACAAAACACTTTGTACAATCCACCATAATTGAACAACAAAAACGTTTCTGCCTCTAAAGTTTTTTGGTAGTTTATATTTATCTAGTTGCTGCATTCGTTATAAATTCAGAATTTTTTCAATGTTAGAAACAAAATTTTTTTCAGTACAATCTTTTATCAGATTATAATTGTTTTCAATTCTTTTTTGATTAAAATTAGAATTTAACTCTTGTAAAAAATAAACAATTTCATCTGTTGATTTTTCTTTAATAAAACAAAGTCCATCTTCTTTAAAAACATCTATTAACGCAGGATGTTTTGTTGTAATCACTTCATTTTTTGTAATTATTGCTTCTAATATAGATATTGGTAAACCCTCTATCAAATAAGATGGAAAAACAAATGTATTAGACCACAATAGTAGTTCTTTTTTTTCACTACTTCTAACTACTCCTAAATATTCTATATTACTATTTTCTTTAAAATAAGTCATTACTTTAGACTCTATAGAGCTATCAATATTACCAGCAAATTTTGCTTCAAATAAAAAGCCTTTTTTATTTAAAGCAACTAAAGAATCTAATAAATAAAATACTCCTTTCTCCGTCATTAAATTACTTATATAAGCAATTTTTAATGTAGAGTAATCTTTCAACTTATTTTCTACTGGAGATAAATACAAATTGTTTTCGACAAAATTTTCAACAATAAAAATATTTTCTTCTTTTAAAAAAAACTCTAAGTTAGGTTTTAGTGAATTAGAAAGTACAATGCCATAATTTGATAATTGAAGAATACTTTTTACTAGTTTATTTTTAAGAAACGACTGTTTCTCGTACATTTTTCTTAATTGGTTACCATGAAGATGGACTGTTATGCTCTTATTAAAAATTCGTGCTACTAAAAAAAATAAAGCATATTTTAATACCCCAAAAAAACTTTGACCAATTGTAATGTAAATGGAATCGTAATTATATATTTTGAATGCTTTAAAATTTAATTTTATAAAAAATAGCATTTTATCAAAATTAAATTTGCCCAAAACCTCTTCAAACCTATGATAAGACATATTAATAAAATCGACCTTATTATTCTTTTCTACTAACCCTTTGTATAAGATTTCATTTGCCAGTGAGAGCCCTGTAATTGGTTTCGGAAAAGGACCAATTAATAAAATTGATTTTTTAACACTCATTTTTTATGAAATTTTTTAAAGAAAAAAAATTAATCAAGAAAGAAAAGAAAATGACTCCATTTTCTCTTTCCAAAATATTTTCCGACAACATTACAATACTATAAAAGCTTATAATAATAACTAATAAGAAGTTTTTATTTTTGATTGATAAACTAATATTGTAATATAAGAAATAAAAAAAAGAAAACAATAGAGGAATACCTCCTATTAATAGAAAACTTAAATATTGATTATGAGAATTATACTCTCTACTTAATAAAATTTGAATATTATTTTTTCTATATTCATTTATTAATTGATCATTAAAATCTCCTATACCATACCCGATAAATGGAGATCTTTTTATCAAAAAAAACGTAGTTTTATATATACTATACCTAATATTAGTAGAATTAGAATTTACCGTTGTTGCTTCTTCAATTTTAACTAATTCTAAAAAATTATTTCTTGTTTTTGGTATGGCTATTAAGAGAATTCCAATGATAAGAATTGCAAGAAAATAATACTTTTTTAAATTTTTTCCTTTAAAAAAAGACCATATAAATAAAGCCGATACTAAACTTATAATTGGCCCTTTTTTAGAGTAAATGATTAAAAAACAAATTAAAATTAAATTTACTAATAGTAATAATCCTCTATTTACTTTGGTTTTGATTTTAGGAAAAATAGAGATACTGAAAAAAATAGAAATAACGCAGTGCATAGCCATGTATATGGGATGTATACCATACTTACCTATATCTTTAATGATAATTAAAGGGTAGTGTTTTACCAAATCTTCAAAACTATAATGTGTAAAGTAATACCATAAAAAAGGCACAACATTATATAAAAATGTACCAATAATAAATATCAATAAATAAGTCTTAATATGTTTTAGTATTTCTCTAACCTGACTAACCTTAATTAAGGAGAGTAACAGAGGGAAAAGAAATAATGAAAATGTTGTTTGAAGCTTTAAAGATGCCTCTGATAAGTTAGAACTATACAAGCAAGTTAATAGAATAACTAAATAAGTTGAGGCATTTACAATAAAGAATCTCCAATTAAATGTAAAACCTGTTTTATAAACTAATACTAATATTGTTAGACCAAATAAAGCTATAATAATTGATTTTATTATGCTTGGAAATAGCATAATTCCAAACATAAGCCCAATTGAGCTTTTTACGGCAGTAAGCAAAACATTATTTTGTTCTAAAATTTCTTTTTGCATAAATTAAGTAATGTTTTGTTAATATTTCTATTATTTCAACAAATAAAACAACAGCTACTAACGGACCAATGTAATAAGAGTATCCGTTTGTAAAATCACCTCTCAATAAAAATATTAAATGCATTGCAAAATAAAAAGCCATTATTTTTTTTAAGTAATTATAACTTCTTAACCATTTGATCATTTTAATAAAAATATAAGCTAATATAATTGGATAAATTATAATTCCTAAAAACCCAAAATTTATAAAACTTTCTGACACTAATGGGTTAGATAAATTTGAAAAATTAAACCCAAAATCACTGATTAAGTGCTCTCCAACAACTTGACCCGTAGAATAAGGCTTACTACTCCATAGAGATCTAGGAATAAAAAATAACAAACCTCCTAACAATTGATATCCATAAGAAAACCCATATTTATGCACATAGTCTATTGTTGCTATTATGTTAGGAAAAGCATCGTAGTTTAAGGTATTAAAAGCTTTTGAAACACCACCACCTTTCATTTGTTCTATTAAAATAAAAGGATTATTATATATTTCTATAAATGAAGCATCACTATGTGTGATAATTGCAGATAATGGAAAAACAATTATCATAATAAAAAACAAAAAAGAAATAGTTTTTAAGTTTGTATTGAACAGTCTAGGATAAATTAAAAAAATTAAAGATAAATATATTGGTCCTAATGCATTTCTTTTTTCAGTAAATGGATTTTTAAACCACAAGAGAATTATGAAGAAAAGAAAAGAAAAAAGTAATATATTAATTAAATTATTTTTTCTTTTTTTCTCTTTCTTAAAATATTGATAACATAAAATTATTCCTGTGAAGGGTAACATAAAAAACAACTTTTTCCACATTAAAAGAACGCCAATTGAATTTGGTGATTTTACCCAACCTGGGCGCGAAAATTCTATTTGAACAAAATTGTAACTTGCAACAAAAACAATAAAACTTAATATTAAAACCATGAAAACAGTAAATGGCAAATACTTTTGATTACTTGATTCAATGGGTTTTGGAATATAGTTTTTTATTGTTTTTTTCATGTAAATATATGATAAAACAAAAACAATATTAAAGAGGCTAATTAACATATTTGCATATACAACCAAAGATTCTTTGTAAGGATAAAAGTTAACAAATTTTGGGTTTTCTACTCCTTCAAAAGAATTAATTTGAGAAATTGGAGCTGCCAAAAAAAATAGAAAAGAAAAAACTATATAAGAAGATAAAAATGGTGAATAACCTTTCTCATAATACAAATGATATATGGTAATTAATAGTAAAATAAATGCACTAAAAAAGAAAGAACTTAATATTAAAAAAGACGCTTTAAATGTCATAAACATTATTAATAATAATGCTATGTATACTATTAAAAAAAAACCTTTTAATTTCATTCTAAACCAATTCAATAAATACTTTTGCCATTGCCTCTGAAGAATAGTTCTTTTTACAAAACTCTACAATATTTTTTCTTTCTTTATTCCAATAATCTTTTTCTGCAAAAACTTGTATTGTCTTCTTTATAAAATCATCACCACAATCAGTCTTAAAAAAAACTGCATTTTTACCAGCTATTGCTGCTTCTATTTCTGGAGAATGATTTTCTTCTTTAGATATTAACATCGGAACACCAAAACCAAAACTTTGAGTTACGGAAAGTCCGACATAACCAGATGATACACTAAAATATGCCTTAGAGTAAAGTTCTTTTAATTGGTTATAATCACTAATATGGCCTAATAATTTTATTCTATTGCCTACATTATGATTATTAATAATTTTTTTTATTTTCTCTTTTTCATCACCATCTCCGACAATTATTAAATTAGTTTCTTTTGGTAATTTCTCTATTCCCCGGATAAAAGATTCTACTAAAAAAACTATTTTTTTACTAGGGATTAATCTACATACAGAAATAATATTTTTTCTGATATTGCTATCTTCAGATAACACCATTTTAGAACAAGAAAATAAAGAATTTGGAGCAGCAAACACTTTTTTTTGCGGCATCTTATCTTGAAGCTCGCTTTTTTGTTTGCTTGTATATACTATTACACCATCACTTAAATTCCTCATAAAATTCCTTAGAAAATCAGTTTTATTATTAATCCCTTTTCTTCCCCATGCATGACCCCAAGAATATGTTTCTTTGTTTAAAAAGTATCTAACTAGCAGAAAAATCCAATTAGAAATAATTCTAGGATTTAATTCTAAAACAATAACGTCATTTTTAAAAAGTAAATGCCATATACCTTTTTGAAACAAAAATTTTCTATGAAACAGAAATATATTTTTAACTCGTTCTTTTTCAATTTTTTTGTCACTAACTATTGTAGGTTCAAAATAAAGTTCTCCAGAATAAAGTTTAAACCTATCTTTTAACGAATCTTGAATACCTTTATAAAAAACAGCCCTATAATCTGGTGTAACAGTATGAATCATAATTAATTTTTTCATAATGCTGTTTTATTATAATGATAATATCCTAGTAATAAAATTAAGAATTCTGTAACTACTGCAGAAATAGCAACACCATAAATATCATAAAAATTACCTAAAACTAACACTAGAAAAAAATGAAAAATACCTGCAAAAACCAAAATTTTCATTCTAACCTTATATGCTTTTACTGACGGAAAAAATAAGGTTATATACAACATATTTAAAGCTGCCAAAAATGCTATGAACCCAAGAATCTGAAAAACTTTATAATAGCTTGAAATTAAATCATCATTATAGATTATTTTTAAAATTGAATCTGATCCTATAATAATTACTAAAGATAAAATTATCCCAGATATCGTAATTGGAATTCTAATTTTTTTAATAAAATTTTTAATTTTTTTAAAAGAAAGCGTAGATAAGTGAGGGAAAATTGATTGATATAATGGTATGTATATACTTTTTGTGGCTAACACTAATTTTTCCATACTGGCGTAAATACCTGCAATTGTATCTCCTGCAAAAAAGCCTAAAATTAATGTATTACTAGAACTATATAAATTAACTGCAAAATTAGACACACATAAATTAAAACTTTCTTTTATAATTTTCTTTACGTTGTTAAACTTAGGAAAAGTAAAACCTACATATTTTAAACTAAACACAAAACCTATTAAACCCGAAATAATATACCCTAAACCATTTAAAATAGGAACAAACTCAAAATCTTCTGGCTTTAAAACAACAAAGAATATAGATATTGTAAAGAAAGTCTTAGCAGCAACATTAATAAAAGTAATCACTTTCATTTTTTCTATTCCTTGAAAGAACCAGGTAGGAAAAACAGCTTGACCTATTACAAGGCCAAAACTATACATATAAATAAGTGGTTCTGTCTTAAACTTATCAATAAAAAAAATTAAGCAAAGTAATAATAGAAAGGACAGTGCAGTTAAAATTAGTTTAGTTGAATAAACATCCCAAAAAAATTGTGTTAATTTCTTCTTTTTTCCTTTTAATAATGAAACTTCTCTTGTTGCACTTATATTAAAACCAAAATCAACCACTATTGTAAAAAAGACGGCTAATGATTGAGCCACCATTACTAAACCATATTTCTCAGACTCTAAAGTAATTACTAAATATGGCAATGCAATTAAAGGAAGTATAAAATTTGCTCCTTGTATAAGTAAAAGATAGATATAATTGCTAAAAATTTTATTATCCTTTCTTCTTTTCCAATAAGTGGATAACATATTTTACATTTTAAAGTTTTTAAATTGCATCAACTCTTCATCTTTGCCAGATAAAATCACTGCTTCTTCTTTCAAATTCCAATCAATATTCAAATCACTATCATTATAAACAACTCCATCTTCTGCTTCTTTATTATAATAATTATCACATTTATAAAAAACAATGCTATCATTTTTTAAAGTTGCAAAACCATGCAAAAAGCCTTTAGGAATAAATAATTGTTTTTTATTTTCTTCTGATAAAATACAAGAAAACGTTTTGCCAAATGTTTTAGATTCTTTTCTTACATCTACAACAACATCTAAAATCTCACCTTTAATAACTCGTATTAATTTTGATTGCGCATATTCGCCTTTTTGAATATGTAAACCCCTTATTACTCCTTTTTTAGAAATTGATTGATTGTCTTGTACAAAATTAATATCTATACCTGTTTTTCCTTTAAAAACTTCTTTATTAAAACTTTCAAAGAAACTACCTCTTTCATCTTTAAAAACATGAGGTTCAATAATAAAACAATCTTCTAACTCTGTTTTTATAATTTTCATTGAATGTCCATCAAATTTTTACCATAACCACTTTTTAAAAGAGGTTTTACCAATTCTCTTAATTGAACTTTATTAATAAAGCCGCTTTTGTAAGCTGCTTCTTCTATAGAGCCCACTTTTAATCCTTGCCTTTCTTGCAAAACTTCTACAAAATTACTTGCCTGCATTAACGATTTAAAAGTACCAGTATCTAACCAAGCAATACCTCTATCTAAAATTTGTACAGATAATTTTTCTTTTTTTAAGTAAACATTATTTACTTCTGTTATTTCTAATTCTCCTCTCTTACTAGGTTTTATACTTTTAGCAATGGAAACTACTTCATTATCATAAAAATAAATTCCTGGAACTGCAAAATTAGATTTTGGGTTCGTAGGTTTCTCTTCTATCGATAATACATTATTTTCGTTATCAAACTCAACAACTCCATAACGCTCTGGGTCATTTACATGATATGCATATACAATTCCTCCTTCTGGTTTTGTATTCTCTTTTAATAAACTAGCTAAACCTGTTCCATAAAAAATATTATCCCCCAAAATAAGTGCAACACTATCTTTACCTATAAACTCTTCTCCAATTACAAATGCTTCTGCTAAACCATTGGGTTTTTCTTGAACTTCATACTTAAAATTACAACCTATTTGAGTTCCATTGCCCAATAATTTTTGAAATAAAGGAAGGTCTTGTGGTGTAGAAATAATTAATATTTCTCTAATACCAGCAGATATTAACGTAGAAAGCGGATAGTAAATCATTGGTTTATCATACACAGGCATTAACTGTTTGCTAACAGCTAATGTTAATGGATGTAAACGTGTACCTGAACCTCCTGCTAAAACTATTCCTTTCATTACTTATATTTTTCTAAATACCAAGTTATGGTTTTTAAAATTCCTGTTTCAAAATTTTCATCTGCTTTCCAACCTAATTCTTGTTCTATTTTCGTTGCATCTATTGCGTATCTAAAATCATGACCTGCCCTATCTTTTACGAAACTAATTTGCATTTTATACGTGTTTTCTTTTGGGTAAATTTCGTCTAATATTTCACAAATTTTATTAGCTATATATAGATTATCTCTTTCGTTTTTGCCACCAATATTATACGTTTCTCCTGGCTTTCCTTTTTTAAAAACCAATTCAATTCCTTTACAATGATCTGTAACATACAACCAATCTCTAATATTTTTACCATCTCCATATATAGGAATATTTTCTCCTAAAATGGCTTTTCTAATAATAGTAGGAATCAATTTTTCATCATGCTGTTTTGGTCCATAGTTATTAGAACAATTGGTGGTAACCACATTCATACCATACGTATGAAAATAGCTTCTTACCAAAAAATCTGATGATGCTTTAGATGCGCTGTATGGACTATTTGGAGCATAAGCTGTATCTTCTGAAAACAACCCTTTTTCACCTAATGTTCCATAAACCTCATCTGTAGAAATATGGTGGAACCTAAAATTTTCAAAGCCTTTTTTATATTGATTTGGACTTGACATCCAGTAATTTTTTGCGACATCTAATAAGGTAAATGTTCCAAAAACATTTGTTTTTACAAACGAATCTGGTTTTTTTATAGAATTATCTACGTGAGATTCTGCAGCAAAATGAATTACATCCGAAAAATTGTACTTTTCAAAAAGTGTTTGTACTAATTCTCTATCGCAAATATCTCCTTGTATAAAGGTATAGTTAGGATTTTTCTCAACAACTTTTAAATTATTTAAATCACCTGCATAGGTTAACAAATCAAGGTTTACTACATTGATTTGTTGATTTTTTTCTAAAAGAAAAGAGATGAAATTAGACCCTATAAAACCAGCTCCACCAGTTACTAAAATGGTTTCCATCCTTTATTTTTTATAGTTTTCTAAATACTTATTTAGTTTAATTAATAAAAGAAAAGTAATCATTAATCCTGCACCTAAAGCACCTAATAAAAAAGCATAATTTTTAGTAACTCCTTTAATTTCATAACCTATGGGTTGAAAATTAGAGATTACATTAATAACTTCGTACTTTTCTGATTTTTCTTCTACAATCTCTTTTAAATCTTTATTGATTTTTCTATTTGTTTCAAAAAGCTCTAACTCTTTTGTAGTTTTTCTTTGACCTCCTAAATCAATGTTGGTTCCTGAAGTTTGCTTTTTGGCTTCTTCTAACATTACCTGCATATAAACTCGTCTCAAAGAATCAATTTGAGCTAAATTTAATTTGTAGAGCGAATCTTTTCTATTTAAATCTGCATTGGTTAACCTTTTAAATCGGTCAAAATACTTATTGTTTACAATAGAAGATATAATTACATCGCCTAATTTATCGAAAACATCATTTTTTTCTGAGATTACTGTTATTTTATGAACCTTGTAATCAAAATCTGTAAATGATTTTTTAAAGTCTTCATATTCATAACTTTTAATCGTTAACGTATCTACCTCCAAAATTAATTCGTCATAAGCTGCAATGATATTATTATCAATCCTTAAAGGTTCTATTTCAAATTTTTTAAGTGAAGCTGCTTCTAAAGAATCTAAATTAAACAAATTACTTAGTGTTTTTATCTTTTTTTGCTTTACTAAGTCATTATAATAATTAACATTTTTATAAAGTTGTCTAGCACTTTTAAAATTTGGTTCCAATAATAATTCTGAACCATATTTAGTTGATGTTTTTACCTCAAGAAAAATACCAGCGACTAATCCAATTAACCCTGCAATTGCAATTTTTATAAAATTATCTTTAAAGAAGATTAAAATTGATATAACTATGTGAAATATTCCTTTAAAAATACTAGCTATAAAATTGAAAAACTTAGAAAAACCGTTGCCTATAATTACGAACAAAGAACCTAAATCTACTTCTTCTTCGTTATTTTTGTTTTGTTGGTTTGTTGACATTTTTTTAATCTATTTATAAATCGTTTTATGATTATTAAAAAATTTGTTCTAGTATTTTTTGGGTAATAGCGTAAGTTGGTGTTACACCTGTCATACCTAAACCTCCTGATGCTAAAGTTGCACCTGTTTCTAAAGGGTTATCTGAGGCATAATAAGCGTATCTTACTTTTACATCTTTAGAAATATTTCCTCTAATTTTTGATGCAGATTGTATGGCTTTTTGATAGTGAGCTCCTTCCATTTCTAACCCAATCACATTCCAGGTAGAATTGTAAAAAAACCTTAATAAATCTTTATTTTGTAGTGATGTTCCTAAAACAGAAATCATAGAACCATCAAACACTTTTACGCCAAACCCTTCTAAATCTTCCTTTTTTAATTCATTTTTAAAAGGATAATTATCTGCGGTTCCTTCAAAAATATGTGCAGAAGGTATCATAATATCTCCTTTACCACCTTCTAAAATACCTGCTTTACCCATAATGGAAACCGACTTTACATCTAAATGAATTTTCTCATTATCAGCTTTATAGGGTTTTAACAGTTCATCCATGGTTTCGTAAGCTTGTTCTCCAAATGCATAATCCATTACAATAATTACGGGATTTTCTTGCAAAGAGTGTACTCTTTGAAACGTAGAGTTATCGAAGTTTATTTTATCAGTATCAATAATTTGTACATTAATATTAGTGCCTGAGGTATCTTTTACGTAAATCAGTCCGTTTTTTGATGCATAATCTTTCACCTTTTTCTGTAAAGGTTTGCTATCAGAATTACTTAATAACTGAAACAATTCAAAATCCTTATGTTTCTTTGCCTCATTTGGCAAAGCACCAACTGCGTAAATAGTGTTTAATACACTATGCATGTTAGCACTTATAATATGAAGTGGTCTTTTTAATAAATCATATTCTTTAAGAATGTGTTTAACGTCGTTTGCCCAAATTTCTCCATAAATATGATGCCCAATTTCTTCTACCAAAAGTGAGCTAAATGTTATTGTTCTTTTAGTACCTTCAAAAACTTCTTTTATGGCCAATTTACCCAACCAATAAATTAATTGAAAAAATTTATGTGGATTGTATTCTGTAGAAAAGGTTTCATAAATGTCAGAAACTTCATCAAAAGTACGTCCAAGAATACTTCCTAAATGAACAAGGAGCACTTCTTTTTCTTTGTCTGAAATGCTTTTTTTATGTAAAACTACATCCTCTAAATAAAGCCATTCTCGGGTAAAATCTTCACCTTCATTTAAAGAAACGCGTTCTTGAATTTTATGAGATTCTATGAATAAAAAAGTAAGATGTGTTAAAATATCGTAAATTTCAGATCGTCCTCTAGTAATCTCAATATTCATTTGATCTTTATCAATCCTATAACAATTTCTTCTTCTTTTAGGTGGTATAATTGAATTAAAACTAGAATTTTTATACCCCTCATCTGCAGTTAAGTTAATGAATTGGCATTGCTCTATACCCTCTGGAAGCCTTTCAATAACATATACCAAACCATTTAATTCTATCTTTTCTTCGGCAATCGATCCGTAAATTTCTGGCCTTAATAACAATAATGATTTTCGTAAAGTTTCTCCAGATATACCCATAGGTTTATAAAACCCTCTACTAAACAAATGTCGCATAGAGATATATAATTTCTCTATAGCGTTTGTAGATTCTTGAGCTCTTGTTCTCTCTATGTTTTTAGCGTTTAGCATCTTATTTTTAGGTTTGCAAATATAGAATTATTTCCCTGATAATATCTGATTATAATCGTCTTGATTATTCATCAATTCTACAGCTTTAAAAATTGTTTTATCGTTCTTTAAGTGATGTTTATAAACAGTTTCTTTGTAGTAATATTTATTTAAAATTTCATCTTCGAGTAACGCACTAATAATATCTTGGTTTTTAGAAATCTCGTTAATTTTATCTTCAAATAATTTTAATCTTATTTTATCATACTCTTTATCAATACTCTTATTTTCTGATGCTAAATATGCCTTTTTAAACAAGCTCTCTTGCTCAGTTACAAAAGTAGTATCTGTTTTTAAAAAGGTGGTAAATTCTTTAAAATCAGAATTTTTAAATTGATAACTTTCTACAGCCACTTTTTCTGGATTTTTATAAAAATAATCTACAGCAAAATTAAAAATAGCTTTAGAGTTTAATAGTTTTTTTGTTGCTGCTGTTTTATTAGATTGTTGAATTTCTACATCTGGTAGTACACCACCACCATCATAAACAACTCTTCCGTTTGCAGTTTTAAATTTATGAATTCCACGATCAGAGAATTTTGGAACCTTTCCTGTTTTTTTATCTCTATTGGTATAATCTAACTCTTGTATACATCGCCCACTTGGTGTGTAATATTTTGATATGGTTAACTTTAACTGTGTGCCATAAGTCAATTCTTTTTGACGTTGCACTAGGCCTTTACCAAAAGAACGTTGTCCCATAATTACAGCTCTATCATAATCTTGTAAGGAACCACTTACAATTTCTGATGCTGATGCAGAACTACCATTTACCAAAACCACAACTGGCATTTCTAAATCTAAAGGATCATTAGTTGTTCTGTAAGTATTACTCAATTTTTTAATTTTAGCTTTAGTAGTAACAACAGTTTTGCCTTTTGGAAGAAAAAAGTTTGCAATATTGATAGATTCCATTAACGATCCTCCAGGATTTGAACGAAGATCAAAAACCAGCTTTTTCATTCCTCTTTTTTGTAAAGCTCTAAAAGCTTTTTTAACTTCAGATGATGCCTTATTGTTAAATCGAGTTAGCGTAATATAACCAGTTTCATCATCAATCATATCAAAAAAAGGAACTGGGTTTACAACTACTTTTTCCCTTCTTAATTCCTTTTTCAACAATTGTCCTTGTCGTTCAATTTCAACAGAAACTGTGGTATTAGGTGTACCTTTTAAAAACATAGAAAGCTGATCTCTTTCCATATTTTCTAAAGCTTGGCCGTTCACAGAGATTATCATATCTCCAGCTTTTAATGCTGCTTTATCACCAGAAAAACCTTTATATACTTCTTTAATTTGAATGCCTTTTTGAGTATAAAATACAGAAACTCCAATGCCAGCATATTCACCTTCTCGTCTAATTCTTGCATCTTCAACATCCTGCGCATTGTAAAAATTCGTGTACGGATCTAGGTCTTTTAAGGTGTTTTTAATGGCTTTATCTGTTAGTGCTGCAGGGTTAATTTCATCTACATAATACATGTTTAATTCTTTGAACAAGGAGTTGTAAATTTCAATTTGTTTGGCAACTTCAAAAAAATTAGATTTAAAAGAAAACGATAAAAAAATCGCACCTATTAAAAGAATTATAATTGTATTTTTTTGAATTTTAAAGTGTTTCATTTTCGGTATGTTTTACTTTTTCAATAAATAAATGCAATAAATTATTCATTTTTGAATACAGTTCTTGATAAGATTTTTCTTCTTTCCCAATATACGAAATCATAAAAACATAAGGTATTTCTAGATTTTCATAAACGATTTCTTTTTGAAGACGATAGGTTTCGCGCATTAACCTCTTTAATCGATTTCTGTCTGGCGCTTTTTTAAAATTTCTTTTAGCTACAGAAACACCTACTTGTGCAGGAAAATCTGAGGTATGATTTGTTTGAAAATAAACCATTCTAAATGGAAAAACTTTAATTGATTTTCCATTTTTATAGAGGTTTTCAATTAACTTTTTGCTCTTTAATCTTTCCTTTTTACCTAATGTATATCTCACTAAACAAACGTAAGAAAATTAAGTGAATTTAAAGAAATTTAGTTCTCTTTAATCCATTGTAACCAATCGTCAACAACGGTTTTAAGGTAGTCTTTTTTCATTTCTTTATTATCAACCTTAACTTCGTAACTATGGCCTAATCCAAAATAATCAAAAAACGTAAAATTTGTGCGTCCTTTTTTTATAGTTTCTACATGAAACATATCATTAAAAGGATAAGACTCATCTTTTGTTCCATAAGAAATTAAAACTGGAATTTTTAATTTTAATAGAGTTTCATTTTCTAATTTTGAGAATGAAAACAACATTTTATTTGAATCTCTGTTTGGATTATAATAGTTTGTTGTGTCTTGAACAACTTCTTGCCAATCCTTAAAATATTTATGAATCTTTGGATCGCTCTTGCTAGTTTCTTTCATTCTTCTTCTATTAATGAGTGACATTATCGTAGAATAATAGGGCAAACCACTAGAATAAATTAAATGTGTTGGAATTGATGAATTTGCACAAATATTTAAGGCTACACTAGAGCCTTGAGAATGACCTGCTACAACTACTTTGGTTTTATCAACCCAAGGAAATTTTATAAGGGAATCTAAAACTCTTAGATTTGTTTTTGTATAATAGGTTAGATTGTTGTTTTTAAGGTATTTCTCTGTATGTAAATACTCTTCTTTGTTTTTAAAATATTCTCTTCCTAACAAACTATCTTTATGTGCCATTAACGGAACACCAGGCTTATTTACAATAACTAAATGATAATTTTCTTCCACAAAGCCTTCCAACATACAAGAGTAAGCCACTCTTTGTGTACCATTGTGAATGATTAATGGAACAGCTTTTGATCCTTGATTATAAAACAAAAGTGGTTTCTTCTTATTTTCATCACCTTTTTTTGATTTTATTAAAACATGAACTGTATCGTTTTCAAAAACATACTGTTGATGTCTAAAACCAAAATTTTGTGGTGTTTGGGCGTTTATATAAAAAGGGAGCCACAAAACGAAAAAATGTAGGATATATTTCATATTATCTTTCTTCTAGACAACAAAATAACTTAAACTTTTACAAATAATTGTGTTGTTCATAAGCTTTGTTAAAAAAATTTATTAAACACAATGTTACTTATAATTTCATTTCATTGGATAACAAAATAAGAACAATACAACGTAATTGCTTTCCTTAACTCTACATGATAGCCAGAGATGGAAAAATAATTTATGCAAAAAAGGTTTTTATATTACCAATACCATAAAATAACACTTAAAAAGCATAAACTTATTCAAGATAAATGGTATTCTAAAAATTGGTAAAAAACACAATTCGTAAAAACACTCTAAAACCTAGCAACATATAAATAACATTAATTTGGGTTTGTTCTAAATATTTAATAAAAATTTAGTATTATTTGTGTATCTTTTGCTTGTCAAAAAAGAGCTAAAGTAATGCCTCAAATATCAATGGAGTCAACCAAATTTAAAATAATTTTTTAATTGATAAAATAAGAGAAAATTATAGCTAAAAAATTAATGACAACAAACTAGAAGTCTTTTTAACTAATAATTTATAAAATGCAAAAACGTTATTTTTTAATTGTTCTTATTATTAATTTTATTGCTTGTCAAAAGTCAGTTAAAATCGACAAAAATCATCAAACAAAAACTGATACCTTTACTAAAAAAACCTTTGTTAAACTTCAAAAACCTGAATATTATTTTATCAGTGCTACTTCTGGCTTAAACTTTAGAGAAAAACCAAATGGTAAAATTTTAGGGAAACTTCCTTTAAACACCTTGGTTAAAGTAGTACAAAAAACCAATATTTATGATGAAATTTTAGATAATAACAACAAGATAAAAGGTGAATGGTATGGAATTGAAAATGAAAAAAACATCGTATATGTTTTCAGTGCTTTTTTATCAGGAGATTTAACATTTTCAAAGCTAAAAATCTATTATGTACAACCTTTTGAAACAGTAAATGTAAAACAAATGGGATTTGTAAATATTTCTGATACGTATTTTATGAATTTTCATGAAAATAAAGATACTTTAATCTCAGAAAATGATTTGTTATCAAAAAAGAAAAGCATTAAACTGTCAAAAGCATCCAAAAATAAAATCTTAAAAAAAATAAAGGTTTCAGAAAAAGACACACTTTTTATATTGAATTTAAACAAAGACAAACTAACTAAATTCTGCATAAAAGACATAGCCACAATTGCATATTTAGACGATTACAGTAACCAAGATGACGATATAGATGTTTTTAATTATGAAATTGGTTTCGATTTAAAAGATAGTTATAAACTTAAAGGAGATAATTTAGCTTCAATCGGAAACGCTAATCCTTTTCTTACAGGAAACATTAAAGAAATAGTTTGGAAAAAAATCAATAATGACCTGTTTCCCAAAAAAATATCTGAAGACCAAAAAAAGAAAATAATAGACACCTATACATTTACATATTCAAAATACAAATATTATGTTCAAAACTACGGTTACAAAAGAGGTGAATATTTTGTAACAGAAAACAGAAATCTTATAATTCAAGATACAATTTTTAAAAAAATCACTTCAGAAATAAAAACAGAAAACGGAGAAAGTACTTACCTAAACGCATTATCAACTAACAAAAACAAAATCGATTACTACAAAGCTTGGACAGGAAACATCTTTAAAAATAAGCCGCCTATTATTTATGGATTAGAGACACATAGTTTTGGGTGTTCTAAAATTAAATTTATTGAAAACAAAGTTGCACCCATTGAAATTCTATGCAATAATCGACATTAAAAAAATTACTGTTTTCTAAAATTTACAAATAACATTTACTAATTTTGATATATATTATTAATTTCATAAAAAAATTGTAATTAATTTATAATATGATAATAAAAATCCAAATACATGAAACCCGATTTATTTCAAGCACCAGACTATTATAATATTGATGATTTATTAACTGAAGAACATAAATTAATTCGTGAAGCTGCTCGAGATTGGGTAAAACGTGATGTGTCTCCAATTATTGAAGAATATGCACAAAAAGCCGAATTCCCAAAACAAATTATTAATGGTTTAGCCGAAATCGGTGCTTTTGGACCTTACATTCCAGAAGAATTTGGTGGAGCTGGTTTAGATCAAATTTCTTACGGATTAATAATGCAAGAAATAGAACGTGGAGATTCTGGCGTACGCTCTACTGCTTCTGTGCAATCTTCTTTGGTAATGTATCCTATTTTTGCGTATGGTAATGAAGAACAACGTAAAAAATATTTACCAAAATTAGCCACTGGAGAATGGATGGGAAGTTTTGGTTTAACAGAACCAAATCACGGCTCTAATCCTGGTGGAATGGAATCGAATTTTAAAGATAAAGGCGATTATTATCTTTTAAATGGTGCAAAAATGTGGATTTCGAATGCTCCTTTTTGCGATGTTGCTGTAGTTTGGGCTAAAAATGAAGAAGGTAGAATTCATGGTTTAATTGTAGAACGTGGTATGGATGGTTTTTCTACGCCAGAAACGCATAACAAATGGTCTTTGCGAGCATCATCTACTGGAGAATTAATTTTTGATAATGTAAAAGTGCCTAAAGAAAATTTATTACCCAATAAATCTGGTTTAGGTGCGCCTTTAGGATGTTTAGATTCTGCACGTTTTGGAATTGCTTGGGGCGCAATTGGTGCTGCAATGGATTGCTATGATACTGCATTACGTTATGCTAAAGAACGTGAACAATTTGGCAAACCTATTGGGCAATTTCAATTGCAACAAAAAAAATTAGCAGAAATGATTACTGAAATTACTAAGGCACAATTACTAGCTTGGAGATTAGGGACTTTAAAGAATGAAGGAAAAGCAACTTCAGCTCAAATTTCAATGGCAAAACGTAACAATGTAGAAATGGCTTTAAAAGTTGCAAGAGAAGCAAGACAAATTTTAGGTGGAATGGGAATTATTGGCGAATATTCAATTATGCGCCATATGATGAATTTAGAAAGTGTTGTAACTTACGAAGGTACTCACGATATTCATTTATTAATTACAGGACTTGATATTACTGGTTTAAATGCGTTTAAATAAAATATTTACCTGTTTATTTTTTAGTATAATACTGCTATTTTCTTGCGAAAACAACTCAGAGAGTGCAATAATCGAAGAAGAAATTGTAGAAGAAATTATTGATGAAAAAATAAGAATTTTATCTTTAGGAGATAGCTATACAATTGGCCAAAGCGTCTGTGATACTTGTAGTTTTCCTAAACAGCTAACAGATTCTTTACGACAAAGAAATGATAAACTTGAGTTTAATTTAAAAGTAATTGCCACAACTGGGTGGACTACCAGAAATTTAATTAGTGCCATAGAAAATGAAAATTTAGATACAAATTTTAATTTGGTAACCTTATTAATTGGTGTAAATAATCAGTATCAAAATTTACCTTTTTCTACTTTTGAAAAAGAGTTTCCAACACTTATAAATAAGGCTATAAATGCTGTTGGTTCAGATAAAAGCAAACTTATTGTTTTATCCATTCCTGATTATGCATTTACCCCTTTTGGAAATGGTAATACAAAAATTTCAATTGAAATTGAGCAGTATAATGCCTATATAAAAAGCTATTGCTTAAGCAAAAACATTACTTTTTTAAATATTACAGAAATTACTAAAACTGGTTTAATCAACACCGATTTTGTAGCAAGAGATGGTTTACACCCTTCTGAAAAAGCTTATACTGAATTTGTTAAGCTACTACTGCCATTAGCTAGCCAAAAACTTGGTATCTAATTTTCTGTATTCTGTTTTCTCTTTAAGGATTCCTAAAACGTATTCGTTAATTTTTATTGGTTATATGACATTTGACAGGTTTTTTACAAGCTTGGTACCCTAATTTTGTCTTATTAATTATGTGATAACATGAAACTAAATACGATGCAAGAATCTAGAAAAGACATTATTCAGTTTATTAACCTACAATTAGCTTCATTAGGTCAGCCTACTTTTAAAGATCCAGAAGGTAAATTCGTAGATCCAAAATTCGAAGAATTAACAAGCGGACTTATAAAAAGTTTACAAGAAAAATCGAGATTATTAGCTAGTCATCTATCTCCTGTAGATACTAGAATACAAAGTTTTATAGATGATTATTTAAAAGAAATTAAAATCAATAAGGCCATTGCTATACCAAATGACACCTTAATTTTATCCAAAGCAGGGCAAGCAAGAGAAGTAAGTTTACCCCCAAATGGCAATTCTTTTAAAAGTGATTTAGTTACCTCAAGCAGATTAAAACAAGGAATTTTAAATAATCCTTTACATGATAAAAGAACTACAAAAGGTACGTTTCATATTGTTGAAGGAGATTTACCTGTACCTTTAGATAAATTTGAAGTGCCAAAAATAGTCTTTGCTCACTTTTTAAATGCAGCATTTAATCCTGCTGACGATTTAAAAGTACTACCATTTACAGCGAACCAAGAAGACAAAGCAAAAGTGATGGTTTCTATGTTGTTAAGACCAACAGTTTGCCCAGAGGTAAAAGGCATAATTCCAGAAAAATCATTAGAAGTTCGCTTTTTTGCACCAGGTAATTTAGTGAGTAATTTAGATTTTGTTGAAAGTATTTTTGGTAATGCAGGCGATCCTACTATTGCACAAAACGATGCTGCTCTAGACACTGAACATTGGACAGGCCATACAGGTTGTATTGTTTTAGCGCCACAATTGCTAAAATTAAAGAAAAAAGATGTTGGTTTACCTCATTTTGATGCTGCTACAGCACGTCAGAAAAAAGATGGAATGTGCTGGACAGATGAAAACGAATTGTACAATAATGGTGGTGCTTTTAAAATTACTTGTAGAGATGAAAGAGGGGTGGTAATTACCTTAATTGCAGACAACTACTATGGTTATTCTAAAAAAGAAATTAAAACTCAAATTAGTTATTCCGCAAATTTATATGGTTTGGTAGAAGAAGAACATGCTGGTGGTGCAATTGCCTACGCAAGACGTGTTATGGGAGATACTGTAAACGGAAAAGATTACTTTAGATATTATGGTTTAGATCATACTTTTGAGAATGTAAAAACATTATTAGCAGATCGTATTGAGGTTAAACCAGAAAATTATGCTATCGATAAAAATTATCCAAACGTAATTTACATTCCAGAAACTGCTTATTTTGACATCAATAAAAACAACATTAGTTGGGAGTATAAAGGCGAACAACAAGAATTGAGATTATCTCCATTTAAAACGTACATACATCCGTCAGGAAATAAATTACGTTTAGAGAAACATCCTCAAAATAAATTATGGCGCATTGTAGAAACTTTTCCAGAAGGGGTATTTTGTCATAAACCTTGTACAGTTTCTGGTGGTGGTAAATCTGAGATTTCTAAATCGATGCAAAATGCCATTACGTATAGCAACTTTAACATTCACAATATAGAAGAGGACTTTAAAAAAGCGGATGAAATTATCGAATTTAATTATTCTACTAGATGGAAAGATAAAAGCATAGACAGACCCTTATCAAGATCTTTTTTAAGTGAAAAAAGAACTTTAGGTTCTGTTGTTAAATTGCTTACACCTTCTGAAGAAAATTCTGATGAATTTAACGAATTTATTAGCAACATTCCTGTTCATGTGCGTTCTCTTGTTTTGTTGGTAAAACGTATGTTTAGACAAGCACATGGTGCCAATTTAAATTGGAAAGATATGATGTCTGTAGAGATTGTTAATGGCGCAAAAGGCACATCATTACTATATAATAATACTCCTGTTGTGGGTAGTTATGTTCGTATTGGTTTCAATCAACAAGGCAATTGGATGTTAAATAAATTACGTTCAGATTTTTCGGCAAGTGAAAAAATTCAGACCGAAGATGATATTTCTGCATCAATTACGTTGCCTAGAAATCAGTTTAAAGACTTAAATCCAGAATTTGATAACCCTAGTGTAAAAGTAGTAACAAATTGTGAAGCTCATTTATTTCAAAGACCAGATGAAGCCATTGTAAGAGGTTATGATAAAGGTGCTGAATTAGATATTATTTCTGATGGAAGATTCTTAACGAATTACGAAAAATTAACCAAACAAGATGCTATTGAAATTTACGAAGACACTATAAATTTCGATAAATACACAGAACCTGTTAAAGATTTTATCCTAGAAATTATCAATAGTGACGATGATGATATTCAGTTTGTATTACCATCTCACCCAAGAATTATTGAAGATGGATTACCAACCAAAAATCCACGTTATTTAGAGCCTAACAAATTCGATAAAGAGAATGAAGCTTCCTATATTTCTGATATTGGAGTACGTTTAACAAGAAAAATAAAACAAGAAAACCCTGTAATTCATGTTGTAAATGCAGTTTTACCTGGTAGAAGAAATAATCCTGCTGATAAAGAAAACGGAATTAGACCTTTGGCAGTGTATAACCCAATTCACTATCAGGAAACTCCAGAATTATTCATGGACTTTATATGTAGTTTAACAGGTAAATCGCCATCAACAACTGGTGCTGGTTCAGAAGGCGCATTAACAAAAGCTCCTTTTAATATGTTAACACCAACATCCGATTTAAACAATGCCTTGTTATCTCATATTTTAACGGCATCAAACGGATTTAGCACAGCTGCTGGACATATTGGATCTGAAAATAAAATTGATCATGATGTAAGTTTATTGATTCCAGAAATTTGGGCTAGAATGACTCCTAAAGACAGAGATCCTCAAAATCTAATTAAAAATGGTTCTTTAGAAAAATTAGAAGATTTTGAGTTTGAAGGGCAAAAAGTTTTGGCAAGTAGATTAGGGTATAGAATTACAAAAAAATTCGATTTATATTGTTTAAACAGAATTTTTGATGAACCTACAGCTGTTTTTAGTGAACGTATGTTAAAGCCAGAATTACAAAGTTTAGAAGATTTTGTAGACGGTATTAACAACATTGTAGAAGCTCAGCAAAAGGTAGCTTTAAATTATTTTGAAGATGGCAGTATTGCTGATGCAATACCTCCTTTACAAATTTTATTACATATAATGGCGTATGGAAACTATGAAGGTAAAGACATTAGTGACCCAGAATTACGTGAATATTTTAACAGAGATTATGTTTTAAATAGCGCTTGGTATCAAGAACGTTTGGTATTAAAACAACAGAAAGACATGGCTTTTTACGAACGTCAAATAGCATATTTAGAGCGTTTTATAGCTAACCCTAATAATAAAGTTTTAGTTAGTGAAATGAACATCGAAACTCGTTTAGATAGCGTAAAAGCACTTTATAAAAAAGCAAAATCTAAAGCATATTTAGAAAGTTTAAAAGGTACTATAGGGGTTGACCCTTTGAGCAAAAAGAAAAGTAGTTTTTAATGAAGCTATTTTATTTATTAGTAAATTAAAGGTTGAAGGGCATCAAATTAATTGATGCCTTTCTTTGTATTAACTAATAAGAAATACTAAAAGCTCCTTCAGTAATAGCATGTGCAACATCTGTACTTGTAGCAGAGATAGCATCAAAATTAAAAGTACCCACAATTTTTTTTGTAGATGTATCATGACTGGTAATCGTTAGTTTACCAGCGGCTTCATAAATGTTTCCATCAACAAGGTATTGCCCTGTTGGATACGTTTGATTGGCAGCACTCCCAAAATCATATTCACCTGGAAGAATAGTATCCTTAAAATTAAAACGAATTGTTTCTGTAGCACTCTTATGCGCATTAATACTAATTAAATTAGATGTACCAATGGTAACTGCGTTACCAAATAAGCTTACTTCTTCAAAAAGCAAACCATCTACTTTTGCAGTAAAACTATCTTTTAATATAGGCCGTGTACTTTTAGGGATATTACTAAAACTTCCATTTGAAAAAGCTCTAGAACTTTCGGTTACTTCATTTTTACCTATAAAACTAAATGTTCCAGAAACTGTATTTTTTACAAAATCAATGGCTGTAAACGTTATATTACCTCTGCTTGAAGTTTCGCCAAATGTGGTCCAAATACCAGCACTCGCTGGGTTATTATCAACATAACTTGCAGTAGTATTTATACCTTCAAAACTAAAACTACGAACATCAAAATTCTCTACATTTAAGGTAAATACTTCATCTGTATTTGTTTTAATAGCATTAATGACAATTTTATCTCCATCTATCATAAAATTAGCCTCTGTTGTCGTAAAAAGCTCATTATCAATAGTAACTTCAAAAACAGCATTGTTTTCTGAAGGTGGAAAAAAGACTCCATTGTCCTCACAAGAATTTGCAATAAAAACAATAAAAATTAAAATAAGTAAATAGTAAAGACGCTTCATAGCAAATAATGTAAAAAGCAAAAGTAACAATATTAATGCTGCAAATATACTTGAAAAGCAATATTTAAGAAGCTTTATCTAACAAGATATGTGGACATCTTTTACAATTAACGCCTTTTTTCTTGTATTTATTGCAACATTTACTTTTAGGTTTTATACAGTTAGAAAAGCATGGTGCTTCGCAGCTCGATGCTTTTTCTAATTGAATTATGGGTTGCCTTACTGTATAAAAAACAATCATTTTGTAGTTTTATAATGCAAATATAATCGTTTATTTAGAATAAATAAAAATAAAAAATCTTAAAGTTTCATGTTTGCAATATCCACAATCAAAAACTTAATTGCACTGTTCTTGACTACCACTTAATATCGCATCAAAAGTATTTTGAGTGATAAATTGAGGAGTGTAAGTGCCACCATTTAGGTCTAAACCGTGTATAAAACTTCTTAAGTGATTTCTAGAACCACATATTAAACTTTGATATACGTTTATTAAGGTATTATTTTCTGTAAGAGAAACATAGTTTTCTAAATCCTTGATATCCAAATCTTCTATGGTTGCGCCAATTTTTAAAGCCTCTACAACACTTTTTGCACCATCGATTACAAAGTTATCATAATGGTTTTGTAATTCTTGATTGCTAAAAACGCCTTCTGGTAAAATAGTATAGGAAAGCTTATGTTGTTTTAATAAGTTTTCAATGGCATCCATATGCGTTTGTTCGCTTCTTTTAATGTTTGCAAACTGATTTAAACCCCAAGTTTTATCTAAAAATTCATAGGTATCTCTTGCTAATTTTTCTTCTTCAATCATAAATAATAATGCTGCTGCATCTTCATCTGAAATTGTTGTGTTTTCGTCTAAGTTTACGATGTCTTTTTGATTGTTAAACATATCTTGAGTATCGTTAGAATCTTCTGAACATCCTTCTATAATTATAACAAAAGATAGCATCACAAAAAGATATACTGTTTTTTTAATTACTTTTTTCATAATTTCTGAAATTTAAAATTCTTTGTATAAAGGTATTACGAAAAAAGGAAGTTATAAGTAACTCAAGTTACATTAATAAGTCAATTTTGTAGCTTATATTTGTGCCGTTAACACTTTGATATAAATCGTTACTTTCGTTGGTTTTTCTTACAAAAAATAAAACCCTTCTTTACGCAATTTTCTTAAGCAGTCTTGTATTGTATAATATGTTAAGAGTTTCTTTTACGTATATCTATTATACTTTAGATCCAATTGGTTTTATAGAAAAATTGTGTGAAAACAAAGATCAACCTGAGTTACAATGTAATGGTAAATGTCATTTAAAAAAAGTAACAGAAAGCAGTAAAAGTTCAGAGGAAACACCTCTTCAAATCATTGATTTTAAAGATATTTTACTACATCAAAACACATCTTTAGTAATAGATTTTAAGATAAAACCTAACACCAAAAAAGCAGTTTTTGGTTATCAAAATTATTATAAATACTTAATAGGTAACTCTAGTTTTCATCCTCCGCAAGTTTAGTTTTTAAAAAAATTAAAAAACTCTTATTAAAAGTAATAAGAGTGAACAATCTTATAAAAAAACTAAAAATTTTAAAAATGAAAACAATTTTTAGTGTGCTTTTATGCGCACTTATTTCTACTGTTTCTTTTGCTCAAAAAATTAAAAAAGATACTATAAAAAGAGTAAAATTAGATGAAGTACTTATCACAGGGAAATTAAAAACAGACCCAATACATGCTATTATATCAAACAGATATGCTAAAAACGTAGTACAACCTAAAAATGTGGCTGATTTATTTAATAACATCAATGGTTTTTCGGTAATCAAAAGAGGAAATTATGCCATAGATCCATCCTTTAGAGGAAGCCAATATGAACAATTGAACATTCAATATGATGGAGGCACCAAAGCAATGCACGCTTGCCCAAATAGAATGGATCCTATTACAACACACATTATTCCTGAAGAAATTTCTAAAATAGAAATTATAAAAGGGCCTTATACTGTGCGTTATGGAGCTACTTTTGGCGGCATTGTAAATATGGTGTCTAAACAACCTAATTATTTGGATAATGGTTTTCATGGAAAATTTTCATCAGGTTTTGAAACCAATGGAAATTCTACAGTAAATATGCTGCAATTACAATATATAGAAGACAAATATGACGTAGTTAGTAATTTCGGATACAGAGATTTTGGGAATTATAAAGATGGTGATGGTACAGAAATACCTTCTTCTTTTTTAAGCACAGATTTTGGTGTAAATGTGGGTTATAATTTTACCGATTTTGAGCGTTTACAATTTCATTGGAGACAATCTTTTGGACGTGATGTTTTGCACGCTGGTTTGCCTATGGATACTGAATATGATAATAGTACTATTGCTTCTTTAGATTATAAAAAAACTAATTTATCAGGAAAAATAAATAGCATTGCTGCCAAAGCCTATTATAGTTATGTAGATCATTTAATGACGAATACCAACAGACCATCTTTTATGATGATGGAAGCTGCTTCTGCAGTAGAAGCGACTACAATGGGTGGAAAAATAGAGCTGAATTGGCAACCTTCTAAAAATGTAGATATTTTTACAGGTGTAGATGCGATGCTTATTGCTAGAGATGGTGGAAGAACGCGTTTGGTAAAGGCAATGAACGGAAACATGTTACCAACTCCAAGAGAATTTAACGATAAAGTTTGGCAAGATTCTTACGTAAATGATTTTGGTTTATTTACAGAAGCAAAATGGTTATTTACAGAAAACACTTTGTTAACTGCTGGGGTAAGATATGATAGAATAATTTCTGATATTAAAGATCCTGAAGCAGATTTTGCAGCGCTATATAACTTAGAGAAAAGAACAGAAAATAATGTTAGCGGAACAGTTTCACTAAAAAAATTGGTTTCTAAAAACTTTACTTTAGAAGCTGCTTTTGGTAGAGGAGTTCGTTCTGCAAATATGATTGAACGTTATATCAATCACTTCACCATTAATCAAGATCCTTATGAATATATTGGGAATCCAGATTTAAAAGCAGAAGTGAATAATCAGTTTGAGGTTGGTTTCAAGGCAAAAAACACCAAAAACAGTATTAAATATGCTGCTTCTGTGTATTATTCTGATTTGCAAAACTTTATTGTGGGTATTGTAGACCCAACAAAAACCAGAAAATTTATGCCAACTGCACAACCTGTAAACCCTAAAGTGTTTCAAAATTTAGACAACGCATACAGAACAGGTTTTGAAGCTTCTTTTGAAACCGCAATCTTAACTGATTATTATTTTAAATCTGAAATGGCGTATGTATATGCAAAAAATAAAGATTTAGATGAATCTTTACCTTTAACTCCGCCTTTTAATGCAAGATTAATTTTAGGAACAACTAAAGAAAAATACTGGGCAAATGTGCAGTATAACATTACAAGTTCTCAAGATGAAATTGCACCAAGTTTTGGAGAAACTACAACAGAAGGTTACCAAACTGTTGATGTTCGTTTTGGGTTTGCGCCTTTTAAAAATGCCAATTTAGGTTTTGCTGCGATTAATGTTTTTGATAAAACGTATAACAATCATTTAAACTTTAGTTTCACCAATCAAGCTAATTTTGGTAGGGTTCCTATTACTGAACCAGGAAGAAATTTTACTGCTTTTTTTCAGTATAATTTTTAAATAAAAAGAGGCTGTCTGAAAAGTGTTTTAAACATGTCATTTCGACTTTATGGAGAAATCTAAATTACTGAAATTTAGTTGAATAGATTTTTCGGCTCCATTGTTAGCTTCGCTCGCTAATTTCTATCAAAATATATTTTGATTTCAGTAATGCTCAAAATGACAAAATTTAGTACTTTTTGGACAGCCTTTTTTTTGCTATTTCTCAATTTTAACAAATAACTCCATGCCTTTTCTGTTTTGAAAAGAATTGTAACAAGGTATCATTTGAATGTTTTTAAAATAAGGTTGAAAATAATTGAGATACTCTTCTTTATTGCCACCAAAAGGTGGATGATCTTCATTTAAAACGGCATCAAAAAGTACACCTACTAATTTCCCTTTTGGTTTTAAAATAGCATTCATTTTTGCAGCATATTTTGGTCTTAATTCTTGATTTATGGCACAGAAAAAAGTCTGTTCGATAATCAAATCGAACTCTTGGTTTAAATCAAAAAAATTAGCATGAATTAATTGAGCTTCTGGAAAATCTGGAACTCTTAATTTTATGTTTTGTAAAGGTTGTTTAGCGATATCTATTACATACACATTTTTAAATCCGTTGTTAAAAAGATACTCAGCTTCGTAAGAATTTCCACCACCAGGAATCAATATTTTTAGGTCTTTATTTTTTAATTGATCAAAATAAGCTTTTAAGGGTGGAGAAACTTCTCCTAAATCCCAACCAATTTTGTTTGTTTCGTACTTATTTGTCCAAAAATTTTCGGATAAATTCAACATTTTTTGCATTATAGTTATAATTTAAAAGCAATGACTTTAATCATTTTCCTACCAACAAAATAGCCATTATATTTGCTACCAAGTCTAAATTAAACAATTTTTATGGAAACTTTAATCACTGCTAAAGAAAAACTGAATGAAAAAGGTTTTTTAGATATCAAAACTCCAAACATTAATTATGTTGAAGAAATTCTTCGATTAAAAAAAGAAAAAAATGCAGTGTTATTGGCGCATTATTATCAAATTGATGAGATTCAAGAAATTGCAGACTTTGTAGGTGATAGTTTAGCTTTGGCACAACAAGCTGCCAAAACAGATGCAGATGTAATTGTATTTGCTGGTGTGCATTTTATGGCAGAAACTGCTAAAATTTTAAATCCTTATAAAAAAGTTTTGTTACCAGATTTATTGGCAGGTTGCTCGTTGGCAGATTCTTGTCCGCCAGAAGAATTTTCTGCTTTTAAAGCTAAACATCCAAATCATGTTGTAGTAACCTATATCAATTGTTCAGCAGAAATTAAAGCATTGAGCGATTATGTTTGTACTTCATCAAACGCAAGAAAAATTATTGATGCTATTCCTAAAAATCAACCTATAATTTTTGCTCCAGATCGTAATTTAGGCGATTATTTGAACAAAGAAACAGGAAGAGAAATGTTGCTTTGGGATGGAGCTTGTATGGTTCACGAAGCTTTTTCTATGGAAAAATTGATTGATTTGTACAAAGAACATCCAGATGCAGAATTGATTGCACACCCAGAATCCGAAGCGCATATGTTAAAAGTTGCCAAATATATTGGGTCAACATCAGGACTTTTAAATCATGTTAGAAATAGCGATAAACAGAAATTTATTGTTGCTACTGAAGCTGGTATTTTGTTTCAAATGATGCAAGAAAACCCAGATAAAACAATTATTCCTGCTCCTGCAAAAGAAGATAATACTTGTGCTTGTAGTGAGTGTGCATATATGAAAATGAATACGCTGAAAAAATTATACCTGTGTTTAAAACACGAATTGCCTAATATTGAAGTTGATGCTGAATTATGTAAAAAAGCCATTGTGCCTATTCAAAGAATGTTAGAAATCTCTAAATAACGCTATGCTTTCTGACCAAAAAACATTTTCAACAGATTTTTTAGTCATTGGTTCTGGTATTGCAGGATTAACCTTTGCTTTAAAAACCGCAAAAAAATTTAGCGATGCTAAGATTACCATCATCACTAAAGATGAACAAAGCGAATCTAACACAAAATATGCTCAAGGTGGCATTGCATCTGTATATAATAAAACTGTAGATACTTTTGAACAACATATACAAGACACCCTAATTGCTGGTGATGGTTTGTGTGATGAAGAGGTAGTAAAAATGGTTATAGAAGATGCCCCAAAAAGATTACAAGAACTCATTGATTGGGGAGCTCAATTTGATGAAAATGAGCAAGGAAATTATGATTTAGGACGTGAAGGTGGTCATTCTCAAAACAGAATTTTACATCATGCAGATATTACTGGCGCAGAAATTGAACGTACTTTATTAGCAAAAGTAAATGCACAACCAAATATTGATTTTTTAACGTATCATTATGCAATTGACTTGATTACAGAGCATCAAGTTCAACAAAAAAAAACCAAAAGAAACTCTAAAGTTTCTTGTTTTGGGGCTTATGTTTTAGATATTAAAGAAGATAAGGTAAAGACTTTCGTTAGTAAATTCACCATTTTAGCTTCTGGTGGTAATGGACAAGTGTATGAAACTACAACAAATCCTACAGTTGCTACTGGAGATGGAATTGGAATTGCCTACAGAGCTAAAGCAGAAATTTCTGAAATGGAATTTATTCAATTTCACCCAACTGCATTATATAATCCAGGAGAATATCCTGCTTTTTTAATTTCTGAAGCAGTAAGAGGTTTTGGAGCAAAATTAAGAGATTACAATGGTAATTTCTTTATGCACAACTATGATGAACGCGAAGAATTAGCCTCTAGAGATATTGTTGCAAGAGCTATTGATAACGAACTTAAAAAAAGCGGAAAACCTCATCTTTATTTAGATTGTACACATTTAGATATGGAAAAATTTAAGGAACATTTTCCTAATATCACCAAAAAGTGTTTGTCTTTAAATATTGATGTTTCTAAAGATTATATTCCTGTTGTCCCAGCATCGCATTACATTTGTGGTGGCGTAAATGTGAACAAAAAAGCAAAAACTTCAATCAAAAAACTCTATGCATGTGGAGAAGTTACCAGAACTGGTTTGCATGGTGGAAACAGATTAGCTTCTAACTCTTTATTAGAAGGTTTGGTTTATGCACATAATGCGTTTAAAAATGTTTCTAAAAAATTTAAAAAAGCAAAGTTCCCTAAAAATGTACCTGCTTGGAATGATAGTGGCGTGATTAAAAACATGGAAAAAGTCTTAATTTCTCATGATAGAAATGAAGTGAAAACCATTATGACCAACTATGTTGGTATTGTACGTTCTAATGAACGTTTACAACGTGCAGAAAAACGTTTACGCGTTTTGTACGAAGACAACAAACGTTTGTATGATTATTCTGAACTTTGTGTAGACTTATGTGAATTGAGAAACCTCATTACAACTGCGTATTTAATTACTCAATTTTCTAAAAAAAGAACTACTAACTGTGGAGGTTTTTATAGTTTAGATTGTATTAACCCTAAAAAAACACCTGAAAATTAATTCAGGTGCCAACTAACTAAACTATTATAATAATCAACTAAACTTATTAATAATAGAAACTAATTCGTTTTTCTGAACCATACCAGATTGTCTCCAAACTTGTTGACCAGATTTGTACAAAATTAATGTAGGTACACCTCTAACTTGATATTTTGCAGCTAAAGGTTGATTTTTATCAACATCAATTTTTATAATTGATACTTCATCTCCTAAACCATCTTTTACTTCTTTTAAAATTGGACTCATCATTTTACAAGGGCCACACCATTCTGCGAAAAAATCGACTAAAACAGGTTTATCTTGATTGATGATTTCTGAAAATTTACTCATGCCTAAGAACTATTTTATTTGTTAAAAGCTATACTCCAAATGCCTCTTACCTGATTTTCTGTATAACCAGTTGCTTTATCTTTTGGATATAACTTATCTATTTGCGCTAAAACATTTGGTTGTATATCAGTTGTTTTACTACCATGACATTGTATACACATGCTATTGGTTTTGATTGGATAGTATACTGTTACAGTTTTTGAAGATTCTATCGCAATTGGCTCTGAATCTTTCCCTAACTTAAGGTATTCTTTAAAGATCTTAATGTATTTATTTTCTACGGTATTTGCTAAATTAATAGGATTTCTAGGTTTATCTGAAACTCTTTTAATGGTTGCATTGTGATAAACAGACATGCTATCTGTTAAAGGATATGCTTTTACATTACAAAATTTTAGTGCTGCTAAAGTGCCTTCTTTTTGAATTTTACCCATTAAGTTTTTCCCTAATACTGCTTTTGTAGAAAGTGCATATTGTAAACCTCTTTCTGAATAAGGCAAATCTTGTAAATTTTTACCCATTTTGTGGTTTTGCTTTCCTTTCATTTTCCCATTTCCTTTTCCATTTCCCTTTCCTTTTTCTTCATTAAAGTGAGACTCAAACCATTCTGGTTCTTCAATTTCATTATCAAACATGTATTCAGCAATTTTTTTAATGTCATCTGCTGCAAAAACTTGTTTGGGCATTACCCCAAATCTTTTGACAGCTCCTCTCATTTTTGTAGTTTCTTTCGTTGGTTTTTTTACAAAATTTTGTATCGATTCAATAAACTCTTCTTTGGTAGTTTCTGAAGAAATATAATGCTTCTTAATGGCAATCATTGGAGGTGCAATTCTGTCATCATGCGAAGCAGAAGGACTGTGACAAACATAACATTTGTTTTCCATGAGTTTTTTTCCTGGGTGATTGACATCAACCTGAGATTTTGCTTTTGCATAAGAAGGATTTTGCTTTTTTTGACAGCCAAAAGCAACTAGTAAAACGAATAGTATTGTAAAGTACTTCATAATTTTATTTCAAAAATACCTAAGTTTCTTTACATTATTTGTAACCTATGTTACAGTTGCAACACTTTTATACTGTTTCTGTGCAATGCTATTTTTTGTTCGTTTTCTAGCTTTTTTAGCAACCTAGAAACAACAACTCTAGAGGTATGTAAGTCTTCTGAAATTTGTTTGTGAGTAACTTGTAGAACATCATTATGGATAACCATAGCTTTGTCTTTTAAATATTTAAAAAGACGGTCTTCCATCTTTAAAAATGCAATGGTATCAATTGCTTCTAAAAGCTCTTCTACCCTGTTGTGATAACTTTCTAAAATAAATGATTGCCAAGATTTATATTTGCTTAACCAAACAGTCATTTTTTCTTTTGGTAATAAAATTAAAGAAACATCTGTTTCTGCAACTGCTCTAATTTTACTTTTTGTTTGTCCCATACAACATGATAAAGTCATGGCACAAGTGTCTCCTTTTTCTAAATAATACAAAACCAGTTCTTCGCCTTTTTCATCTTCTCTTAGAATTTTTATTGCACCCGAAAGTAATAGTGGCATAGACTTTATAAAATCTTCTAATTCGATAATAACAGTATCTGCTTTGAATTTTTTGGGAACACCAAGATTGTTAATTTCTTTGAGTAACTCTTCTTCGAATAAGTAAGCAAAATTAGTAGACAAATCTGCATTCATTATAATCAAAATTTAGCCTATAAATTTACGCAAAAAAGCTAGAAATTAAGACAAAAAAAAGCATCCAAATTTTCATTTGGATTATAAAAACAATTGAACTCTGTTTATTTTGAAGACTTTTTATCGCTATTCATCAATAAGTAAACTGCTGCTATTAAGCCAACAACAACTAAGGCAAAAACACCAATCATAACTGTGCCATTTGCCCAAGAAACTAAGGGTACATTTAAAAACTTCATATTTTTTACAATTAGATTGTAAATGTAATAGGTTTAAAAATGCTATTTTATGATAAAAGTCAATCTTTATAGCTTGACATTTAAAATATCTCCACTTAATTGTAGTAATTGTAATTCGATTAATTTGGCATCAAATTTTGCGTTGTTTAAGGCTGTTTTTGCATTAATTAAGTTAATTTGTGCTTGCCTAAACTCTACTGATGTAATTTGCCCTAGCTTAAAACGTTCTTGAGTTCTATCAAAATTATTTTGATTACTCAACACATTTTGCTCTTGAGCTTTTAAGATAAAAAGTTGGTTTTTGTAATTTTCCCAAGTGTTTTTTAAGTTGTTTTTAATGCTAACCTTTTGCTGTTCTAAAGCAATTTCTTGATTATCTAAGGCAATTTTTGCATTAGCAACTCTTGTTTTTCTAGCACCACCATCAAAAACATTCCAAGTTAAATTTAAACCGGTGTTTAATCCATCAGAAGTAATGAGTTTTGCCCCAAATGGGTTGATTAAATTTTCATTTTCGGTTCTATTAAAACCATAAGAAGCGTTAAAACTTAATGTTGGAAAATAATTGGCTTTATTTACTTTTATATTGAACTCACTAATGGCAATATTTTTTTCGTTTTGTTTTAGGAGTGAATTATTAGAAATCGTTTTGACCTCTAAATCGTCATAGTTTAGCATAGTGTTGTAATCTACCTCAGTTTCAACAGCATAATTGGTTTCCTTTTCAATACCTAAAATAATATTTAAACCTCTTTTTGCATTACTTAATTGTTGCTTTGCAGTGATATAGGTAATGCTATCGTTATTTACATCAACTTGCGCATTTAAATATTCTAATTTTGTAGATTGACCATAATCATATGTATATTTTGCTCTTTTTAATCGTCTTTTTGAGATTGACAAAGCTTCTTTTAAATTTTTCTCATTCTCTGATAAACGTGCAATTTGAAAATAAGTGGTGAACAATTGTAAGTACGTATTTTCTATAGTTGCTCTTGCTTGTAGCTCTGTTAAATTATAGGTTTCTTTTAATTGCTGATAGTTGTATTTTCTACCTAAACCATCAAAAATTGTATAATTAACACCCAATGCTGTGGTGTAGTTTTTTGATACAATACCACTTCCTGATATTTGAGAATCACCACCTGTGTTTCGATCTGTAAACGTTAAACTTTGGTTATTTCTGCTATAATTTGCACCCGAAATTACAGATGCAGTTGGTAAAAAACCTGTATTTAAAATACTAGAATTATTTTTAGCAACCTCTACATTATTGTTGGCTATTTTAACCCCAAAATTATTTTTTAAAGTAATTTCTAAAGCTTCTTTTTTGGTAAGAATTTCTTGAGAAAAACTATGTAGCGTCAACAAAAAAAGGACTAAAAAAGTAAGTTTATTAAATTTCATTTTCATCATATTTAGCATCGATTACAGCTCTTTCTACCTCTTCTTTGGTAATTTGTTCTCCTGTTATTAACCACTTAATTTTTACCTTAAACCAATTGGAAGTTGACAATAACAAAGGCAACATTACTAAGGTTAAAATTGTAGCAATAGCAATACCATATGCAATGGAAATTGCCATAGGAATTAAAAATTGCGCTTGCCTACTTTTCTCAAAAATTAAGGGTGCTAAGCCTGCAACTGTGGTTAATGAAGTTAAGAAAATAGCTCTAAAACGAGATTGACCAGCTGCGATTAAAGCATCATCATATTTCATACCTTCTTTTAAGTAGTTATTGAATTTACCAATTAATACCAAACCATCATTTACCATAATCCCTATTAAAGCAATAATCCCTAAAAAGGATAAAATACCAATAGCAAAATCGTGAATAAAGTGCCCCCAAACTACGCCAATCATACTAAAAGGAATCATAATAATCAATAATAACGGCTGTGAATACGAACGGAATGTGAATGCAATAACAATGTAAATTAATCCTAAAATTAACCACTTGATTTTATCTACTGAATCATTGGTTTTATTTCTTTCCCTATTTTGACCATCATAGACAGGTCTAACTGTTGAATGTTTGGATAAAATTTCTGGCATCACATTCGTTTTTATATCTTCTAAAATTTCTGTTGCACTTCCTTTTAGTTCTTTTAAATCTGCAGTAATTTGTATTTCGCGTTGACCTTCTAAGTGATTGATAGCAATATCACCTCTTTCAATCGTATAATTGGCGATTTCAGAAAACGGAATTCTAGTGCCATTTGGTGCAATAATTCGCATATCATCTAAATCTTTAATGGATGATCTATCTTTTCTATCATAACGAACCCAAACTTTAATTTCATCTTGCCCACGTTGAAAACGTTGCGCTTGAAATCCGAAGAAACCATAACGAACTTGCTGCATTACAGATTGCAAAGTTAATCCTAATAGATATGCATTATCTTTTAATTTTATGCGTACTTCTTTAATCCCTGCAGGATCGTTGTCAGCAACATCTTTTAATAATGGGTTGTTTTCTAAGTTTTCTTTAAGTTCTTGTTTTACCGCTTTTAGTTCGTCAATATTATTTCCCAACAAAGAAATAGCCACTGGACTGCCACCAAAATTACCTCCAGAACCAAACGTTAAACTTTCTACACCATATACTTTTCCTACTTTTTCTGTAATAGCATTTGTTATTTCTGGTGATGAAAAATCACGTGCTTCACCAGGTAAAAGATTTACAGTTAAGGTTGCATTTGCACTTCCTGGACCAACTCTTTTAATCACGTTTTCTACAACCTGAAGGTTACCTGTTTGCTTTTTAGTGTACTCATCGTTTACCAACCAAACTTTTTCTTCTATAGATGAGATAATAGAATCTGTGATAAATTCATTGGTACCTTGTGGCATCGTTAAATTAATTTGAACACGATCACTAGCTATTCTTGGAAAAAAAGAAGTTCTCACTACTCCTCCACCAATAGCCATAAAACTAAAAATTAAAATCGCTACAGGTACACAAAAAGAAAAGATTTTATGGTTTAACGAAAAGCGTAAAAAAGGCACATAATACGTATCTCTAAATTTAGACAAACCTGCATCTGCAGCTTTGTTAATTCTCTTAAAAAAACCATCAATACCTTTATATTGTACTTCGCCGTTTTCTAAGCGTTTTCTATCTAAAGCTTTAGAATGTGCAATATGTGCAGGTAAAATAATTAAGGCTTCAATTAAAGAAACCGATAAGGTTAACAGTACAATTGTAGACACTTCACCAAAGAAACTTCCTATTCTACCATCTACAAAAAAGAAAGTAGAAAAGGCTATAATTGTGGTTAAAATTGCTGATATAATGGGTGGTATAACCTCCATGGTTCCATCAACAGCTGCCTGTATTTTAGTTTTGCCTAAATCGTAATAATGATGATAAATATTTTCTCCAATAACAATACCATCATCCACCAAAATACCAATTACAATAATCATCCCAAATAAGGACAATACATTTATAGTAACATTAAATTGAGCTGCAAACATAAACATTCCTAAAAATGCAATAGGTAAACCAAAAGCAACCCAAATTGCCAATCGTAAATTTAAAAACAGCGCTAAAAAGAAAAGCACTAAAAGAATACCAACAATTCCGTTTTCAATTAATAGTTTCGTTCTACCATTTAATGTTGTACTTCGATCGCTAGTAACCGCTAATTGAATATTTTGCTGTTTTTGATTGTACTCATAAATGTAATCTTTAATTTTATCTGCAGATGAAATTAAATCTTCGTTATTGGTATTGCTCACAGTAATATCGATGGCTAAGTTGCCATTAAAAAATAATCGATCTGGGGTTTCTGACCACGTATCTTTAACCTCTGCAATATCTTTTAAGCGAATAATTGTTCCGTTTTCTTGAGTTCTAACAATAATATTTTGCAATTCAACTCCATAATAAAAACGATTTCTAGCTCTAATTAAATAATCTTCCTCTGCCGTTTTTATGTTTCCACCAGTAATTAAAATATTAGAATTTCGAACTGCATTTGCAACCTCTGTAAACGATAATTGATAAGCTCTTAAATCGTTTTCACGAACAGCAATTTCTATTTCTTCTTCAGGAAAACCTGATAAAACTACTTGCGAAATTCCATCAATTCCTCGAATATCATTCTCAATATTTCTTGCATATTGCTTTAAAGCTTTTAAAGAAACATTTTGGCCGCTAACAGAAAAACTAATGGTAGGCCTTATGCTTTCTACTTTAGCAATTACAGGAGGTTCCATACCAGATGGAAAAGAAGGCACACGGTCTACTGCATTTTTAACATCAGAAAGTACAACATCAATATTTTTACCTTTTTCTACTTCTATACTTACTGATGCTGAGTTTTCTCTAGAAACCGAAGTTACTCTTTCTACACCTACAATTCCTTTTAAATTATCTTCAATTTTAAGTACAACTCCCTCTTCCATTTCTGCTGGTGAAGCTCCAGGATAAACCAAACTGATTTGAATTAATTGAGAATCTACCAATGGAAAAAAGGAAGATTTCATGCTGAACGCACCAACAGCTCCAAAAACAATAAATGCAATAATTACAACATTTACAGCCACAGGAAATTTGATGAAATAACTAATTATTTTTTTCATCTTATTTTGTTTTGTTGATTTTTACAACCATGCCATTAAAAGCACCAGGTAAAGCTTGCGTTAAAATAACATCATTATTTTTTAAGCCTTTAATAACAACATTTTCAGCCCCAAAATATACGGGTTTGATATTCTTTAACGTTAAAATACTATCATTCTTAACCGTATAAACTGCTGTATTATCTACCAATAATTTTCTTGAAATTTCTATAGCATCACTCTCAGACTTTGCAATCAAATTGGCTTCTAAAAACATACCTTCTTTTAAATCGGGGTGTTTAACTTCAATGTAAGCGTTTATTGTTTGAGAAATCTGATCTATTTTACCATTAACTCTAATCACTTTTCCTTGATAAACCTTAGTTTTATTTAGATTCGATAATTCAACTGAATTCCCTACTTTTAATAAATTTGCAAATTCTGCGTTAATAGAAACCGCTAACTCGTACACACTAGTATCTATAAATTCGCCTAATTTTTGTCCAGCTCTTACTAAAGTTCCAGGAGTAACCAAAGCCTCTGTTAAAACGCCAGTAAATGGTGCTCTAATAATATGTTTAGAGAAACGCACCTCTAAATTTTTAACATTATAATACGCTGTTAAAATGCCACGACCAGAGATAAAAAACTTTTCTTTATCTGAAGAAAATTCTGGGAGTTTAGGGGTAGTTTTATCAATTTTAAAATCTTTTAAATACTTTTCCCATTTGCTAAATTCAGATTTAAAATCTAAACGAATATCTGGTAAAATTGATGTAATTAAGTTGTACAAGTTACTTTTTTGAGATTTTAGGCTCGCTAAAAACTCTTCACTATTTACACTCAATAATGTCTCTCCTTTATAATATTGTGTACCTGGTTTAAAGGCTTTTTTAGAAAAATTTAATATACCTTGAACTTCAGAAAAAACATCTATTTTATGCTGAGCAACTAAATTTCCTTTGGCATTTAAAACAATCGGAATTTCTTTATTTTCAACATTTTCTACAAAAACAGTTTTTATGGTTTTCTTAAATTTAGGTTTTGGTTTTTGGTTTTTTTCAATAAAGTAATTTCCTAAAAAAATTGCACCTGCAATCAATAATACCCCTAGAATTGCTAGAATTATATTTCTCATAATTAGTTGGTTGGTGTAAATGAAATAATCATTTTTATAATTTTGCAAAGATACTTTTTCCATTTGTCAATAAACTTTATACCAAGTATTAGTTTGTTAAAGAAAAGTTATAAATAGCTTATTAAGATGCTAAAATTTAAAAATTGTTAATTCTACGAGTTGTATATTTGCAATGAAAAAGCATTTATAGAAGATACTTGAATTTTTGTAACAAGAGCAATACCGCACTTTTTTTTTCATCTGTTGATGAGATTTCTAATGAAATTTGGACTCATTTAGATTGTGAAAACAACATTTACTTGCATAGAAATTTTTTAAAATCTATAGAAAAAAACCATCCAAACATAAACTTTAAATACATCATTTTAGTTGATGAAAATTTAAAACCAAAAGCTTTTACATCTATACAAATTATCAATTTTAATTTAGAAGCTATTCAAAACAATTTAGAATCTTTTACTAAAAAAGTAAAAGAAATTGGAAGAAAACTACACATCATCCCCAACAAAAAGCCATTAAAAATCTTAATTAGTGGAAATACTTTTGTTAGTGGTGAGCATGGTATTTTCATTAATCAAACCGAAGATAAGAAAAGTGTAATTAAAGATTTAGCAAAGGCAATTTTACAATTAACTACTGCTGATAATAAATTAAAAATTGATGCTTTTCTTTTAAAGGATTTTGAAAACGAATCTCTTTTAATTACTGATGAATTGAAAAATTATGGTTACCATCCTTTTTCTGTTGAACCGAACATGATTTTACATTTAAATGATAATTGGCAAAATTTTGAGGATTATTTAGCTGCTATGAAAACCAAATTTCGTGTAAAAGCTAAAAAAGCATTACAATTAAGTGGTGCTTTAAAAATAGAAACTGTAACCTTAAATAACATTAACCAACACTTGCCAAAAATGACGCAGTTGTATCAAAAAGTAGCTACAAATGCCTCCTTTAATTTAGCCGATTTTAACTTACAAACCTATATAGATTTTAAGGCGAATTTTGGTGATAATTATATTTTAAAAACATATTGGTTAAATGACAAAATTGTTGGTTTTTTATCGGGCATCATTAACCATAATGCTTTGGATGCGCATTTTGTTGGTATTGACTATAAGTACAATAAGACACACGCAATTTACCAAAGAATGCTTTATGATTATGTGCAAATTGCCATACAAAAAAAGGTAAATATTATTAACTTTGGAAGAACAGCAAGCGAAATTAAAAGCTCAGTTGGTGCAGAACCAAATGATTTAACCATATATCTTAGACATAAAAAAAGAATTACAAACAGAATTTTAAAGTTATTTTTACAAGGCGTACAACCTACTCCTTTTCAGCAAAAATTTCCTTTCAAAAAAATAAACCTCAATGAAAACTACCAAAGCATTAATTGATTTATTAGACTTAAAACCATTAGATAGAAATGTGTTTTCTGGAGAAAGTGTAACAATTGGAAGTGCTATTGTTTTTGGCGGACAAGTTTTAGCACAATCTGTAAATGCAGCCTACAGAACCATTCAAGAACATCGTTTTTTACATTCTTTACACGCTTATTTTTTAGAAGCTGGAGATTTAACAATACCCATTAGGTATGAAGTTTCTGAAATGCGAAATGGAGGTAGTTTTTCTACAAGACGTGTTACAGCTTCTCAAAAAGGAAAAACCATTTTTATTTTGGCTGCCTCTTTTCATAAAAAAGAAGAAGGTTTTGAACATCAAGTAGAAATCAATACAGCAATAAAACAACCAGAAGAACTGCTAAGTTGGGATGATATGGTACGTAAATTTGGTGATTTTTTGCCAAAAGGAATTAAATCTTTTTTAAGTATTGAAAGGCCCATTGACTTTAAACCTGTTCATATACCCAACCCTTTAGAACCTGAAAACAGACCAGCAAAAGAGGATATTTGGTTTAAATTAAAAGGTGATATTCCGAATATGAACATGGCTTTGAAACATCAAATCTTAACCTATATTTCAGATTACAATGTATTAAATGCTGCTTTTAATCCGAATGCGAAAGATTATAATTTTGGCAATACCATGACTGCAAGTTTAGACCATTCTATGTGGTTTTTTAGAGATTTTGATTTTAATGATTGGATGTTGTTTTCAGCAGAATCACCAAACACTTATGGAGCAAGAGGTTTATGTAGAGGTAATATTTTTACCAGAGATGGAAAATTAATTGCTTCTTTTGCGCAAGAAGGATTAATGCGCCCTATTAAAAAGTAGACCTTAAACCATTTACAAAATTAAAAAATAGATTATTATGGATTCTTTTACTTATGTACTAACCACAAATGGTGTATTGTTTTTAATCAGTATTATTTTTTGGAAATTCCCGCCCAAAAAAGTAAATAATATTTATGGTTACAGAACACCAAAAGCAATGCAAAATCAAGAAATTTGGAATTTTGCAAACTCAAATTTTAATCAAGCATTTTTAAAATATAGTGGTTTTTCTCTTTTAGCGGCCTTGTTATTGGCATCAATTACAAAAGTAGCTTTAAGTTGGGAACCTATGGTTTTAGTTGCATTATCAATTTTGGTAAGTATCATTAAAACTGAGCGCTCCATAAATGATAATTTTACAGATGAAGGCAAGCGAAAACAATAGAGATCTTAGTGATTAAAAATACTCTTTTCTTTATCAAAATTAAAATTTTATTTTAAACTAAAAATTAGCCATAAAAGAAACCGATAAATTTCTACCTGGAGAAGAAACCCCAGAAGCAAATTCTATGTAATGTTCATCAAACATGTTATCGAGTCTTGCTTGTACAGAAAAGTTATCACTAACCTCGTAACTACCATTTACGCCAAGAGTCATCCAACTTGGAGAACCGTAAAATTTATCAACATCGTTGGTAGCACTTGCGTTTACTATTGGGGTTAAATCATGATTATCAATACCTTCTGTAAAGTTAAAATCTTCGATGTCTTTTTTACTATTAAACCGAAAATCTGCACCCAAAGCAATTTTATCTTTTTGATAATTAATTTGAAACTGACCAAATAATGGTGGAATTGACGACATTGGCTCTTTAGTATCATAAGTTCTACCTTTGGAATAGGTAATAAAACCTGAGGTATTTATGGTTTTAGAAACTTTACCCAAATAATTTAAAGTATATCCAAAAATGTATGCATTCCCTTTGTTTTGATTGTTCACAGCATTGCCAAATTCACCATCAAAAGCCACTTGTAAAATACTACCATCTGCATTGTACACAAAATCTCTTTGTATATAATTATCTAACAATGTGTAATATACGTTAGCTGCAATTCTAAATCTTCTTTTATTTAAATACTTTAAAATTCCTATTTCTGCATTGTAGGCAAACTCAGGGTCTACATTAATATTGGGTATGGTAACATTACCCGCTTTTTCACGAACTCTGCCTACATCATCGATATTTGGAGATCGAAATCCAGATGATAATACGCTATTCAATTGCCAATTTCTGTTTGGCTTATAAACATACCCTAAAGTGGCAGTTACAGCAGAATTGTTTTTACTTAACGTTTTGTTTTCGAAGGTTAAAAAAGTATCATCTACCCACGTAGCATTTTTATTGGTATTTGTAAAACGCATTCCTGTATTTAAGGTAGATTTACTGCTTAAATCTTGTCTGTATCCTAAATAAGCAGCAGAAGTTAAAAAATTACTACCTCCATCAGGATATCGAGATTGCACTTTAAAATCATCAGCAAAACCCGTAATTTTATCATCAACAATATCTAACGTTTTTCCGTAAGAATTTGATGTTACATTATTATAAGCAAACTCAAAACCATACGATAAAACCCTTGTTTTATCTTCGGTTACAGGCACAGAAAAATCTCCATTAACACTAAAAACATCAACAGTTTCTTCTCTGTAACTTCTATCTAAACTGCCAAACTTTCTTTGAATTCTACTTTCCTCAATATTTTGATAAGCAGCAGTAATTGCACCACTTTCTAACCAGTTTTTATTAGGATTGATTAACACTTGCGATGAAATTAACAATCGGTTTTGAGGTCCATAATACCATTCTGCAAATTTTAAGGAAGATGTATCTGTGATATCTTTAAGTTCGGTTAACCGATCAAATCTAGGAATATCTGAAGAAGTAGAATATTGTAAATTAATTTTTAAATCTGTGTTTTTAGACAAAGGCACAAAGAATTTTTGCAACACATCTGTTTGCTTAAAGCCTGTGTTTCTTAACAAATTAGGATCAGAATTTAATGTTGGATTCTCAGCATAATTACCATTTTCATTTTCTGAAAAATAGAAAACTTTTCCCCAATTTAAAAAACCATGATTTCTGTTTTCTCCAGCCTTTAAATCGCCAAAATCTGAATGAGAAACACTTGTAAAAGATGCCCAGTTTTTATGACTTATTTCCGCTGAAACCGTATTTGTAATTTCTTGATTTACACTAGAAAATCTCGAAAAAAATTGACTTGTGATTTTTGATTTTTCTGATAGCTTAGGTGTTTTTGTGTAATAATGAATTACACCACCCAAAGCATCTGAACCATAAATTACAGACGAAGGTCCAAAAACCACCTCTGTTTTATCTAGCAAATTTGGTGATAGCGTAATGGCGTTTTGTAAGTGCCCTTTTCTGTAAATCGCATTGTTCATTCGCACTCCATCAACCACTAACAACACTCTGTTAGATTCCATTCCACGTATTACAGGACTACCACCACCAAACTGCGATTTCTGTACTTTAATACCAGGAATCGTTGCCAACAAATCTGCCGAAGTTTGAGGTGATACCTTTTGAATATCTTGTTGAGAAAGTACTGCTATTTGTTCTGCAATTCGTTTTGCCTTTTCTGCTTTTTTGAATGATGAAATAACAATTTCATCCAATTCTTCAGACTGTTTTGTTAAGTAAACTGTAAATTTTCGTTTTCTTAATGTTGATTTTTTTACTCTAAAAACAGCATACGATAAATGAGAGAAAAAGATAATTTCATTTTCTTTAATCGATGAAATGTCTGTAATCCCAAAATCATCGGTTGTTAAACTTATGCTATTCGCTTCGTTAAAAACAGTTACATTTTTAACTACTTTACCAGTTTCTTTATCTAAAACTTTTACTTTTTGGGCAAAAGAAATACTACTTACTAAAAAGCAAAACACAAAACATAAATACTTCATCATCAACTAAAAACGGTTTCTAAAACTTGCAAGGATTTTGGTGTTCTAAAACTGCCCAAATGTAACTTAAAATACTGAATTATGGTTTGTAAAACCAATTGTCTTTCATCCTTACTATAAGACACATTTTCTATATCATCAAAATTTATGCCTAACAGCTTTTTAAATTGATAAAAATTGTTGTGGTGAATAACATTTTTATCTTGTATATCATCAGAGAAAACACCTTCTAACAAATTAAAACCTGCCTTGTTCTGTTGAGACATCTCTGGATAAAAACCCAAAAAACCTGTAAGATTTAATAAAAAAAGAAGGTGAAAATTTGCAATTTTATCATGAACATCTAACCAAGTAAAAGCAGTTTCTAAGTAACTATACAGGGTTTTATTTTGCTCTTCTTCTTGAATGGAATTTGCCAAAACTTCCGACAAGAAAAACACTACAGATTGCTTTACGATATCTGCATGAATTGTTTTATATGGATGTATTACTTGAACTTCTTTTATTGAATTTAGGGTGTTTTTAGTATTGTGGTTTGCTACAATTTTTAATTGTGTTAAAGGTTGAAAATAAGCAGCTTTAATTCCCTTTTTTTTAGGCTTTAAAACCCCTCTTATCATATAGCTTTTTATACCTTCATCTTCTGTGTAGCATTTTACAATTAAACTCGTATCACCATATTTTAGCGCACTTAACACAATGGCTTTTGTGGTTACAATTGCCATTAATTTACAATTGCAATTTTAACTGTGGCAGTTTCTGAAGCATCTTCATTAGTCATTAATACAATGTACACACCAGATGCCACTTTATTACCTGCCAAGTTCTTTTTATTCCAAACTACTTTTCCTCCTTGTAGTTCTTGCCCTTCTATAACATTAGTTTCATAAACTAAATTACCTGCAACATCTAAAATCTTTACATTGGTGCCTTGTGGTAAATGTGTGCCATTTCTACCATCAATTGTAATGGTTGCATGGTTTTTTAAAGCAGGGTTTGGATATGCATAAACATCACCCAAAACTTCTCCAAAAGGTGCCACATTACTATTGTATACTACAATACCTTTATCTGTAGCAAAATACACTTTACCATTAATATCATCTACTCGAATTTTTAAAATTTTATTAGATGGTAAAGGAGAATTTTCTGTACTAAATTTTGCTAAAGTTGTTTGCCCTGAAGGATTGGTGTACAAAACACCACCACTGTCTGTACCAAACCATTTATTATCTGCCCCATCTACAACAATGGTATTTATTGTTTGATCGCCTAACAACCTTTCCCCTACACCATTTTCTTCAATAATAACTGGCTCAGCATTTAAAACTTGAGCATCAAAAATATTGGAAGCATTTCTAAAAACTACCATACCTGTTCTGGTGCCTATCCAAATTCTATTACTGTTATCTGCAGCTAAGGTTAATACATTTAAATTTGGCAAATTTCCTACATTAGGTAGGGTTGATAAGGCTCTTTTTCTATTACCGTTTTCATTAAAAGCGTATACCCCATTTCTTCTTGTGCCAATCCACTTGTTGCCAAGTTTATCAACAATAATTTCTGTTAAACCTATAACATCATTCGCTTTTATAGATGATAAATCGTAGCTAGTCCATTGGTTAGATGGCGATAACTTTTTCAACTCTTCTTGTACCCCTACATTAGTTACCCATAAGTTACCTTGATTATCAAAAACAGTGCTTGGAACTCGTATTGAGATAAAAGAAGGTCTTGTATCAATATCATCTAAAGGGCTATTTTGTTGGTTGTAAAATGCTGTAATTTCGTTATTTTCTACAACAGCCAAACCGCCTGTTGCAAAGCTTTCAAATTGATTGGTTGTACCAAATGATCCTAAAAACACTCTATTTTCATCATTGGGATCAATAGAAATATCACTTAAATCTGTAACAGGAATATCCGGATTGTACTGTGTATTGATCCAATTTACTCCATTGAACTGGCTAAACCCTTGTTTGTTAAAATTTGGTGCATATGTGGGGCTATATCCACCATAAACCACCCAAAGATTATTATTTAAAACATCAATTGAAAAAACTCCATTTGACAAAGGTCCCTCAGGATGAATCTCTGTATAGCTATTAAATTGATTGATGTTTGAGGTTAAAATACCGAATTCTTTTGTTGCCAAATAAAAGGTGTTGTCTAAAACAAGTGAATTTGATAATGTATAATCAAAATCTGTTGTGCTTTCTAAAGTAGTTACTTCATTCAATGCTGCATCTAAAACAATGCTACTTTTTTGTAATGTTATGGATAGATGAGATGATGACGCATTTACATTGATAATATTTTCGGAAAAATTGTTCACCAAAGATAAAGTACCTGCATTCAACTCAAATAAATTGCGACCTTCTGAAATATAAATTTGATTGTTAAATTGCACTATATTTGTAAAATTACGTGCTGAAAACGTTTGTTGCCAATTGTTAAAATCTATCAGCAAATTGCTTGTAACGTTTGCTGTAAAAATACCATCTTCTGTAACTGCGTAAATGGTATTATTGGCAATTAATGTTTTATTAATAATGAGTGATGTTGACCCATTGCCGATAAAAAAAGTATCTCCAAATTCTAATTTTTCGATATCATATTCAACGATAGCAAAGGGTGTAGACAAATATAAGGTGTTGCCAAAACCAGCAATATGATTGATTCTTTTATTACCAGATTGATTGAAATTTACAACATCTGATGAAATGGTAATTGCACCATTTTCGTCAATAACTTCAATCAAACCATTTTCATACCCAATTACTAACCTGTCAAAATCCACACTATAATACATTGCAGAAGTCGTTTCGCCAGATAAACCCTGAATTGATGAAAATTTTTGAATTTCAGATGTGTTTTCATCAAAAGTAAATACAGCATTATCTACCAAAGCATAAATAATATCGCCTACTTTTACAAAGTCTTTTACATTATTGTATGAATAAAAATCTTGCCACGAATCGCTATAATCAACTTGTGAAAATAGTATCGAATTTACACAAAAGAGAAAAAGAAAAATAACTTTTTTCATAAAACTACTTATATTATCAAAGATATTTAATTATTGTAAACAAACGATAAAATCAGTTATATTAGTACAAAAAATCGACTATTTTTATGGCTTTAGAAATTGAAAGAAAATTTTTATTAAAAAGTAAAGACTATAAGCAAGAAGCTTACCTCCAAAAAAAAATAAAACAAGGTTACCTGAATTCTGATAAAAACCGAACTGTTAGAATTAGAATTGCTGATGATTTGGCTTTTATAACTGTAAAAGGAAACTCTAATACTTCTGGAACTACTCGTTTTGAGTGGGAAAAAGAAATTGACATAAATGAGGCTGAACAATTACTCTTACTTTGTGAACCTTCAATTATTGATAAAACTCGTTTTTTAGTAAAAAAAGGAAAGCATACTTATGAAGTTGATGAATTTTATGGCGATAATAATGGTTTAATTATTGCTGAAATAGAACTAACTTCGGAAGATGAAAACTTCGAAAAACCAACTTGGTTAGGTAAAGAAGTTACTGGCAACAAAAAATATTACAATTCGAGTTTAAGCAAAATCCCTTTTAAAAACTGGTAATTTTACAAATTGTAAATCGCCAAAAAGTGACTTAAACTACCCAACAAAACAAACACATGAAAAATAGCGTGGTTATAAGGTATTTTTTTGATGGAGTACAAAATCGCACCCACTGAATAAAAAACCCCTCCTGCTACTAAATATTGAAAACCTTCTGTTGATAAACTAGCCATTAGTGGTTTTATAAAAAACATAACTTGCCAACCCATTAATAAATACATTGCTGTAGATAGCTTGTTAAACCTACCTGTAAAAAAAAGTTTTAAAATAATACCTGTTAAAGCAAAAAGCCACACAAACAAAAACATATACCACCCTAAACTAGAATCTAAACCTACCAAACAAAAGGGTGAATAACTGCCTGCAATTAATACGTAAATTGCTGCATGATCAAAAATATTAAGTCTTCTTCTTTTCTTCGGATTTTTTGCTGCATGATAAAAAGTAGAAGCAGCATATAAAATAATCATACTTAATCCGTAAATCACAAAACTTACTGGTTTCCAAAAGCCTTGAAATTCAAAAGCTTTTAGAGTTAAAAATGGAAAGGCTATGGTACTTAAAACCAATCCTAATCCATGAGAAATTATATTTAATTGCTCTTCTTTTTTACTATATGGGTGATTTAAACTCGCGCTCATTATTAGGTCTGTTTGTGTCTTTCATATACATTTTATCATTAACCAAATCGTTGTAAATTATATTAAACGTTTGTTGTTTTAACGCCTCTTTATCTTCAATATTCAAACCTTTAGTTTCAATAAATTTATGCTGTTTAATTCTAAAAACGCCTGGTCTGCCTTTAAAAAAATCCCAAGAAAAAAAACGTTTGCAATCGTAATACACCTGTGGTACAATTGGTATTCCAAATTCAATTGCCAAACTAAATGCGCCATTTTTAAATGGTGCTAAAATTACGTTTTCAGTTGGCACTAATCCTTCAGGAAAAATAGCCATACTTGTACCGTTTTGTAATTTCTTTTTGGCCATTTCATAAACCCGTTTTCGGCTTTCAGGATTACTTCTATCAACCATAATCACCACTCTTTTATAAAAAAAACCAAAAATCGGAACCTTTACAAACTCTTGTTTTCCAACGAAAACAATGGGGTTTTTGCTCAAGGCAATTAGTACAAATGGATCCATTAACGAAGCATGATTTGGACAAAACATATAACTTTTATCGCGTTCTAGCTCTTGATCTTTTTGAATGTTTAATCGAAAACCCATTCCATAAATCAATAGTTTAGCCCAAACTCTAACCATTTTCCAAAATGCAGGATAATATTTTTCTTTAGCTGTTAAAATCAATAAAAAAGGAACCATGATAAGAATGGTAACAATGATTAAAAGGTAAAACCAAATGCGCCAAATAAGCAAAAAAGGTATTTTTAGAATTTTCATAAGTGGCTAAAATACTAATTTCTTTTGTTTGATAGATTTTATAATTCAAAACCTTATTTTTGCCATCTCAGATGGATTTTATATCTGATTGATACTAAAAAAAATTATAATATGTCTAGAGTTTTAACAGGCGTTCAAAGTACAGGTACACCACATTTAGGGAATTTATTAGGCGCAATTTTGCCAGCCATTGAAATGGCAAACACCCCTGAAAATGAAGCCTTTTTATTTATTGCAGATATGCATTCTTTAACCCAAATTAAAGACGGAAATCAACTTAGAGAAAACACCTATAGTACTGCAGCTACTTGGTTAGCTTGTGGTTTAGATATTAATAAAACTGTGTTTTACAGACAAAGTGATGTTCCGCAAGTAACAGAATTATCTTGGTATTTAAGCTGTTTTTTTCCATACCAGCGATTAACTTTAGCACATAGTTTTAAAGACAAAGCAGATCGTTTGGCAGATGTAAATTCTGGTTTATTTACCTACCCAATGTTGATGGCCGCAGATATTTTATTGTATGATGCAGAAATTGTTCCTGTAGGGAAAGATCAATTACAGCATTTAGAAATGACACGTGATGTTGCAAATAGATTAAATAATCTTGTTGGGGAAACTTTGATTGAACCTCAAGCAAAAATTCAAGAACATACCAAATTAGTTCCAGGAATTGACGGTGAAAAAATGAGTAAATCTCGAAATAATATCATCAATATTTTTTTAGCTGATAAAAAGTTAAGAAAACAAATAATGAGTATTAAAACGGATAGTAAAGGTTTGGAAGAACCAAAAAACCCAGATACAGATAATGTTTTTGCTTTGTATAAATTGCTAGCTTCTGATGTACAAATTGCAACAATGAGAGCAAATTACGAAGGTGGAAATTATGGTTATGGCCATGCAAAACAAGCCCTGTACGAATTAATTATTGATAAATTTGCTGATGTGAGAACAAAATATCATCATTATATGGAAAATAAACATGAAATTGATGAAGCTCTGCGCATTGGTGCTGAAAAAGCAAAACTTGTTGCCAATGATGTTTTACAACGTGTGCGAGACAAAGTAGGTTATTAAAACTAAAATAATATCATATAAAAATGCCGCTTTTTGCGGCATTTTTATTGTTTGTAATACTTAAATTTACATGGCATATTTACAAACAATACCACCCATAATTGCGAGTGTTACAATCCAATAACTTGCATTAATTGCTACATATTTTAAGGATTTCTTTTCAAAAACTGCTATAATACCCAAGATTGGCAATACTAAGAAAACGCCATAAATAATTCCATGAAAAGCTCCATGTTTAAACGTTCTAAAACGATCTCCATAGGTAGTAACAAAGTTTTCGAAGTAAGAATATGCCTCTCCTGTTTGTTCTGCAAAACCAGGCTCACCTGCTAAAGTTGAATATACTCCCATTTGATGAATGGTCATTGGCATTAAAGCAAAGGCAACTAAAACACTTAAAATAAAACAAATTGCTAAGGTTTTCAGCATATTGGTGTCCTTGAGAGATTCTGTTGTAAATCCCATTTCGCTCATCCAAGCTTTGCCAAATAGAGGTCCATACCAAATAGCGCCAAGAATCATTGGTACTAATGCCACTAAAAAAAAGATGTAAAAATTCATTTCCATGATAAAAAAGTTTTTGATTGATAACCAAATATAAGAAATAACTTTTTGAGCAATAATAGTTTACAAAGAAAGCTTAAAATTTTACTTTTAAGCTTTTTATAATATTATATTGACACACATATTATTGAATCTTCATAGATTTAGCAATAGCCTCTAACTCAAACAAAAATGCTCTTTTGCTAACAGCTGGTGCATAAGTAAACCCTTCAAAAATAACTAGCCTATTATTTTTTTCATCTAGAACTGTGTAATTTAAAAAAGGCCCAGCCATAAAATCGTCTTTTACTTCCCATTTTCCACGGGTTTCATAGGCTTTTTTTCCATCAATAGTGGCATCAAAAGTAAAAGGGGTATACGCTTTTTCAGTAATCATATACATGCCTTCTTTTGAGCCTGGAATATACTTTTTACCAAACTTATTCCTCACAGCTACAATGCTATCTGCCACAGTAGTTTTATCGACTAAAGGCACAGAATACACCAAAATATTATTACTGCCAGATTTTGCAATGCCGCTTGTTAAATGGTTACGTAGCCATAAAAATTCTCCTGTGTCATCAACTTTTCTAAATTTATCTGGTATAATTAACGATAATCCTAAATTTTGTAGGGTTTTGAATTGTGTTTCATCTAACTTTTCTTTTTTAAAGATATTTTGCGTAAATTCTATATCTGCATCTAAAAAAATTCTTCGAAGTTCAGTTTTACGATCTTGTAATATTTTGATGATACCTGCATCATCTTTTCCCTGAACATAAACTATAGTCTGTGGTCTTGCATACACATTTTTTTTGACTGAAAAGTTTTCGGTTGCACCTTCAGAAATAATTAAAATATTTCTACTTGATTTCATCATAGAACTAAATCCATTTGGTGCTACTTGCGAAACCGATAAAATAGCTTCACTTTGAGGTAAACCTACCTGTAACTCGCCAAAATTATTTCTAATTTCTTTACCAACATCTCCTGTCCAATCACTAATTTTAGCAACTACCATTACTTTGTTAATCTTACCTATAGATTCTCTCAAAATCATTTTGTCATTTCCTACACAAGAAATTAATAAAAATGTGATGCTTATTATGGAAAGTATTTTTTTCATAAGTTGATATTTTTAGGTTTTTGGGTTAGTTATTCCTTATAACGCACCAAATATTGTTCCATTTTTGGTTTTAACAGTAAAGAATTTTAACTTTTATCGAATTTAAAAAATTATCGAATTCTTTTCGGGTAAATATACAATCGTTGCCCAATTTTTAAATTATTGCTTCTTAAGCCATTCCAGCGTTTTATGCTACTGATTCGTACTCCGAATTTATGGGCAATTTTGCCCAAATAATCTCCACTTTTTACTTTGTAACGAATACGTTTATCCATTTCAAAATACTTGGGTAATGGCTTTTCTCTTTTGGCGTCAATAGAATCTGCTAAGGCATACAATTCTTTTTCTTTGTCTAAAAAATCGATGATTTTATGGGTTGGCAATCGCAAGGCATAATCTCGATTTTTAACATACGGAATGATATTTAATTTATAAGAAGGATTTAAAAATGTTAATACCTCTTCATCAACCTTAATCGTTTCTGAAATTTGATTAAACGTAATGGTTCGTTGCACACGAACTGTGTCTGTTTGAAACTCAAAAAACTTCGGTAATTCTGAATAAATATCGTGCTCTTTGGCGTAATTAAAAATATACATTGTTGCATAAAAAGCGGGTACATAACCTGCTGTTTCTCTTGGTAAATACGGTCTAATATTCCAATAATTGGTAAAACCTCCTGATCGTTTTATGGCTTTAGATACATTCCCTGGTCCTGAGTTATAAGCTGCTAAAGCCAAATCCCAATCACCAAAAATACTATACAACTGACTTAAATATTTACATGCAGCTATGGTTGCTTTTACAGGATCGTGTCTTTCATCTACATAAGAACTTACTTTTAAACCAAACTGTTTGCCTGTACCATACATAAATTGCCACAAACCAGCAGCACCAACTCCAGACCTTGCTTTGGGTCTTAAAGCAGATTCTACGATTGCCAAATATTTCATTTCTAAAGGAATGTCATATTGATCTAAATACTGCTCAAACATAGGGAAGTAATATTTGGCTTTTGCCATTAATGCAGGATAATATTTTTTACGATATTTTAAATAGCCATTAATTACTTTTTCTAAAGCAGGATTATATGCCAAATTAAAAGGGGTGCTTTCGTTCAAATCTGCTAAACGCACTTTTAACAAATCTGATGTAACTGCCTGAATAGGATTGCCTAAAATATCTTTATCATCGATTACATATTCTAAGGTATCTATTAATGGCGAATTGAATTTTTTATCCACTAATAAACTGTCTATCAATTTTAAATCGTCATCTGTAAAAAAGTCCTTTTTTAGTGGTTTTTTTAGAGAATCTTTAGCGATAAATAAGGTGTCAATTTCTGGATTTATGATACTGTCAATTTTTTCTTGTGAAAAAACTGTAGTGCTGACCAATATAAATAATAAGATTTTTTTCATGCTAAATATTAGGCTATTTCTCTTTTAAGGCAAAGAAATAATAAATTACATAAAACCAACTGAGAATACCATGAAGAATTGCAAATAAAATAGACTCATTTCTGCTCCAAGAAATTACTACTGCAATTACAGAACCAAGTCCTATTCCGTTTCTTACTACAGTATTTTGTGTTTGTGAATGTGCAAAAACATCTACAGATAAAAATACCAGAAACAACAATACTAAATAAGCTTTTTTCATTTTATATATCTAATTGTAAAGCAATTGGACAATGATCTGAATGTTTAGCTTCAGGTAAAATATAGGCTCTAGAAATTTTCTCTTTTAAGGGTGATGAAACCATTGCATAATCCAATCGCCAACCTTTGTTATTGGCTCTAGCATTGGCTCTATAACTCCACCAAGAATACTCTTGTTTTTCAGGATTTAGGTATCTAAAACTGTCTATAAATCCGCTTTCGATAAACGCTCCAATCCATTGACGCTCTTCTGGTAAAAATCCAGAAACGCCTTTCATTTTTGGGTTATGAATATCAATTTCTTCATGACAAATATTATAATCACCACAAATAACTAAATTCGGAATTTCTTGTTTTAAAGTGTTGATGTATTCTTGAAATTCATCCATATAATTGAGTTTAAAATTCAATCGATTTAGATTTGTTCCAGAAGGTAAATACATGCTCATTATAGAAACTTTATCAAAATCTACACGAAGGTTTCTACCTTCAAAATCCATCGTTTCAATACCTGTACCATACTCAATATGATTAGGTTTTTCTTTACACAAAACAGCCACAGAAGAATATCCTTTTTTTTGTGCAGAAAACCAATAGTGATATGGATAACCTGCATTTTCAAAAGCTTCTAAATCTAACTGTTCTTTATGCGCTTTGGTTTCTTGAATACAAATTACATCTGGATTCGCAGCCTGCAACCAGTCTAAAAAACCTTTTTTAAGTGCTGCTCTAATTCCGTTTACATTGTATGAGATTATTTTCATAAAAGTGACTTTTAATTTTCCTAAAAGGGAAAATAAATTATGTTTACTGTTCTTTATTGATTACTTTTTTAAAGAACAACCATTTCATTTGCTCCTCTTCTCCAGACTGTTTGTTTACTATTTTAAACCTTGGCGATAAAACATAAGCAAGTATAACATTTATAAGAATAGTATAAGAATTAGGTTCGTACCCCAATACCTTGTATATAATTAACCCAAAAATTATCACTAAAAGAGGAAAGAGAAAAGGAACTATTTTTTTTAAAATTTTCATCTAGTATTTTATTTTTACTGTTTTGTTTCAGTTATTAAGAAAACACTTAATCTAAAATAATTGGTTTTTTCAAAAACAGCCAAGTAATTTGAGTTTTTTCTCCTGTTTGTGTTTTAATTTTCTTTTTTCTGGGCGATAAAACTATAGCTAAACCAGCAGCAATTCCACTTCTAATAAATGTACTTTCTACTTTAAAAACTAGACCTAAAACAGTACTAAAAAAGATGGTGAAAAGAATAATTACCAAAATAGGTTTTTTCGCTAAATACTCCATATTAATAACTATTTCTTAATTTACGTCGCATTATTTTGTTAGATGCTGTTCTTGGCAATTGTTTAATTTTTACCAAATCCGACACTTTAAACAACGGATTTAATTGTGTTTTTACTATTTTTTGCGCCAATTTTAATCGGTCTTCAGTTGCTTCATTTTGTTGATGCTCCACATAAAAAACTACCAATTTTGCTGGGCCACCATCTTTTGGAGCAACAGCAATTGCTGCAGATTCTAATACAAAAGGTAATTGAAGAATAGCCTCTTCAATTTGTGTTGCACTAACTTTTATACCACCTAAATTCATGGCATCATCAACTCGCCCTAAAATTTTAAAGTAGCCGTTTTCTAATTGCTTTAATTCATCTCCATGCCTTCTTAAAACAGTTGAATATTTAGGCGTATCATCATAATAAATTTCCTGATGATTTTTATTTAACAATTCTGTAGAAAGGCCCATAATTGGCGGAATTAAAAATACTTCTCCTTTGTTAGTTTGTTGATGATTTTCATCTAACAACACAAAATCACTACCCAGAGCTTTTGTAGAAAAAGTACTTGGAAAATTATCTTGAACCACTGTACTTGTAACATAACCACCACCAATTTCTGTACCTCCACAATATTCTATTACAGGTTTATTGTTAGCTAAACACATTAAATATTCCATTTCTGATGGATTGGAAACCTCGCCTGTAGAACTGAAGTTTTTAATGGCATCCCAATTTAAAGTTTCCATACAACCTGAGTTTTTCCAATGTTTAACAATACTAGGAATTACGCCTAACATCGTAACTTTTCCATTTTGTACAAATTCGCCAAAATCAGATTGTAAAGGCGCATCATAATACAAACCTATGGCTGCTTTGTTAATTAATGCTGCAAAAATTAGCCAAGGCCCCATCATCCATCCTAAATTTGTGGGCCAACAAACCACATCATTTTGTTGTATATTTTGATGATAAAATCCATCTGAAGCTGCTTTTATTGCAGTTGTATGATTCCAAGGAATTGCTTTGGGTTCTCCTGTTGTACCCGAAGAAAAAAGAATAGTGATACAATCTTGAGGCGATTGTTTTACGCTGATAAAATTGGAATTATCAGACAAAAAATCATCCCAAAAAAGATCATTATTTTTTAGGTGAAAATCTTGATTTTTTAATGCATTAATTACTACAATTTTTTGAGCTTTTGCAGCTACTACTTTCTCATAAAATGGAAAACTTTTACCTGCTCTAACCAAATAATCTTGTGTAAAAACTACTTTTGGTTTTGTTAAATCTAACCTTACTTTAATTTCATTTACGGTAAAACTGTCTACAATTGTTGCTACTTTAATTCCTGCTTTTATTGCCGCCAAATAAATGGCAACACACTCTAAAGTCATTGGTAAATTTATAGCAATTGTATCCCCAATATTTACATTGAGATTTGAAAAACTATTGGCTATTTTATTTACTAATTCTTGTAAAGCTTTCTGAGAAATTTTTTGAATGCTTTGGTTTGGTTTTTGAAAAACAATTGCAGTAGCATCCTCATCATTTTGAAAACAAGAATCTACAATATTCATCTTTGCTCCAAACAACCATTTTGCTTGGGTTACGCCTTCATCAATATTTAAAATTTGATTGTATTTTTTATCTTGAATGATGTTTAAAGCATCAACCGTTTCTTGCCAAAATGCTTCTTTTTGTTGTACAGACCAACTCCATAAATCCTTATAACTAGAAAATTGATGCTGCTGCATCAACTTTCCAATATTGGTTGTTATACTATGTTCTTTAGTTGGTTTCCAAATCATAAAAAAAGGTATTTAAAAATCGGTTTCTTCTTCTTCAGGGATAATTACTTTTTTCTTTGTGCCTTCTTCCTCTTCTTCAACTTGATCACCACAATCTATTCGAATTGATAAATCTTCAGGTTTTTCAAATTCTTCTTGACTGATATTTAATGTTTTATCTGCATAACATTTTTTCATAAACAAAGCCCAAGTTGGTAGAGACATTGTAGCTCCTTGACCTTTGGTAATGCCTGCAAAATGGGTTGCTCTGTCTTCTCCACCTGTCCAAACACCAGTAGCTAAATTCGGTACAATCCCCATAAACCAACCATCAGATTGATTTTGCGTTGTTCCTGTTTTTCCAGCAATTTCATTCTCGAACTCATATGGGAAACCTGTAACTGCTTTTCCTCCAGACGTCCATTTAGAACGCAATCTTATCCCAGAACCAGAAGTAGTAACTCCTTGTAACAAATTTAAAATTACATAAGCAGATTCTTCACTTAAAACCTCTTCGGTTTTTGGTACAAAATCTTTCAAAACAGTTCCGTTTTTATCTTCAATTCTGGTAATTATCATTGGTTTTACACGTAAACCTTTGTTAGCAAATGTACTATAAGCACTTACCATTTCGTATAAAGATAAATCTACAGCACCTAAGGCTATTGATGGGTTGGGTTTAATTGTTGTTTCAATACCGGCTGCTTTTGCCAAACGCACCACATTTGTTGGCGACACTTGATCTATAAGATTTGCAGTTACCACATTTGTAGATGTTGCTAAGGCATCCCTTAAACTCAACATTCCACCATATTTATCATTCGAGTTTTTTGGAGTCCATTCTTCTGGAATGCCATATTTACCTTTAGGAATGGTGTATGGTGTATTTGGTAATAAATCGCATGGAGATTTTCTTAATTGATTGATAGCAGTTGCATAGACAAAAGGTTTAAATGTAGAACCTACTTGTCTTTTTTGTTGCGCAACAGCATCATACTTAAAATGTTTGTTATTGATACCACCCACCCAAGCTTTAATATGACCAGTTTGTGGTTCTATGGATAACAAGCCTGAACGTAAAAACGATTTATAGTATTTGATAGAATCGTTTGGAGACATAATGGTATCGATGTTTCCTTTCCAAGAAAAAACGTTCATTTTTGTTTTTTTCTTAAAAATTGCGTCTATTTCTTTAGATGATTTTCCTGCTATCTTTAACCTTTTATAACGTTCTGAATTTCTTTTTGCTCTATCTAAAATTCCGTTAATTTGACTTTTTTCTAAATCGTAAAAAGGAGCTGTTTTATTGTTTTTTTGTTCTTTAAAAAAGTACGATTGCAAATTTGCCATGTGTTCTGAAACGGCTTCTTCTGCATATTGTTGCATTCTAGAATCTATGGTTACGTATATTTTTAGTCCATCACTAAAAATATCGTATTCTTCTCCATTTGGTTTTGGATTATTTTTTACCCAAGTTCGCATCACTTTTTGTAAATGGGTTCTAAAATAAGTTGCGTAACCTTCGTCGTGACTTTCTGGAGTATAGTTAATCCCTAAATCGAGCTGTTGTAAATCTAGTTTTTCTCTTTCTGTGATAAAACCGTTTTTGGTCATCTGTAAAAGCACTACATTTCTTCTTTGTTTTACTTTAGCCTCTCTTCTTAACGGATTAAAATAAGATGAGTTTTTTAACATCCCCACTAACATTGCAGACTCGTGTACTTCTAATTCTTTAGGTTCTTTACCAAAATAAATTCTTGCTGCTGAACGAATACCAACTGCTTGATTTAAAAAATCGTACTTATTTAAATACATGGCAATAATTTCGTTTTTGGTATATTGCCTTTCTAATTTTGTAGCAACTACCCATTCTTTCATTTTTTGGCCTATCCTTTTAAAAATATTTCGCGAGGCTCTACCCGTAAATAACATTTTTGCCAATTGTTGGGTAATTGTACTTGCACCTCCACTACCTGGTTTTAAGACTGCTCTTGCAGTACCTCTATAATCAATACCTGAATGCTCGTAAAATCGTTCATCTTCAGTAGCAACCAAAGCATTTACTAGGTTTTGAGGCAAATCATCATACTTTACAGGAGTTCTATTTTCTTTTGCGTATTTACCTATGGTAACGCCATCTGCAGAAATTACCTCTGTTGCTAAATTGGTTTGCGGATTTTCTAACTCTTCAAAAGTTGGTAATACACCTAAACCACCAGAAGCTGCTGTGTAAAAGAGTAAAATTAAAATTAATAATCCGCTTAAAAGAACACCCCAAAACCATAAGAGGTACTTTTTATAACTTGTTGTTTGTTTCTTTGCCATAATAAAAACTTCTTCTCAAATTTATTGAGATTTCAATAATTTATCTTTCCACTGATAATAGAAATCTATTGTATTTTTTCAATGCTAAAACCTACATCTTGCAAACCTTTTAAAAAAGAAATTGGATTTACTTCTCCGTTTTTTCGCATTGCATGACGAATGTTAAATACATATTTTCCTGATTCTGGAAACACTTTTTTTTCTTTATAAAATAATTTACTTTCTTTAATATCTGTAAATCCTTCACCTAAATACCTGCCAGATTTATCTGCCATTTCGTATTGTAAAGTGTCAATAATTTTATTTCCATTTGGAAATTTAAGCTCGGTAATCAGATACAAATTACTAAACGCATATTCTTTATTATTTCTTATGTTTATAAAGAGGTTTTTGGGTGCTATTGTATCTGTAACCTCAAACTCAAAAGAAATCTCTTTGTTAGCTTTCCAAGAAGCGTTTGGTAGCGATTTGTATTTGGTAAACTCAATTGAATCGCTACAAGAAATAATCCCTAAACACAGCATCAAAAAAACAACTTTCTTATTTTTGAGAAGGCCTATTTTTAGTATTTGATACATTTCTTTTAGTATTTGAATTGTTTCGTTTAGAATTCGTTTTTTTGGGTGCGTTCGAATTCTGTTGATTACCATTTGTAGGTTTTCTTCTAGAGTTTTGCTTTGGTTTTGGTTTTCTTTTCTGCTGTACTTTTTGAGTATTTTCTTGATTTTGATTGGCAACAGCAACTGGTTTTTTTCTTCTTTTATTTCTGTTGTTTCTTCTCCTTTTACTTGTTTTAGGTGCATCAAAACGAGTTAAACTATCTTGACCAACTGCATCTTCAAAATCTACTTTTATAGGAATTTCTACATCAGATTCATACTCTTCTAACGACATTGATTTCTCGTTATTTTTATTCAAGTCTATAATTTCTTGAACTTGATCTAAGGTTAATCGAAACCATTTAAACCGCTCTTCTTTATAAGTGTACCAGAGATGTTTTTTAAAAATATCCATCTTAACAAAAACAGCATCACCTTTTTCGGTTCTTAAAACCAAATCTTGTTTTGGGAACGATTTTAAAGCATCTAAATACGTATCTAACTCAAAGTTTAAACAACATTTTAATTTTCCACATTGGCCTGCTAATTTTAGAGGATTCAGAGACAACTGTTGATAACGAGCTGCAGAAGTAGTTACTTTTCTAAAATCGGTTAACCAAGTAGAACAACACAATTCTCTACCACAAGAACCAACACCACCTAACCTTGCAGCCTCTTGTCTTGCGCCTACTTGTTTCATTTCTACACGAATAGAAAATGCACTCGCTAAATCTCGAATAAGTTGTCTAAAATCTACTCTTGCATCAGCAGTATAATAAAAAGTAGCTTTGTTTCCATCGCCTTGAAACTCTACATCAGAAAGTTTCATTTTTAAACCAAGTTTGCCTAAAATTTCTCTACCTCTTCTTTGCGTTTCTTCTTCTCTACCTCTGGCTTCTTGCCAAATATCAATATCTTTTTGAGTTGCTTTTCTGTAAATTTTCTTTACATCTTCATGATCTTCGGTAATTTTTCGCTTTTTCATTTGCACTTTTACCAATTCACCTGCTAAAGAAATGGTACCAATATCATGCCCTGGAGCACCCTCTACTGCAATAATATCGCCCATTATTAATGGTAAATTATCCACATTTTTATAAAAATGTTTCCTACCGTTTTTAAAACGCACTTCGAAAATATTAAAACGCTCTTGACCACTTGGTAGTGTCATATTAGAGAGCCAGTCAAAAACGGCTAGTTTTTCACTACCACTTCCACAAGTTCCTGTACCACAGTTTCCATTACTTTTACAACCTCTAGGTACTCCATTTTCTGTTGTACCACAACTTCCACATGCCATATGTAAAATAATATATTTTTATCAGTTTCTAGAATTTAAGTGATTTGCTTTCAACAAAATTGATTCAAAACACTTTTTCTAAACAACTTATAAGATTCATAAATATTGATTATCAAATATATAGAAAACTACACCTTGATAATGACTAATCAGTAAATATATGAAATCTAATCGAGCCAAAAAAGGTAAATTTTTGAGGAATCTTGGCGAAACAAAAAATAAAAGCAAAAAAAAAGCACCCCATTAAGGGTGCTTTAGAGAAATTTATTTAAAACGAATTATTTTGCTTCAGCGTAACGTTTTTCAACTTCATTCCAGTTTATTACTTTGAAAAAAGCATCAATATAATCTGGTCTTCTATTTTGGTAATTTAAATAGTATGCATGTTCCCAAACGTCTAACCCTAAAATTGGAGTTCCTCCACAAGAAACATCTGGCATTAATGGATTATCTTGATTTGGTGTTGCACAAACCTCTACTTTTCCACCTGGGTGTACACACAGCCAAGCCCAACCTGAACCAAATTGTGTTGCAGCAGCGTTTGAAAACGCGTCTATAAAAGCTTCTTTAGAACCAAATTCTGCTTCAATAGCGTCTTTCAATTCACCAGATAAATAACCTTTTCCTTCTGGGTTCATTACTGTCCAAAATAATGAGTGATTGTAAAATCCGCCTCCATTATTTCTTACAGCACCATTATTCATATCTAAATTTGTAAGGATATCTTCAATTGATTTTCCTTCTAAATCTGTGCCTGCAATTGCAGCGTTTAATTTTGTTGTATATCCATTGTGATGCTTTGTATGGTGAATTTCCATAGTTCTTGCATCTATATGTGGTTCTAACGCATCGTAAGCGTATCCTAATTCTGGTAGTTCAAAAGCCATAATTATTTTTTGTTTAAGATTAATTTCATTGTTTGTTTAACAAAGTTATATATTTATAAGGCACTACCCAAAACATTAGGGTTTTGTTAACTTATACAGGTATAAGAAACATTTATTCTCCAAAAGTTTGCATAAACTCAGCAACTTTCTTTACCATATTTTTACTGCCGCAAACAAAAGGAACACGTTCATGCAGTTCTGTAGGTTCAATTTCCATAATTCTTTTGGTGCCATCAGTGGCTAAACCACCTGCTTGCTCTGCTAAAAATGCCATTGGGCTACATTCATATAATAAACGTAACTTTCCTTTTGGATTTTTTGAACCTTTAGGATACATATAAATACCACCTTTAATCATATTTCTATGAAAATCAGAAACTAAAGAACCAATATATCTACTTGTGTATGGCCTATCTCCTTCTTCTGCTTGGCAATATTTAATATACATTTTTATCCCTGCTGGAAAATCTAAATAGTTTCCTTCGTTTACAGAATATATTTTGCCATCATTTGGGAATTTCATATTTGGATGCGATAAATACCAACTACCCAAAGCTGGATTTAACGTAAAACCATTAACACCATTTCCTGTAGTATACACTAACATTGTAGAAGTTCCGTAAACAATGTAACCTGCTGCAACTTGCTTATCTCCAGATTGTAAAAAATCTTCGATTTGTACAGGGGTTCCAACTTCTGTAACCCTTCTAAAAATAGAGAAAATTGTTCCCACAGAAACATTTACATCAATATTAGAAGAACCATCTAAAGGATCCATTAAAACTACATACTTATTCTGATGGTTCTCATCTTGACTATTGATGGTAATAAAATCATCTTCCTCTTCACTTGCAATACCGCAAACAATATTTCTATTTCTAATAGTTTCAATAAATACATCATTTGCCAACACATCTAATTTTTGTTGGTCTTCACCTTGAATATTCGTGTCTCCTGCAGCACCAGTAATGTCAACCAAACCAGCTTTATTTACTTCATGGTTCACTACTTTACCTGCTAAACGAATAGAATTTAATAATCTTGATAACTCTCCTGATGAATATTTAAAATCGTTTTGATTTTCTATAATAAATTCACCTAAAGTTTGATTTTTTTTTGCCATAATTATAAGAAGTTGATATCTACAAAGATGCAATATTTTATAATTTACGACAACGTTTTCGTTAAAATCATTTGGTAATTTTTTTAGGTTATTTTTAACAATTCAAAAAATATTGTTGGAAAAAATGCTTTTTTTTTAGAAATGCTCAAAACTATTATATTTGACAAATAAATACACCTCAATGGAATTTAAAATTAGAGAAGGAAAAAAAGAAGATATGCCATCTGTCTTAGATTTAATAAACGAATTGGCAATTTTTGAAAAAGAACCAGATGCTGTAGAAATTACTGTTGATGATTTGATTACTGATGGATTTTCTGAACATCCAAAATTTAAAATTTTTGTGGCTGAAGAAAATAACACAATTATTGGGATTGCCCTTTTTTACGAACGTTACTCTACTTGGAAAGGCAAAACCATTCATTTAGAAGATTTAATCGTAACCAAACGCAGACAAAAAATTGGCGCAGGTAAAGCATTGTACACAGCTGTATTAAAATATGCTCATGATCATAATTTTAATAGAGTTGCTTGGGAGGTTATTGATTGGAATACAAACGCAATAAACTTTTACAAAAGCACAGGTGCAACCTACTTAAATGACTGGTCTGTAGTACAAATGAATAAAGAAAATTTAGCCAATTTTATTGCCAATAGCTAAATTATTAATGCCTTATAAAAACCTTTTCAAGTTTCTTAAACATCATAAGTTTTTGTAGTTTTATCTTTTTCAACAAAAGATAGAAATGGCAAATCAAAAAAGACTTTTTTTAGTTGATGCATATGCATTAATTTTTCGTGGATATTACGCATTTATAAAAAACCCAAGAATCAATAGCAAAGGTTTAGACACTTCAGCAATAATGGGTTTTATGAATTCTTTGTTAGATGTTATAAAACGTGAAAGACCAGATAATTTAGCGGTTTGTTTTGATAAAGGTGGTAGCGTAGACAGAGTAGAGCTATTTGAGGCCTATAAAGCCAATAGAGATGAAACTCCTGAAGCTATAAAAGTGGCTGTACCTTATATTTATGACATCTTAAAAGCCATGCACATACCAATTATGGTAAAAGAAGGTTTTGAGGCTGATGATGTAATAGGAACACTTTCTAAACAAGCAGAAAAAGAAGGTTATAAAACCTTTATGGTTACTCCTGATAAGGATTTTGCACAACTCGTTTCCGATAATATTTTTATGTACAAACCACGCTTTGGTGGTGGATATGATATTTGGGGAGTGCCAGAAGTACAAGAAAAATTTGGTGTAGAAACCCCAGAACAAGTCATCGATTTTTTAGGAATGATGGGCGATTCTGCTGATAATATCCCAGGTTTACCTGGAGTTGGAGAAAAAACAGCAAAAAAATTTTTAGCTCAATTTGGTTCTATGGAAGGTTTGTTAGCCAATACAGATCAATTGAAAGGAAAAATGAAAGAGAAAGTAGAAGCTAATGGCGAATTGGGTTTACTTTCAAAAAAACTAGCTACAATTATGCTAGATGTTCCTGTAACTTTTGATGCTACTGATTTTACTTTAGACGAACCAGATAAAGATAAAGTTACCGAGATTTTTAACGATTTAGAATTTAGAAATTTACTCACAAATTTTTTACGAACATTTGCTGATGAAAATTCAGTAAAAACAAACGGAACAGAAAACTCGTCAAGTCAGGAATCAAAACCATCAACCAACAACCAACAACCAAAAACTATAGAAGGTCAATTCGATTTATTTGCAGCTCCTGGTTCTGGAAGCGTTTCGAAAGAAGATGTTGCTTTAGGTTTTAAAACCATAGAAAGCACCAATCATTTTTATCAACATATAGACTCACCTTTATCAAGAAAACTCTTATTAAAAAAATTAATGCAACAAACTTCTGTTTGTTTTGATACTGAAACCACAGGTTTAAAAGCTTTAGAAGTTGAATTGATTGGTATTGCATTTTCGTACGAATCTGGAAAAGGATATTATGTTTCATTCCCAGAAAATCAAGAAGAAACTAAAACCATTTTAGAAGAATTTAGACCATTTTTTGAAAGTGATATTGAAAAAGTTGGGCATAATTTAAAATATGATATCAAGGTTTTATCGAATTACAATATGCCTGTAAAAGGGAATTTGTTTGATACGATGATAGCACATTACCTTATCAATCCAGATATGCGTCATAATATGGATGTATTAGCAGAAACCTATTTGAATTATCAACCTGTTTCGATTACAGAATTGATTGGTAAAAAAGGAAAAAATCAATTGTCAATGCGAGTGGTTCCTATTGCAGATCAAACAGAATATGCTGTTGAAGATGCTGATATTACCTATCAATTAAAACAACTTTTTACAGGCGAACTAGAATCTGGCAATGTTTCCAAACTCTTTAATGATATAGAAATTCCTTTAGTTTCTGTGCTTACAGCTATGGAAATTGAAGGTATTAATGTAAATACCGAATTTTTAAACGAATTATCTGTTGCCTTAACTGATGACATCAACAGATTAGAGAAAAATATTTACGAACAAGCAGGAGAAGAATTTAATATTGCATCACCAAAACAATTAGGTATTGTTTTGTTCGAAAACATGAAATTGGTTGACAAACCAAAAAAGACCAAAACAGGGCAGTATAAAACAGGTGAAGATATTTTGTCTTTCTTAGCAAAAGACCATAAAATTATTAGAGATATTCAAGAATATCGCCAATATAAAAAACTACAAAGCACCTATGTAGATGCTTTGCCAAATGAAATCAACCCAAAAACAGGCAGAATTCATACTCAATATATGCAAGCTGTGGCTGCAACAGGTAGGTTGAGTTCTAACAATCCGAATTTACAGAACATCCCAATTAGAACAGAAAGAGGTCGTGAAGTACGTAAAGCATTTGTTCCAAAAAACCAAGATTATGTATTATTGGCAGCAGATTACAGTCAAATAGAATTGCGAATTATTGCTGCGTTAAGTGAAGAAGAAAATATGATAAACGCCTTCAAAAATGGCGAAGATATTCACGCTTCTACTGCTGCAAAAGTATTTGATGTTCCTTTAGATGAAGTGACTCGTGAGCAAAGAAGTAATGCAAAAACAGTAAACTTCGGAATTATATATGGAGTTTCTGCTTTCGGCTTAAGTAATCAAACTGATTTATCTAGAGGTGAAGCCAAAGAATTGATTGACACCTATTATGAAACCTATCCAAAATTGAAAGCTTATATGTCTGCGCAAGTAGATTTTGCCAGAGAGCATGGTTATGTAGAAACCGTTTTAAACAGACGCAGGTATTTAAAAGATATCAATTCTAGAAATGCAATGGTAAGAAGTGGTGCTGAACGAAATGCAGTTAATGCACCCATACAAGGTTCTGCTGCTGATATTATAAAACTAGCAATGATTAACATTCACAATCGTTTTGAAAAGGAAGGTTTTAAATCTAAAATGTTATTGCAAGTGCATGATGAATTGGTTTTTGATGCACATAAAGACGAACTAAAAACCATAGAACCCATCATTAAACACGAAATGGAAAATGCTTTTAAAATGGCTGTTCCTTTAGATGTTGAAGTTGGTTTGGGGTATAATTGGCTGGAAGCGCATTAAAAAAATAAACGCTATGAAAAAAACAACAATAATATTACTAATCCTATTTAGTGCATCTATATTTTCTCAAGAAGTAAAATTTGTTAAAGCTTCAAGTGGTTTAATTGTTAGGAATACACCAGATAAAAACGCTTTAAGAATAGGTAAGTTAAAAAATAATACACGAGTTAATATCATCGAAGACACAGAAATTAGTTTACAAATTAAGGATGATGGAAAAATTATAAATGGCAATTGGATAAAAGTAAAAAATTTTGCAGACGATATAAAAGGATATGTTTTTAGCGGATTTTTAACTGATAAAATACCAAATAAAGGACCTGAAAACGGTAATTATTATCTTACTAAAATTGATTCGATTACTGAAAAAAAATACTGGGAAGATTTTCAAAAAAATATTGAAACTAAACCTACATTCATCAATCTAAGAGATAAAAAACACACCAATTTAGCAAAGTTTGAAATTGAAGATCTAGAATTTTATGACGGAACTACGATTTCAATTGAAAAAGAAAGTGGGTTAAAGAATATTATTGAAATCATAAAAATTGAAACATCTTACAGTGCTTGTTGCTCTAATACTTACGAATATTTTTATTTAGTTGATAAAAACAATCGACTAATCAACTTAACAACAATAGAAAATAATCATTGTGATGGACCCGAACCTTATTTTACGTACCTATTTCCTAGTAATAAAAATGGTAAAAAAGATAAAATAATTTATGCTAAAATAATTCCTCAAAATAAAGGTGAAGATAAAATTGAAGTCTTAAAAACGTTTACTTGGGATGGAATACAACTCTTAACAGAACAATAATTTCAGTAAATCGCTTTATAAACTAAAAATAATGAAAGACGAAAAGCTCTGGATTAGAATTAAAAACTTTAATCTTGATAATAATACTTCTGAGTTTACCTTCTCTAAAAGGTTAGCAAGAGATAATAATTGGAAAATTGAATTTACCACTAAAGTAATAGAAGAATATAAAAAATTCATTTATCTGTGTTGTATTTCTAATCAACCCATCACACCTTCAGATGCTGTAGATCAAGCTTGGCATTTGCATTTAACTTACACAGAATCTTATTGGAAAAAACTTTGTGGAGAAACAATAAGAAAAGAAATTCATCACAACCCAACTAAAGGAGGTAATCTAGAAAGAGATAAGTTTTTAAAGTGTTATGATTCAACATTTGAAACTTATAAACTTGAATTTCATCAAGAACCACCTTCAACTATTTGGTTAAACAATAATAAAAGATTTAAAGAAATCAATTTTAAAAGGATTAATCTGGATAGGTTTTGGCTCATAAAAAAACCGTCTAAAGAAATTTTACTACCAATTAAAATAGTACTCCTTCTTTTATTTGTATCTCTAATATTCATTCAAGCAAAAAGCAGTGACTCAAGTTCAGGTATACTATTTCCAATAATTATGATACTATTTATCATAGTATTAGTAATTTTTGGCAAAAACAAAAATGGTAGAAATGATGGTTGTTCTTATGATGATTATAACCATTATGATGATGGATGTGATAGTGGTTGCAGTGGATGTTCAGGCTGTGGAGACTGAATTAAAAAATAGAAAACTACAATGATCTTAAAGAAAATTTGGTGCGTTTCTATAATTTTAACTAAGCAGAAGTCAGTAAATTTAAAGCTTTATTGATGTACCCTTTTGTAAAAAGGAATCTTAAGCACATCAATATTTAAATTTTGGAATACACAATACAAATACTGGTTAAAACAATAAAAATCGTGTATTGAAATTCTCTATGGATACTTGTTTTCGAAAAAAAGTAACTAACTATAAAAACAGTTAGCAACATACAAATTTTAAGGTATTCAATTATATTTGTTTTAGAATTTAAAACTATGAAACTACACTATATAGGAAAAAACAACTCTATTTTAAATAAATTTATTGCTGAAATTAGAGATCAAAACATTCAAAAAGATTCGCTTCGTTTTAGAAGAAATATTGAAAGAATAGGAGAAATATTGAGCTATGAAATTAGTAAAGAACTTAATTATTTTGATAAAGTAGTTAAAACACCTTTGGGTACAAAAAAAGTTAAAATTCCTGTAAAAGAGATTGTACTTTGTTCTATTTTAAGAGCAGGCTTGCCTTTACATCAAGGACTTTTAAATTATTTTGATGATGCAGAAAACGCTTTTATTTCTGCCTACAGACATCACCCAAATAATGATAGTGATTTTGAAATTGTGGTAGAATACTTAGCATCACCCAAAATACACAATAAAACCTTATTGTTGGCAGACCCAATGTTGGCTACTGGACAATCTTTAGTTACGGTTTATGAAGCCATTAA
>NZ_CBFHZT010000013.1:0-69382 GCF_965660385.1 Polaribacter sp.
GAAAAGTTTATAAGGCGTTTGGCAAAAATGTACGATTTTACCTTAAAAAGTTACCATCAAAAATTAATTACTGTTCAAGAAGAATTAGAATTTGTAAATTCATATATATTTTTGTTACAAACTCGGTTTCAAAATAAATTTACAGTTACAATTTGTATTGATGATGCTGTTTTATTTACTAAAATACCACCATTAACGCTACAAATGCTGGTAGAAAATGCTGTTAAACACAATCAATTATCATCAGATAATATCTTAAACATTCAAATAACATCCACAAAAACAGCCATAATTGTAGAAAACACAATTACGGTGGCAACAAAAAATGTAACTTCTTTTGGTATTGGGCTACAAAACATCAATTCTCGTTATTTGTTGTTGATAAATAAAGCCATTTCAATAGTTAAAGGCAATACTTTTAAAGTGCAAATACCAATTATTCAATGAAAAAGTTATTTGTACATCAACCTTTATTTCGCTTATTAAGTCCTGTTTTTTCAGGTATTATTGTCTATCTCTTAATATTGTTATTGAACAATAATATAGCGCAAATTCAAGAAGATTTTTTCAATGAAGAATTGTATTTCTGTATAGCCTTAAGTTATTTAATACAAGAGTTTTCAAGGATTTTATTGATTGTGTTTAAACGATATTTATCACATAAAAATTCTTTAGTTTACATCTTATTGCAAATTAGTATTGCTATGCTACTTTGTTTTTTGTTAGCTACCACAGCCATTAATTTATATTTTACATATATCCTTGGATTTTCTGTTACTTTTGATGAAATTTTAGTTTTTAATAGTATATTTTGTACCATTACTTTTATATATATCTTATTGTATATCAGTCATCAATATCTGTTTAAGATAAATACCGCAAAGTTGCATCACGAAAAAATTATCAAACAAAATATTGAAGACGAATTTCAACAATTTAAAAAAGGTATAAACCCAGATTTGTTGTTTGAAAGTTTCGAATCACTATTAATTTTAATTAAAAACGATAAAGAAAAATCAGATGAATTTATAGATCATTTAGCATCAATTTATAGGTATATTTTATCAGGAAAAGAAAAGCAGTTAATTGATTTTACTGAAGAAATTTTAATGGTGAGTGAGTTGACTAAATTGTTTAACTATTTGCCTTATAGAAATATTTGCATCATTAATAATTGCAAAAATACGTTTTTGGTAGTGCCTAGAAGTTTATTGATTATTGTAGAACAAATTGTAAGAACCGCGATTTGTAATGCTTCAGAAATATTAGAAATTCAATTTAATGAAACTAAGGAGTTTTTAGAGATTTCTTATTATAAAAATGATAAAATTACGACTTCTTTTAACCTTAAAAAAATTAAAGAAGTGGTGGCATCTTATGCCATTTATAACAAACATAAAATTGAAATTGTGGATGAAGATAAAACACGTAAAATATTTTTACCTAAACTTAAAATAATAGCCTAATGAAAAACATTGTTATTATTGAGGACGAACAATTAGCAGCAGAAAAACTAGAACGCTATTTATTAAAGTATAATAGTGAGCTTAAAATAATTGTAGTATTATCTAGTATTTCTGATGCTGTACATTGGTTAAATACACATACCAATTACGATGTTGTTTTTATGGATATTCAATTAACAGATGGTTTAAGTTTTGAAATTTTTAACCAAACTAAAATACTTAAACCTGTAATTTTTACTACTGCTTTTGATGAATATGCTGTAGATGCTTTTAAAGTAAATAGTATTGATTATGTATTAAAACCAATTACGTTTACAGACATTGCTAGAGCCATGAAAAAGTTAAAATCAATGCATACACTCTTTAACCCAGTATCATTATCAAAAATAGTTGAAGTTGGGCAACATAAGAAAGTCAAAGACCGTTTTTTAGTGCGTTTAGGAAACCACATCAAATCAATAAAAACAGAAGAGATTGCCTTATTTTTTGCTGATGGGAGAACCGTGTATTTGGCCACTAAAGAAGGTAAGAAATTTATTGTAGATTTTAAATTAGAAGATTTGAATAGTTTGCTTAGTGCTAAAATGTTTTTTAGAGTAAATCGTTCGTTTATTATTAATATCAGTGCCATAAAAGACGTAATTGTGTATTCCAACAGCCGTTTAAAAATTGTAGTAGTTGTAAATTCAGAAAAAGAAATAATTGTTAGTAGAGATAAAGTAGCAGCTTTTAAAACTTGGTTAGAAGGTATTTAATTCTCAATTTTTTACAGCTTTTGATATAAAACAAGTTGGCTATACAATTCTAGCATTTTGAATGTTAGCAAATCTTACATTAATAAACAACCAAGAGTAAAGGGTATTAAAAACTTATCTTATCTACGACAAAATAAAATGCTTTTATAAGTGCCTCAACATATTAAGAAATATCTTATTTATAGATAGTTTAAAAATACTATAATTTTTCTTCTGAAGGTATAAACTTTAAAGCAGCTCCATTAATACAATGACGTTTTCCTGTGGTTTCACTTGGGCCATCGTCAAAAGAATGTCCTAAATGGCCACCACAAGTATTGCATTTTAACTCTGTTCTTGCATAACCTATTTTATAATCTACATCTTTTTCTACATTTCCTTTTATTGCTCTATCAAATGATGGCCATCCAGAACCAGAATCGTATTTATGTTTCGATTTGTATAGAGGTGTTTCACAAGCTGCACAAACAAAAATTCCTTCTTTTTTTTCATTGTTTAAAGGGCTTGTGAATGCTCTTTCTGTACCAGCTTCTCTTAAAACGTAATATGCCATTGGCGATAATATTTTTTTCCATTCAGCATCTGTTTTTTCTACTTTGTATGTTTTCTTTTTTTCTTCGGATGAATTTTGAGCATTGCCAACACAACTCATCATCAACACTAAAATAAAGATGCTTGTTATTTTTTTCATATTTTTTTGTTTTATAAAATCTTTTATTATCTTTTTTCTAAAAAGGCTATCTCAATAACACAATCAACCAGTGATTATCAGTACACCTCTCTTCTTTAGACGAATATTTGCTTAAGAACTTACATTTACCTCAACATTATTGTAGTAAAAACGACATTAAATTTTATTTTTTAAATATAAATAGAATACGTAATTTTAACAAAATTAAATATTCTCATTTTGTGACTAAATTACATATTTCGTGTCTTATAATGCAGAATCAAAAAGTTAAAAAATGAAAAAAATAGCCATAGCAGTAATTACAGTTTTCTTATTTGTAGAATGTAGTACAGTACCTATTACAGGAAGAAAGCGTGTAAATTTTGTAAGTGATGCGCAAGTTTTACCTGCAAGTTTTAATCAATATAACAGTTTCTTAAAAGAAAACAAATTATCTACCAACAGAACAATGAGTAATCAGGTAAAAAATGTGGGTAAAAACATCTCTGCTGCAGTAGATCGCTTTATGCGTGCTAACAATATGGTTGATGAAGCAAACTCTTATAAATGGGAATTTAATTTAATTGAAGATAAAACTGTAAATGCTTGGTGTATGCCAGGAGGAAAGGTTGTTTTTTACACGGGTATAATGCCAATTTGTGCCAATGAAGATGGTGTTGCTGCTGTTATGGGACACGAAGTTGCTCACGCTTTTGCAAAACATGGTCAAGAAAGAATGTCTCAAGGACAATTACAACAAATTGGTGGTTTGGCTGTAGCTTTAGGAACTTCTGGAAAAAGTAATGAAAGTCAAAAAATTTGGAATACAGCTTTTGGAATCGGTTCTGGTTTAGGCATGCTAAAATTTAGCAGAGTACACGAGCAAGAAGCAGACAGATTAGGATTAGTTTTTATGATTATGGCTGGGTATGATGGTACTGAAGCAGCAGAAGTATGGGTAAGAATGAGTGAAAAATCTGGGGGAGGTTCTACTCCAGAAATCTTAAGCACACATCCATCTAATGCTTCTAGAATACAAGATTTAAAAAGTTATTTACCAACTGCTAAAAAATATGCAGCGCAATATAATTCAAAAGGAGTTGTAAAATAAATAGATTTCCTATATTGTAGCCGTTCAAAAATTGTTTTTTGAACGGTTTTTTTGTTTAAAATTTTTTTTAAACAAATACTGAACTTGTTTCAGTAGGTAAAATTTCACATCAAAAAACAAGTTTTATGTTAAAAATAGGAGATAAAAAATTAATAAATGCTTGGGCATTTTATGATTGGGCAAATTCTGTATACTCGTTGGTAATAGGTACAGCCATTTTTCCTATTTATTACGCTGGCTTAACTACTTCTAAAGGTTTTGCAAATGCAGAAGGAAAAATAGCATTTTTAGGGACAGATTGGAATCCTATTACTTTATATGATTATGCCTTAGCGTTTTCTTTTTTGGTAGTGGCATTTATGTCTCCAATGTTATCAGGTATTGCAGATTATGCAGGAAATAAAAAGAAATTTTTAAAAGGATTTTGTTTGTTAGGCTCTATATCTGTAATGTGTTTATTCTTTTTTTCTGATAAAGAAACACTTTGGGTAGGTATTGTTTTTACCATTTTAGCAAGTATTGGTTTTTGGGGTAGTATTGTGTTTTATAATGCGTATTTGCCAGAAGTTGCACACCCAGAACAACAAGATAATGTAAGCGCCAAAGGTTTTATGTTAGGCTATACAGGTTCTATTATCTTGTTGATTTTATGTTTAATTTTGATAGAAACTGAAGTTTTTGGCTATTTTGATAAACAATTTGGTTCTCAATTATCTTTTGTTTTAGTCGGAATTTGGTGGCTAGGTTTTGCACAAATTACCTATGCAAGATTACCAAATGAAGAAAAGAAATTATTGCCAAAAGACAATTATTTTAAAAAAGGATTAAAAGAAATTAAAATGGTTGCTCACCAACTTTTTCAATATAGAGAGTTAAAAATTTTCTTGATTTCCTTTTTTCTACTAAGTATTGGTGTACAAACTATTATTTTAATGGCTGGTATTTTTGGAACTATATTAGGTTTAGCAACCTTAAATTTAATAGGTACTATATTAATCGTTCAGTTTGTAGGTATTTTAGGCGCTTTTTTGTTTTCGAGATTGTCTAATAAAATCGGGAATATTGCCACCTTAAAATTAACTATTGCAATATGGGGTTTGGTATGTTTTATAGGATTTAATTTAACAAAAGATACTCCAAATATCGAAATGTATTTTTATATTTTAGGCGGATTGATTGGCTTGGTAATGGGGGCAATACAATCTTTAGCAAGATCTACCTATTCTAAATTATTGCCAAAAACAGAAGATACAACGTCTTATTTTAGTTTCTTTGATGTAACCGAAAAAATAGCATTAGTGGTTGGTATGATTACTTTTGGCTTGTTAAATTCAATATTTACAATTCAATCTAGTGTTTTAGCGTTGGCCATTTTTTTCTTAGCTGCTTTTATATTTTTAAGTAACATTAAAAAAACAAAATACGTACAATAAATTATTTTGAAAACAGCTTTTTCATATGATCTTTTTCAATTTGTAAAACAAAATCAATTAAAATTTCTTGATCTTTTTCGGTAAGTTTATTTAACATTTCTTCTCCTTTGGTAATGGTTTCTAAGGCTAATTCTAAACCAAAAATTTCTTTTTTAGAAAATACTTTTGGCTTTTTTTTCATTTTAGAAATCAAGAATCCTATGATTTCTTTAATTTTTTCAACCAGTTCCTTATCATAAATAATGTTAAAGAAGGTTTCAGTATTTTTCATAAATTCTTCAATTTCATGATAGGGTAATAATTGAATTAAAGAATTTATTTTTTTAGTGGAGTAGGTAGGTGCAATCTTTTTATTATTGGCTTTAATTACTAAAGCATTTTCAAATTTTGTGGCTCCTCGAAACGACTTCATGGCTTTTAAACCGGCATTGAATATTTTGGGTAAATGCCTGCCATGGGTAAATATTAATTGGAAAGAATCTAAAACTAAGTTCAATAATTTTTCGGGATGTTTTATAAACTCATCTAAAGAATTAAAGGCTTCATTTAAGGTTGCTCGTTTCTCAACATCAGGATATACATAAGTTAAAAAGTAATTTTTTATGTTATTTAAAACAGTTTCATTTATCGTTTCAGGAAAATCATAATCATCCTTTAAAATCTGATATTGATAACGTTCTTTTATAAGATTTCGATACCCTGTAATAATTTCATTTAAAATGATTTCTTTAGACATGTTTTAGCTGGGTTATCATAAAAATAGTTTTACTAAAATAGGATAATATTAAGAATAATTGAATTTTTTTAAAAGCAAAAGCAGCTAAAAATAGCTGCTTTACACTTTTAAAATAGAAGAATTTTATTGTATAGTAACATTAAAGGTTACTTCTACATCTCTACTTCCTCCTGCATTTGCAAGACCCGTATTTGGTTTTGTAGGTTCGTGAATTAATACTACTGTAATGCTTCCTGAGCCTGCATTTCCAGTTACAACAGAAGTTTCAATACCTAATGGATTTCCATCAGCATCTTCATCTGTTTTGGTAATCGTTGCAATGTTTGTGCTATAGAAAAATTCATGTTCATCACCTTCAGTTTTTACTTCTTCAGTAATATCTTCAGCTGGAGATTCAGATTCATTTAACAATTCAACAATACCAGTGTAAGTAGTATTTGCAGTTAAAGGACCTGAAATGTTGTATGTACCATCATTTCCACCTTCACCATCTGGGTCACTAAAAGTTAATGTAACTATATCATTACCATTGGTTAAAGTGTAGTTTACGGTGGTAATTAATTCCTCTTCATGATCATGGTGGTGATCATCATGTTCATCTTCACAACTTGTAAATGATAAAACTGAGATAAATAATATGGCTAATAATTTTGTAATTGTGTATGTATTTGAAATTTTCATAATTTTAATTTAATAGTTTATTTTAATTTTTAGGTTATAGTTTCTTCCTAAATCATCTGCAAAATATCGTAATCGGTTTAAATGTTCTCTGTAAGCTACATTGAACAGGTTATCAATGTTAAATGCTACTTCTAAATCACTTTCTTTAAAAATAGTAAACATTGCAGAGGTGTTTAATCCAAATAAAGAATAAGTAGGTGGTGTTGAGCTTATATCTACAAAAACATCTTGTTGTAAAGTAGCATTGTAAGTGTAAAAGTTGTAATCTGGAAATCGGTTTTGCTGTAAAATCGTTGTATGACTCAACCCAATTGTGAACTGATTTATATCAGTATTAGTGTATGATATTTGATTTTTAAAATTAGTTGCAGGCATGTGAATTAAAGGAATATCATCTGTTAAATTATCTCCTTGTAGCAAACTAATATTTCCTGAATATTGAAAATTAGTACTAATTTTTTTGTAAACATCTACATCAATCCCAAAAAGTTGTGCATCTACTTGAATGTATTTCCATTCAGGGAAAGCACCTCTTATGTTCGTGTCTACTCCAAAAGGAATCAACTGAATAAAATCATTAATGTATTTGTAATATGGGCTTATCGTAAAACCAAAATCAGTACTCTTTTTTTCTAGAGAAATTACAAATTTGTTGGCAACTTCTTTTTTCATTGTTAAAAAACCATACTCTAATCTCGCTGCACTATGGTGTAAACCATCACTAAATAATTCTGACGGATTTGGCATTCTAGAAGCTAAACCATAATTTGCAAATAAAGATAAATCATTCTCAAACGCTTTGCTGTAACCTAAACTCGCTGAAATGTTGTGAAAAGTAAATTCAGGATTGGTTAAAATTCGAGTATTATCAATTGATTCCTCAAATTCTGGAAACAATTCATCATAATTATAGGTTTCATTCCAATCTGTAAGATTATAGGTTTTGCTTGCATTGATGGATGAAAAATCATAACGAATTCCTGCACTTAGTTTACTAGTTTCGTTTAAGTTATAATTTGCAATCGCATACATTCCTGCCTCAAACTTATTAAAATCGGGTATTAAAGCTCTTGTACCAGTACTAAATGCTACATTTTTTTGATAACGAACCAACAAACCTGTATTTATTTTTACATCATTTAAATAATCTATTATAAGATCAGTTTGAATACTATTGGTAAATAATTGTAAATCGATAACAGGTGTATTTTTTAAATCTCCCCTTCTTGTGTCAAACTCTTTACGTCTATTAATTTGAAAATCGTATTGTAAGGTTAATTTTCCAAATCCTTTAAAACGTTGGTAAGCCTCAATTTTTCCTAAATGATGTAAAATTGACTGCCTAGGATTTGCAATATCATACGAAAAATCTTCAATAATTCTAGGTTCTGGACTATTTATGGCATTGACCAAATCATTCACATTACCAATATGAGAAGCGCGTAAAATAGCAAATTCGTTATCAACATAACTGTAATAAGCATCAAACCCTTTTTCGAAACTGTTGAATCCAAATCTAAATGAACCATTTAAACTTTTAAGGCCACTATTTGTTAAACTGTAATTTGGTGTTTTAAAGTCTCCAAATTGTTTGTAATTCATTTGCAGTTTGGTGTAAAAACCTGATGCATATGTTTTCACAATTTCAGAATTTATATTACCACCTAAACCATTAGAATTCAAAGAAGTTACAGTGCTACCAAACATATCATTTACCAGGGCATACTTTTTAGGTTTTAATATAATTAAGCCACCAATTGCATCACTACCATACTTTAAGGTATTTGCTCCTTTTATCACATCAATTCTATCGCTAGCATTAATATCGATATTTGGGGCGTGTTCATCACCCCATTCTTGGTCAAACATTCTTACATTATTATTAATAATTAATAACCTGCTACTATGTAAACCTTGAATCATTGGTTTTACAATTGAATTTCCTGTGTTTAAAGATGATACACCACTAATTGTATTTAAGACATCACCTAAAGATTTATCTGTAAAATCTTGAATTACACCTTTTTTAATAGATTGTTCTACACTTGTTTGTTCAGTTTTTGTGTTCGTTTTTACAACAACCTCATTCAATTTTTCTAAATGATGCTCTAAAAATATTTCTTTTGAAAGATTTTCTTGTAAGGTGATAGTAATTCGCTTCGTATCACAAGAAATATGACGAATTTCTACTATTATTTTTCCACTACAGAGATTGTTTATTTCAAAATTTCCATCAAGATCTGATGTCGTGTATTTTTTTAAATTTAAAATAGCCACAGATGCACCAACTATTGGTGTTTTATCGTGAAAATCGATAATTTTCCCTTTAAATGTAATACCACAATCTTGTGCAAAAGCGTTTGTACAAATACAAATCAAAAAAGCACAACAAAAAATAAGTTTTTGCATTATGTTGTTTTATGTTCAAAAAATAAGTTTTAAGCTTGAACATACAGAGGTGGCCCTCTTAAAGAAAACGATAATTGATAATGATTTTTTAAGAAACTATATTGTGTACTAACATCTTTAGAAATGTTAGTATTTAAAAGAATAGAATAATCTAAGCTTGTTAAAAAAGAACTGCTTTGTTTTAGTAAATGTAAAGAACAGTCAATATCTTTTTGATGAATATGTTGTTCAATTTTAGAATTACAAACGGTATGTTCATGATTCAGAGCATCATGAATGGAATTAAGGGTTATTGGCAATAAAAATATTGCCAATAGAAAAATACCGATATGTTTTTGAAACGTTTTGATATTATTTTTTCTTTCTAATTCTTAAATTCAACAATTCTACACTTAACGAAAATGCGATGGCAAAATACAAATATCCCTTAGGAATTACTCCTACAGTTTTGTTAAAAAATGTTGTATGTGACAAATGTGCACCTTCTGCAATTAGCATAAAACCTATTAAAATTAAAAAAGACAATGCCAACATTTGAATTGTAGGATTTCTTTCTACAAAAGTATTGATGGGTTGTGAGAAAATCATCATAATTATGATAGAAACTATCACTGCAATAATCATAATAATCAATGCACCATCAATTCCGTTTGTCATTCCAACTGCAGTTAAAATACTATCAAAAGAAAAAACAATATCAATGAGTATAATTTGAAAAATAACACTTTTAAAAGAAATTACTTTTGGCGTTTTTAATACTTGGTCTACATTTGTTTTTTCAACTTTTTGTCTTATTTCGTTGGTGCTTTTGTATAATAAAAAAATACCACCTAAAAATAAAATGATACTTTGCCCAGTTAAACCTGTTTTAAACCAACCGATATCTATTGTAAAAAACGGGTTTTTTAAAGCAATTAAATAAGATACACTAAATAAGAGTAGAATTCTGGTAATCATTGCCAAACCTAAACCCAATAAGGTTGCTTTTTTTACTTGATTTTTAGGGAGTTTATTTGCTGATATAGAAATAAAAATAATATTATCTATACCTAAAACAATTTCTAAAAACGTAAGTGTAACTAAAGAAACCCAGGTTTCTGCTTGTAAAAATAGATCCATTTATTTTATTTTATAAATAGTTCCTTTTTTTGAAAACTTTGAAAAACCAATTTTTACGGTAAAATCATAAGAATTCTCACGAATCTTATTAATTTGTATAAACATTGGGTCTTCTTGCAAACTATTTTTAGGGTTGATATATTTTAATGTATAGAAAAAATTATTTTTCCATTTAATGGATAAGGTATCAATTTGATCTCCATATTTACTAATTTGTATGGTATCTTTTCTGATGATGGTTTCTTTTACAAAATCATCGCCAGCAGGAATTTCAAAAACCCCTTCTTTAAATTGATTCGAATTGTCTTTAAATTCTGATTTACAAGAAAAAAGGAATAGAATTGAAGACAAGACTATGAAACATAAAGTTTGAATTTTATTTGAAGTATTCCAACATCCGACTTCCAATTTTTTAGTTCTAGTTAATTCGTTATTCTTATCTTTCATAATCAAAACTTCATTATAATTTTAAATGTACAATTTCCAACTTCCAACTCCTAACCTCAAAATTCAAATTTCCAAACCAAACTAAATCCCTGTATAATTGCTTGGTGTAATGGCTTTTAATTCATTTTTAATTTCATCAGAAACTTCTAAAGTATCAATAAAATTAGCAATAGAATTTTGGTTTATTTTTTCGTTAGTTCTCGTCAATCCTTTCAAAGTTTCATAAGGATTTGGATACGCTTCACGTCTTAAAATAGTTTGTATAGCCTCTGCAACCACGGCCCAATTGTTTTCTAAGTCTTGTTCAAACTTTTCTTTGTTTAACAATAATTTATTTAGGCCTTTTAAGGTAGATGTAAATGCAATAATTGTATGACCAAAAGGTACACCTACATTTCGCAAAACAGTACTATCTGTTAAATCTCTTTGTAATCTTGATATTGGTAATTTGGCAGAAAGATGTTCAAAAATTGCGTTTGCAATGCCTAAATTTCCTTCAGAATTCTCAAAATCAATAGGGTTTACTTTATGTGGCATTGCAGAACTACCCACTTCACCTTTTTTAATTTTTTGTTTAAAATAATCCATAGAAACATAGGTCCAGAAATCTCTGTCTAAATCTATAATAATGGTGTTGATGCGTTTTAATGTATCGAACAACGCAGCCATATGATCGTAATGTTCTATTTGTGTAGTTGGAAAAGAGTGTTGTAAACCCAATTTTTCTTGAACAAAATCGGTTCCAAAAGCTTTCCAATCAATTGTTGGGTAAGCCACTTTGTGCGCATTATAATTACCGGTTGCACCACCAAATTTAGCAGCACTTGGTATGTCATTTAATAAATTAAATTGCTCTTTTAAACGAACTACATAAACATCAATTTCTTTGCCTAATCTTGTTGGCGAAGCTGGTTGACCATGAGTTCTTGCCAACATAGAAATGTCTGCCCATTCTACAACCAATTCTTGTAATTTTTCTAAGACTTCAAAATAATGAGGTACAAAAACATCATTCATAGCTTCCTTTATCGATAAAGGAATGGCTGTGTTATTAATATCTTGAGAAGTCAATCCAAAATGGATGAACTCTTTGTCTTTTTGTAAACCTAAAGCATCAAATTTTTCTTTTATAAAATACTCAACAGCTTTTACATCGTGATTTGTAATTTTCTCAATATCTTTTATTTTTTGAGCATCCTCTGTAGTAAAATCAATATAAATTTTACGCAAATCGTCAAATAAATCACTATTAAAATCTGCCAATTGAGGCAAAGGGATTTCGCATAAAGCAATAAAATACTCAATTTCTACACGAACTCTATATTTTATTAAAGCTTCTTCAGAAAAGTAGTTTGCTAATTTTGATATTTTACCTCTGTAACGTCCATCTATTGGAGAAATGGCATTTAATTGTGTTAAGTTCATTTTAATTTTGTTGTTAACTGCAAAAATACGGATTTAAACAGATTTATAAACGAGATTTACGATGTTTTTCTATCATTTCAAGCACATGTTTACCACGTGCTTTTGTGCCTTTACTTTCATGAATTATTTTAGTTTCAATTAAATGTTTTAATTCGGCATGAACCCAGTCTTTTTCCAATCCAAATAAGTATAAGGTGTTCATGGTGTATGCTCTAACAGCAATTTTTTGAGGGGTAATTAACCAATCGAAACCAGTTTCTACAATAGCATCTATATGTTTTTGTTGCAATTGTTCTTTAACTTTATTTTGATGTTTTGCGTAATATGCATTTGCCAAGTGTTCGCAAATTTTTGCACATGGTCTTATAGCTCCGTCGAATTTTAAAGTGTTGATTTTTTTGGTAAAATCATCTAAAAAAGGTAAAATATAGTTTAAATCGTGGTATGTACAAACCCATTCTAAAACCCAAGCTGCTTTAATTGAAATTTTGTTATCAACATTAAAAGTAATACTCACTAAATCTTTAAATAATTTTTGATTATCAATAATAATATTGGCTGCTCTTTGGCGGTTCTCTTTTTTAGCATTTTCGATGCTATTCAATAATTCAGTTAAAAAAATAATGCTCATTTTTGGTTTGGTTGATGTATATTTACTGTAAAATTTTTGCCATGCTAAATATAAAAAGACTATCTTTTGTTTTATTGTTTTCTACTTTCTTTTTTGCGACTATAGATTCTAACGCTCAAAAAATAAATCAGTTTAATGATAATAATAAAAGAACTGGTGTTTGGAGAAAATATCATCCTAATAAAAGAATACGCTATACAGGTAGGTTTAAAAACGGAAAAGAAATTGGTGTTTTTAAATTTTATGACATTACAGATTCTAAATACCCAACTATCATTAAAAAATTCTCTGCTACAAGTGATTCCGTGGATGTTTCTTTTTATTCTGTGAATGGGGTGTTAAAGAGTAAAGGTTTTTTTGTTGATAAAAAAAGAGTGGGTGCTTGGGAATATTATTTTTCGGATGGAAAAATAATGTCAAAAGAATTCTATAAAGACGGAAAATTAGAAGGCGAATTGATTAATTATTATCCGAATAAAAAACCAGCAGAAATTACCGAGTATAAAAATGGTCTTAAAAATGGTGTTTCTAAAAAATATTCTAGTGATGGTGTTTTGATTGAAGAAGTTGAATATAAAGACGGAAAACCAAATGGATTGGCTAAGTATTTTGAATTGAATGGTGATTTAAGAGAAACAGGAATGTATAAAAATGGTAAAAGAGAAGGTAAATGGGAGTTTTATATGGATGGAGAAATAGCGTCTGAAAAGGATATAAATAAGAAAAAAATATTTACTAAAACAAATAAAAATAAATAGTTATGAAACATTTTTTAATACTTACTTTAACCATTTTACTTTTTTCTTGTGATAAAAAAATCATTAAAAAAGATGCTAATATAGAAGGTCTTTGGCTTGTTAAAAAAGTAAATATTGACAATAATGATTTGACTCCTATTGCAAAATGGATGCGTTTTAATACAGATGGCACACAAGCTTCTGGTAATGGTTGGTTGCAACATTCTGTTGGGGTTTATAACTTAAATGCTAAAGACGAACTAACAATTACCAATACATTTGGGGTAAAAGATGATCCAGAATCTTTTAAAGTAATTATTGATAACAATAAGATGACTTGGCAAACGAAAGAAAATGATTTAGATATTGTTATCAGCTTAGAAAAAACAGATAAATTACCAACATCAGAGGCAAATAAATTACTAGGTTTATGGAAATTTGATTCTATAATAAATGATGGAAAAGAAGTTTCAGATAGTTTAAATCCAGAAAATAAAGCAATGTTATTTCTTAGATGGGACAATACCTATGAGTTACGAAATTATCCTAAAGGAGAAAAATATGGGATGTTTAAAACACACAGTCATAGAGCTCAAATAGATATGGTAAGTTATAATAAAAAAAACATATTTCAATTTTATACGTTTAGTTTAGAAGATGATAAATTACTACTAAAAGCAACAAATAAAGACACTGAAATAAAACTGACAAGAATCCATCAATTTTTACAATAAATCCATCCATTATTTCAATTTATAGTTCACTTACAAAGTCGTAACTTTGCATCCTCAAAATTAAAAAATGAAACGAGTAGTTGTTGGTCTTTCTGGTGGAGTAGATTCTAGTGTTACAGCGCATTTATTAAAAGAGCAGGGTTATGAAGTTATTGGGCTTTTTATGAAAAATTGGCATGATGATTCTGTAACCATTTCTAACGAATGCCCTTGGTTAGAAGATAGTAATGATGCCATGATTGTTGCCGAAAAATTGGGGATTCCTTTTCAGGTGGTAGATTTAAGTGCACAATACAAAGAACGTATTGTAGATTATATGTTTGATGAATATAGTAAAGGACGAACTCCAAACCCTGATGTTCTGTGTAACAGAGAAATTAAGTTTGACGTTTTTATGGATATTGCTCTAAAACTAGGAGCAGACTACGTTGCTACAGGTCATTATTGTAGAAAAGGCGAAGAAATTATAGATGGTAAACTCGTTTATAAATTATTAGCAGGTAAAGACAATAATAAAGATCAATCGTATTTTTTGTGTCAATTATCGCAAGAACAATTGGCAAAAGCATTATTTCCCATAGGCGAATTAACAAAGCCAGAGGTTAGAGAAATTGCTAAAGAAGCCGATTTAATTACTGCAGAAAAAAAAGATTCTCAAGGATTATGTTTTATTGGTAAAGTGCGTTTGCCAGAATTTTTACAACAAAAATTACAACCTAAAGAAGGTAAAATTGTTCAAATTCCTGCTGATTTTAAGCAATACACAAAACCTACTTTAACATTTGATAACAAAGAAGCTGAGTTAAAGTATTTTGCAACCAAATATGCTTACAATTTAGAAGACGGAAAAGTAGTGGGCAAACATCAAGGAGCACATTATTTTACCAAAGGACAACGAAAAGGGTTAAATGTTGGTGGTACAAAAGAGGCTTTGTATGTTATTGAAACCGATGTAAATGAGAATGTTATTTATACAGGTGAAGGGAAAAATCATGCGGGTTTGTATAGAAATGTGTTGTTTGTTGCTAATGAAGAGTTGCATTGGATTCGTGAAGATTTAGAACTACAATCAGGTGAAATTTTAGCAGTAGAAGCTAGAATTCGCTATCGTCAAAAATTAGAGAAAGCCTTGTTATATAAGGTTGATGAAGGTTTGTATGTAGAATTTGAAAACAAACAATCTGCCATACAAGAAGGGCAATTTGTAGCTTGGTATAAAGATGAAGAGTTATTAGGTTCTGGTGTAATTTCTTAAAATTTATAAATTAAAAAATAGTATTTTGGCTGAATGAAGAAATTATTATTTTTTTTATTTGCAATTATCTTTTCTAGCTCATATGCTCAAAAAGATTCTATTGTAACTTATTTAGATGCCAAAGGGAAAATAGTAACAGACTTAAGTAAAGTTTATTTAGTTGAAATTTTAACAAAAAAAACGATTCACTTTGGTTATGTAGAAAGGTAAGAAGAAGTGGTAAAATTAAATCATATAATTATTTTACATCTAAAGATAAAAAAACAAGGATAGGACAATTTGTAAGTTATCATTTAAATGATAGTATAAAATCTCTTATGCATTTTAATGCAAATGGTAAGGGACATGGTAGATTTAAGAGGTGGTTTTTTAATGGACAAATGGCCGTGAATGGTATTCATCAAAATGGTAAAAAAGAAGGGGTTTGGAAATATTATCATTTTAATGGTAAGGTTGCATCTATAGAAGTTTTTAAAAATAATTCTTTAATAAAGGAGAAATATTTTAATGAGAAAGGAATTACAATTGATCATGATACTACAAAATGCAAACCTAAGGTAGCTTATTTTGAAGGAGGAATTAAAAAATTTCAACACAAGATTAATAGGTTAGTAAGAAATCAATTAGATTTTAAATCAAACGGAAAATTTCATGTTGATTTTATTATTGACATTAAAGGAAATATAAGGAATGTTTCTTTTGATGAAAATTTACCAAAGAAAAGAGAAACCTACTTAATAAAAGAATTTGAAAAAATTAAAGGTTGGAAACCAGCTATTGTTAAACACAGAACTGTTCCTTTTCCATTTAATATGGGTTTTACAATATCAATTAAATAATGAAAAAATTTCTACTCTTTTTTGCTTTTATTTATAGCGTAACTTTTTTTGCACAGCAAGAAGATGCTTGGTTGTATTTAAAAGACAAACCTAATGCAGCTACTTTTATTGATAATCCTTTAACAATGCTTTCTCAAAAAGCCCTTGATAGAAGAGCAGAGCAAAATGTACCTATTGATGAAACAGATGTTCCTTTGCATCAAGTTTATGTAGACGTAATAAAAAACACTTCTGGTATTACTATTTTAGGCAAATCTAAATGGTTGAATGCATTACACATTCAGGGTTTAGAGGCTGATATTAAAAACTTTACATCAACATTTACATTTGTTGATAAAATTGAGTTTGCAAATAAAAATTTAAATACAAACAATAAAAGTGATTCAAAAAAAATAGTAGCCAATCATTATAATAAATTCAAAAACTCTCAAACAGATTTTAATTACGGAAGTACAGCAAATCAAATAAAAATGTTAAAAGGAGATGTTTTACATCAACAAGGTTTAACAGGTGAAAATCAAATTATAGCAGTTATAGATGCTGGTTTTCCGAATGTAAATACGTTAGATGCTTTTCAAAGGATAAGAGCTAACAATCAAATTTTAGGAGGTTACAATTTTGCTGATAGAAGTGAGGATTTTTATACCAGAGATAGTCATGGAACTCATGTTTTATCAACCATTGCTGGTTATGTAGAAGATGAATTTGTAGGCACTGCACCAGATGCTAAATTTTATTTATTTATATCTGAAATAGCAGAATCAGAAACCGTTTTAGAAGAGACGTTATGGGTTGAAGCAGCAGAAAGAGCAGATAGTTTAGGCGTTGATGTAATTAATACTTCTTTAGGATACACCACTTATGATAATCCCAATCACAGTCATACATACGCTGATATGGATGGGAAAACAACGTTTATTTCAAGAGGAGCAGAAATTGCAGCGTCAAGAGGAATACTTGTTGTAAATTCGGTTGGTAATAGTGGAAACGATTCCTGGAAATATATAGGAGCTCCAGCAGATGCTGCTTCAGTAATTGCTATAGGAGCTGTAAATTCTTCTGGAGATATCGCATCATTTAGTTCGTTTGGCCCAACAGCAGATCAAAGAATAAAACCAGAAATTGTTGCTCAAGGTGCAAATGCGGCCATTATTAATGCTTCTACTGGAAATATTTCAACATCAAATGGAACTTCGTTTTCATCACCAATTATGGCTGGTTTAATAGCTTGTTTGAACCAGAATAAAGGTTTTCTTTTAAAATCATCAAGTAAATCAATGGCTGATTTTAACACATATCTAAAAGAATCTCTTTTTCAATCTGCTCATATATTCGAAAATCCAAATAATCAATATGGATATGGAATTCCGAATTTTGAAAACGCACTAAATAATTACATTGCTTCTACAGGTTCTGTTGATGATCATTTTCTTTCAGGTTTACATGTTTATCCTAATCCTATTGATAATACATTTACAATTTCCGGTAAAATAGATATACTTTTAGATTGTTCTGTGAAAATATATTCAATGCTAGGTAAAAAAGTTTTTGAAAAAAATAATTTAAAATCTCCAGAAATTGATATTTCTAATTTAGAAAATGGTTTTTACCTTTTAAAGGTATCCTATAAAAAGGAATCAAAAACAATAAAGCTCATCAAAAATTGAAAAATAATCGTATCACAAAGTTGTTTAATATCAAATATCCAATAGTTCAAGGAGGAATGGTTTGGGTTTCTGGATGGAAGTTAGCTTCTGCAGTTTCTAATGAAGGAGGTTTGGGTTTAATTGGTGCAGGTTCTATGTATCCTGAAGTTTTAAGAAAACATATTCAAAAATGTAAAAAAGCAACCAACAAACCTTTTGGAGTAAATGTGCCAATGTTATATCCTGATATCGAAAAAATTATGGATATTATTGTAGAAGAAGATGTTAAAATTGTTTTTACTTCTGCAGGAAATCCGAAATCTTGGACATCCTTTTTAAAGGATAAAGGAATTACAGTTGTGCATGTAGTTAGCTCTGTTAAGTTTGCTTTAAAAGCAGCTTTAGCTGGGGTAGATGCCATAGTTTGTGAGGGTTTTGAAGCTGGTGGGCATAATGGACGTGAAGAAACTACCACATTTACTTTAATACCTATGGTTAAAGAACAGGTAAAAATACCTGTAATAGCTGCAGGTGGAATTGCAACAGGAAGGGGAATGTTAGCAGCCATGGTTTTAGGAGCAGATGGTGTACAAATTGGTAGTCGATTTGCAGCTACAGAAGAATCTTCTGCACATATTAAATTTAAAAATTCTATTGTTGATGTAAAAGATGGTGATACACATTTAACCTTAAAAGAATTGGCTCCTGTTCGTTTAATTAAGAATAAATTCTTTCATGATTTACAAGCGTTGTATCAGCAAAACCCAACTAAAGAAAATTTGCAAGAATTATTGGGAAGAGCAAGAGCTAAAAAAGGAATTTTTGAAGGTGATTTAGATGAAGGAGAACTAGAAATAGGTCAAATTGCAGGATTAATTCATGAAATTAGACCTGTAAAAGACGTTATAAATGAAATAATTAATGAATTTATTGAGGCTAAATCCTTTATCCATAAGTGTTAAGCATTTAATTAAAAGAAAATCAATTATTTATATTAAGTTAACTTTATTGGTAGTATATTTGTACTTTAACATAACGTTGCTGTAAAAAAGCAGTAACAAATTAATTTTTTATAATGAATAAAGGTACCGTAAAATTTTTCAATGAATCTAAAGGATTCGGATTCATCACTGAAGAAGGAACAAACAAAGAACATTTTGTACATGTCTCAGGACTAGTTGACGAGATTCGTGAAAACGATGACGTTGAGTTTGACTTGAAAGAAGGTAGAAAAGGATTAAACGCAGTAAACGTAAGAGTATTATAATATATATTTTATTACTAGTTAAATTTTTATCTAGAAGCCTATCATTGTTATGATAGGCTTTTTTGATGCTTATTGTTTTCTCCTGTTGTTATTTTTATTTCTTGATTTACAGAATTTCGAACTCAATATTGTAAATATAATTGCCTAAACAAAAAGCTTACACAACTTTAAAAACTAAAGAGTGTTGGGTTTTTAAAGCCAACAAATATTTTTTTGGAAGAGATGATAAAGATTATTTTACCGGAATTTTAATTTCGTACATTTTTCTACTTTTGTTATTCAAGTGATGTTCTCTTAACCAAGGATTATAAATTTTAAATTCTTTATAATTCATCCCGAATTTTTTAGCAAAAGCAGTAATATTGGTAATGGCAGTATCAACTTTAATAGTAGTTGTTTTATCTAGATGATATAAATCTTCTTTTTCAAAAACAAAGCCGTATTTTTTTGGATTGCTAATAATTTCTTTTAAGGCTAAAATTCGAAATACATAACGTTCGGTTTCATCGGGTAATTTTGCATCATAGTAATTATTTACTTCTTGTGCTTCTATTCTTCTAGAAATGCCATAATTCCCAGCATTATATGCAGCAGCAGCAAGTGTCCAAGACCCAAAACGTTCGTAAGCATTTTTTAAATATTCAGCAGCAACTTTGGTAGATTTTTCAATATGATACCTTTCATCTACATTATTATTAATTTCTAAACCATATTCTTTCCCTGTTTTTTTCATAAAATGCCACATACCAGCAGCACCTGCAGTAGAAGTTTCGTCTGTAAAACCACTTTCTGCTAAAGCTAAAAACTTAAAATCGTCTGGTAAACCATACTTTTTTAATAAGGGTTCCATAATAGGAAAGTATTTATTTGCACGTTTTAACAATAACAAACCATTAGATTGCCAATAAGTATTTACCAACAATTCTCTTTCCATTCTTTCACGAACATCAGGAATTTCTACAGGAACTTTTTCACCAGCTAAGTTTAAATTTTCTGGTAATTTTAAAGCTTTTATTTTGTAATTTTTATGTGTATTTACAATTGGTTCAATTTTATCTTTATCAATTGTATTTTTATTTATGGCATTCATAAAAATTACCGTTATAAAAACAATACTTAAAATAGATAAAATACGTAGAGGTTTATTCATAATTACATCAATTTCTTATTACCATAAAAGTAAAAAAATCCATTAGTTTTAACAAGTTAAAGTTGCATCAATAATTTTCGAAATTTCTTTTGCTTTGATAATAATCATGGCATGATTTCCGTTTTTTATTTTGATGCAATTTGAAATGCTCTTAATTGGGAAAATCTCATCATTTGTTCCATGAATATGAGCAATGTTTTTTAAAGGCTCTTCTTGATTCCACGTAATTGCATTCTGAATAGACCATTTTAAATACTCTTTATTTCTTACAGACAAATACTTTTTATACATTTTTGCTTTTCTCTCTAAAGATTTACCCACAAAATATTTTGCATAATCTTCAAAATTAGTGACAATTTTAGTAGGAAATAACTTGTAAATTTTACTTTTAGCTGCAATTTTAAAACGGTTTGGAAGTTCTTTTTTTGATTTTACGCTCGAAATGATTATGATTTTTTGCACATCCATAAATTTACTCATTTCTTGAACTATAATTCCGCCAAATGACACACCAACTAAAATAGGTTTTTCGTGTTTAATTTCATCAGTCATACGCATTGCGTAGTTGGCTATGGTTTCTTTTAAAGATAAGGGTGCCAACCAAGTTAAATAGTGCAATTCATAGTGTTCTTTTGAAAGTGCCAAATTTTCAAAAATTTCTGGACCAGCAGCCAAACCAGGCATAAAATAAATGTGTTTTTTTAACATTTTAAAAGCTATCTTTTAATACGTTGTCGTAACCAAATGTATCAATTTTGATGCCATATTAAATGGTAATTGGTGCTTTTAAAAAATCAAAGCGTACTAAACCATCTTCATCAATATTTGTTAACGTAATTGTATGTAAGGTATTTACCAAATCAGGGTTCCAAGGTGTTTTTACTTTTACATAATTTTCTGTAAAACCGTGGATGTATCCCTCTTTATTTTCACTTTCGAAAAGTACGGTTAACGTATTGCCTAATTGCGATTCGTAAAAAGCTCTTCGTTTTTTTGCAGATAAACCACGTAGCATTTTGCTTCTTTTAGCGCGCGTTTTTTTAGGTACAACACCCTGCATAGCAACTGCCTCAGTATTTGGTCTTTCAGAATAGGTAAAAACGTGTAGATAAGAAATGTCTAAATCGTTTAAATAATTATAGGTTTCTAAAAAAAGCTCGTCTGTTTCTCCAGGAAAACCAACAATAACATCAACCCCAATACAAGCGTTTGGCATTGTTGCTTTTATTTGCTCAACACGATTTGTATAGGTTTGTCGTAAATACCTACGCTTCATTTTTTTTAGTAATTCGTCACTTCCAGATTGCAAAGGAATATGAAAATGAGGCACAAAAGCATTAGATTGAGAAACAAAATCAATTGTTTCATCTTTTAACAAATTTGGTTCGATAGATGAGATTCGCAAACGATGAATTCCGTTTACTTGATCTAATTCTTTCACCAATTCTAAAAAAGTATGTTCATGTTTTTTATTACCAAATTCCCCTTTACCATAATCACCAATATTAACACCAGTTAATACGATTTCTTTGATTCCTTTAGAAGATATTTCTTTGGCGTTTTCAATAACATTTTGCAAAGTATCACTTCTCGAAATTCCACGTGCTAAAGGGATTGTACAATAGGTACATTTATAATCGCAACCATCTTGCACTTTTAAAAAAGCACGCGTTCTATCTCCAATAGAGTAAGAACCTACATAAAAATCAGCATCAACAATTTCGCAACTATGTACTTCGCCTACTTCATTTTTACTTAAATCGTTTATGTAACTAGTAACATTAAACTTTTCTGTAGCGCCCAAAACCAAATCTACACCATCAACAGCCGCCAATTCTTCTGGTTTTAATTGCGCATAACAACCCACAGCAATTAAAAAAGCCTCATCGTTTTTCTTTAAAGCATTTTTTACAATAGTTTTAAAACGTTTGTCTGCATTATCTGTTACAGAACACGTATTGATGACATAAATATCTGCTTTTTCAGAATAATCCACGCGTTCAAAACCTTCGTTCACAAAGTTTCTAGCAATGGTTGATGTTTCTGAGAAATTTAATTTACAACCTAAAGTATAAAAGGCAACTTTTTTATTTGCAATCATTCCTGTACATTTACTCGATAATCGAGGTTTTTAATTCTATTAGCTTGTTTTAATAGTTAAAACTTATAAAAACAAAAGGCAACTTAGACAGTTATTGGCCTTCGCAAATTTACAATAATATTGATGATTTTTGAAACCCAAAGATTAATTGTTAGAAAACTGATGTTAAGTGATTTAAATGAGTTTCACGAAATGCAAAGTAATCCTAAAGTGATGCAGTTTGCAGATGGTGATGTAAAAAATTTACAAGATCATCAACTAGAAATAATAGCGCTAATTGATAATTATAAAATTGCTAATAATGATTTTTGGATTTATGCCATTGAGAGAAAATCAGATTCTGAATTTATAGGTACATTAGCTTTGGTAAAAGATGGTAAAGATGATGAAATTGGGTATCGTTTTTTAGAAAAATATTGGGGAAATGGCTATGGTTTTGAAATTTGTAAAGCAACTTTAACTTATTGTAAGCAAATAGGAATTCGAAAATTGGTGGCTTATGCAATTGATAAAAATATAGCATCTGTAAAAATTTTAGAGCAATTAAATTTTAAAACCGTTCAAAAATTTATAAATGATGATCTACAACTACCAGAAACCAAATACGAAATTATATTATGATTGTAGCACATTTAAAACCGCCTTATTACGCTGTAATCTTTACTACAATTATAGCAAATAATGCAGAAGGGTATCTAAAAACAGCTCAAAGAATGGAAACGTTAGCAAAACTTCAAAAAGGATACTTGGGTATTGAATCTGCAAGAAATGAAATAGGAATTACAGTTTCGTATTGGCAAACTTTAGATGATATTTTACATTGGAAAAATAATGTAGAACATGTACTTGCAAGAAATTTAGGTAGAGAAAAATGGTATACCCAATATCAATTACGAATTTGTAAAGTTGAAAGAGAATATGGTTTTTTAAAATAAAAGAGTAGCCTAATACATTTAAAAAATCTTCTCTTTAATTTTTGCTTTTAATTTTTCAGGAATATTTTTAGGAAAACCTCGATCTCCATGTAAAACATCTACCATAATATCATTAAATAATTGTCCATATTTGTTTAACAAGTAAATTCTTACTGGGTTATTATGGTAAAAGAATTTTGCCAATAATGCCCCTGATTTTAATTCGTATAATAGTTTGATGTTTAATTTTTCTATATATATATTTTCGGCAAGATTTCTGTTGAGTTTGCTTTCTATAATAGCTTCAGCAGCATATTTTCCGCTTAAAATTGCATTTGATATGCCTTCTGCAGTTATTGGTTCAGCAAACCCTGCAGCATCACCTATTAGAAAAACATTGTTTTTTACAAAACCATCGGTTCTTGGTTTTACGGGTATTTGAAATCCGTGAGCATCTTCTTTAATAATCTCTTCAATACCCAAAGTTTTCAGGTATTTTTTATAATATTCTTTTAAATTGATCTTCCCCTTTTTGGTGGTTAAAACGCCTAATGATAAATGATTTTTTTTAGGAAAACACCAAGCATATCCATAAGGCACTGCATCAATATCAAATCGAACATTTTTAGAAAGTCGTTCAAAATCTTCTTTACTAACCTCAACTTCATACTCTAAAGCAGGTATTAGTTTTCGAGTGTCTTTTTGCCAACCTGCCATTTTTGCTGTTTGGCTTAAAACGCCATCAGCAGCAATCACAAAATCAGAAGAAATATCACCCTGAGAGGTTTTTAAGATTGCTTTTTCATCAACAAAATCAATATGTAAAAGCTTGTGATTTTCTAATAATGTTACCCCAAATTCTTTAGCTTTTTCCACAATAAGATTGTCAAAAGCATCACGCATAATCATGGTAATAATGGGTTCTTTTTTATGAGAATAGTAACATTTTTCGTGATTGTTAAAATAGGTATCCACTTTACAGAATTCACGTTCAACAACTTCAGTAATGTCAAAAGGCATGTGTTTTTTACCTCTATTTACAAAACCACCACCACAAGTTTTATATCTTGGCAGCGTTTCTTTTTCTATCATAACTGTATCAATGCCATGCTTACCTAAATGAAATGCAGTTGATGCTCCAGAGGGTCCACTACCAATAATTGCTACAGTAAAATGTTTCATGCAAAGAATATTTTTTACGAATATAAAGTATTTACCAATGTATTTTTGCTAGAATAGGGAAGTGGTCTGAATTTTTTTCTGAAAAAGTGGTGAATTTATTTATGATGGCGTTTTCATCAGTTAAAATAAAATCGATTCTCATCGGAAACCAATAATCAAATGTTTTTCCAAATCCGCTTCCTGCTTCAATAAAAGCATCCTTTTTATCCTTAGAAATTTGGTTATACACCCAAGAATAGGACGTATTATTAAAATCGCCTCCAATTATTTTTTTGCCTTTCCATTTTTTTTCGTGAGCTAAAAACAATTCAGTTTGTTCGGCTTGTTTTACAAATCCTTCCTTTAACCTTTCTATTAATTTACTTGAATTTTCTTGACCAAAATTTTCTTGTTCTGGTCTTAAATGCAAAGATTGTAAATGAAAATTATATATTCTTATGGTGTCTTTTTTCTTAACAATATCAACAAATATGATGTCGTTAGACGTGTTTTTAAAATTTAAAGACCCTTTGTTGATAATCGGGAATTTAGAAAATATGGCTAAGCCTGCCTTTTTGCTTTTAATGTTTGATTTTATATAACTATAAGGATAGTTTGGTTTGTTTTTTTGCTCGTCATAATTTTCTTGAAGTAGTAAAATATCTGGTGAGACTTCCTTGATAAAATCTTTAATTAATGTAGAGGTATTTTTATCATCGGTCCAATTCCAAAAATTAAAAAGTCTAACATTATAACTCATTACTTTAAGGTCATCATTTAAAGAAGAAGAATTGCCTGTAAATTTGTAAATATTCGGAATTATAAACCAACCAATGGTTAAAATTAGTGTTGATAAAAGAAATTGTTTTTTTAAACTAACTAACCAATAAAGCACAAATGCAATATTGATTATAATGATAATTGGTGCTAATAAACTAAGAATTGCAAAAGAGGGAAATAATTTTGGCGAAGTGTAAGGCAATACATAAGAGAGCAATAAAAGTGCAGCCATTAAAGAATTAATGAAATACACTATTTTATTAATAAAGGATAACTTTTTCACAGTTGGGGAATGGTTCTCTAATTACTTTTTTCCTTGCCTAAATAAAAAATCTTTTTCGGCTTTGCTTAAGGTGTCATAGCCAGATTTACTAATTTTATCTAAAATTTTATCTACTTGTTGTTGATTTAAATCTGGGCTTGATTTTCTTTTTTCCTTTGATTTATATACCGTTTTTAAAGGCGATTTCTTTTTTCTTTTGAATAAAGAACTTAAATTATCTAATAAAGTTATTTCTTTATTACTGGCTTTATTGACGTATAAAAAACCAAATAATGCTCCACCTAAATGCGCAAAACTGCCTCCTGCATTGCTACCTACAAGTCCAATGACATCTAACAGAATCCAAACTGCGGTTACTTGCCATAATTTAACGAAACCAATCAACGGAAATTTTAACTCGTAATTTGGCATATACGTGGCAATCCCTAAAAAAATAGCAGAAATTCCAGCAGATGCTCCAACCAAATAAGAGTTTTTTCCTTCAAAAAGCGGAAAAAAACTTTGACTAAAAATATACAAAACTCCGCCAAACAAAGTACCTAAAATATAAAAATTCAGAAGCTGTTTCTGAGTAAAATATTGGGTAAATAAATTACCAATAAAATACAAAGCAATACAATTGAATAAAATATGAATAAAACCAGCGTGTAAAAATCCGTAGGTAATAATAGACCATGGTTTTGTCAATAATCCGTTTACAGTATCATCTAAAGAAAACCACGTTGCAATAAAATTCAATTCACCAGCATAAGGTTTCTGAAATAAACCAGCCAAAACTGTTAAAATAAAAACTCCAATATTAATTAAAATTAGTTTTTCTACAATATTACCAGTGATGTATCTTCTTTTTATGTCGTTTATTATACTCATTGTTTCATTTTAAATTGATTTTGTTTCCAATACCAAGCAATTAAAAATCCTATAATAGCGCCACCAATATGTGCAAAATGGGCAACATTTCCAACTGAATATTTTGTCATGCCAAAAAATAAATCACCTAAAATCATAATAGGAATAAAATACTTTGCAGCTATAGGAACTGGGAAAAAAATCAACATTAATTTTGCATCTCTAAAATACAATCCAAAAGCTACTAAAATTCCATATACAGCACCAGAAGCACCGACTGCAGGCGTATGATACAAACTATAAAATTTTATCATTTTTTCTGTGGAGATAAGAATCCTAGGGTCGTTATAACTACCAATATTTAAAATATTTTGTATTTCAGTACTAGTAAGCCCAAAATTTATGAGTTGCTCATAAATACTAGTAAATTGATAATAATTAACAAAAGAATAAATCAACCCAGCTCCAATTCCTGCAGAGAAATAGAAAAATAGAAACTTAGTCTTTCCCCACATTTGTTCTAGGGGAGTACCAAATGCCCATAAACCATACATATTAAATAAAATATGTCCTATTCCTTTTTGATCGTGCATAAATATATGGGTAACATATTGCCAAAAACCAAAATGCTCATTTTTAGGAAAATGTAAAGCCAATATATTCGTAAAATCTAATTGCAATAATTGTGGCGCAATAAAAAATATTACGTTTATGATGATTAAGTGTTTTATGGCATCTGTGAGTCTATTCATATTAACTATTAAATAGGTTGTCTATCTCGTTTAAAGTCAACGTTTTAAATGTTGCTTTTCCAAAAGGTGAAATAGTTGGTTCTTTGCATGAAAACAAATTGTTTACCAAGCTTTCTTGTTCTTTTTCAGAGAGTTGTGTACCTGTTTTTATAGATAATGTTTTCGCGAACGATTTTGCCATGACATCAAAATGGCTAAAACTAGTGTCAGGAACTTCTAAATTGATATCATGTAACAATTCTTCTAAAATTATGGTGATTTTACTTTCGGTAACTGAAACCGGAATTCCTTTAATGGTGACACTATCTTTGGTAAATTCATCAAAAGAAAAACCAGCATTTTCCAATTCAGATTTAATGGTATAAATCATTTCAATTTCTTGCGATGAAAATGAGATTTTTACAGGAAAAAGCAATTGCTGACTGTTGGCTTCTTTAACAGTAATGCTTTCTAAAAATTCTTCATACAAAATACGTTGATGTGCAGAAGATTGGTGAATTAAAACCACACCAGATTTTATTAAACTCATCACATACTTTCGCTGAATTTGAAAGGTTTTTTGTGTTTTAGTTTCTTGTTGATGATTAAATAATTCTTCTTGCTTGTTTTCATCAGCAATAGCAGTAGAAGTGTATAAAGATTCCCAACTTTGTGTATGTTGCTCTTTTTTAAAATGATGTTGAGAGGGTTGACTTTGCGTTTCTTTAAAAGGATTAAAATCTGGATTTACTGTAATTTTAGGAGTTGATGTTGTGTTTGATTGTTTTGTATAATGGTAAGGTGTATCTAAATTTGCATCTCTATTAAAATCTAAAACAGGGGCTACATTATACTGGCCTAAACTGTGTTTAACAGTTGCTCTTAACATAGCATACAATGCCTTTTCATTGTCAAATTTAATTTCTGTTTTTGTAGGATGAATATTAATATCTATCGTATTTGTAGGAACTTTTAAATATAAAAAATAAGAAGGATGAGCGCCTTGTTCTAACAAACCATCAAAAGCATTCACTACAGCATGATTTAGATATCCGCTTTTTATAAAACGATCGTTTACAAAAAAGAACTGTTCTCCTCGTTTTCTTTTGGCAAATTCTGGTTTCGCTACAAACCCCTGAATATTTAATATATCTGTTTTTTCATCAATTGGAACTAATTTTTCGTTCATTTTACCACCAAAAATAGCCACAATACGTTGTCTTAGATTACTGCTTTTTAAATGATATACTTCGTTATTATTGTGATGCAGTAAAAAGGCAATATCAGGATGTGCTAAGGCAACTCTTTGAAATTCATCGATAATATGTCTGGTTTCAACAGTATCAGATTTTAAGAAATTTCTTCTGGCAGGTATGTTGTAAAATAAATTTTTAACAGCTAAACTGGTTCCTTTTGCAGTTGATATAAAATCTTGTGAAGTTACTTTACTACCTTCAATTTTAAGGCAGATGCCTAACTCTTCATTTTCTTGTTTTGTTTTGAGTTCTACATGAGCAATAGCAGCAATGGAAGCCAAAGCTTCACCACGAAAACCTTTGGTACAAAGATTAAATAAATCTTCCGCTTTTTGAATTTTAGAGGTTGCATGCCTTTCAAAACACATTCTGGCATCTGTAGCACTCATTCCTTTGCCATCATCAATTACTTGAATTAAGGTTTTGCCAGCATCTTTTATTAATAATTTTATACTGGTTGCCCCTGCATCAATAGCATTTTCTAGCAATTCTTTAACTACAGAAGCTGGTCTTTGCACCACTTCTCCTGCAGCGATTTGATTGGCTACATGATCTGGTAAAAGTTGAATGATGTCTGACATTAATTATTTACGAATATTGATAAATCAAAATCAATGATGTACAAAAAAATAAAAACTAAAATAAGCACAATGTAAACAATGGTTTTGTTAAACCCTTTTTCGCCGTTTTTTAAATCATCTACAGCATCAGAAAATTTTGCTTTAATCCCTTTATTTTTTCCAGCTGTTTTTCTGTATTTATCTAATTTATGCTCAATTTTATAAGGATTTCCTTCTCCTTTATAATACCGAGGTTGATAGTCGAATTGTTTATGTGTTCTTTTTAAAAATCCCATAGTTTAGTAATAATTAGTGAGTAATGATTAAAAAAATCAATTATCGTACCAATTTTAAAGGATATCAAATTTAAAGAATAAAAAGGAATACATCAAAGAATGCTATTAAAAGTATTCTTAAAATTGATGTACTATTTTCTCAAAGCAGTACTAATTGAAAGCTAGAATATTATATTAATGAAGTAAAACCGCTTGTTAGTAGAAGTCTTTATTTTAAACTAAAAACCAATACTATCAGAACTTCTATTCAGATTTTTAAGAGCTGCCATTTTTACAGCAGCTATTGCGCATTCAATACCCTTGTTCCCTAGTTTTCCTCCAGATCTGTCTAAAGATTGTTGCTTGGTATTGTCTGTTAAAACACAAAATATAACTGGTACATCATATTTAACATTCAGGTCTATAATACCTTGAGTAACACCTTCGCAAACAAAATCGAAATGTTTGGTTTCCCCTTGAATTACATTACCAATAGCCACAATTGCATCTACTTTTTCGGTTTGAATCATTTTTTTACATCCAAAAACCAGCTCAAAACTACCAGGAACATCCCAAGAAATAATATTTTCTTGTAGAGCACCACAATCTAAAAAAGCTTCAATAGCTCCTTTTTTTAAGTTCTGTGTAATTTCTGGATTCCATTCAGAAACAACAATCCCAAATCGAAAAGATTTCGCATTTGGGATTGTTGCTTTATCGTAATAAGATAAATCGGTTGTAGCCATTTGTTGATTTTTGGTTTGTTGTTGTTGGTTTCTGGTAATATTATTTAAATTGATAATTGCAACAATAACTATGAACCAACAACTAAAAACTATTTAGCGTATTTAGCTGCATTTATAAATTTTTCTACATCTCTACCTTGTTCAGATTTTGAGTAGTTATCTTTTATTCTGGTAAACAATTCTTCTGCTTTGCTATAATTTTCTAATAACATAGCAGTTTGACCAGCTTTGTACAAAAACAAAGGAGTTGTAAACTCATTATCTTTTTTGTTTGCTGCCTTTTCATAATAGTCTAAGGCATCTTCTTGTTGGTCTATATCAGCAAAAGCATCACCAATTGCTCCTAAAGAAACTGGACCTAACATTTCATCATCAGAATCAAATTTACTTAAGTATTCAATTGCTTTATCATATTGTTTCATTTGTAAGTAAGAAACACCTGCGTAATAGTTTGCTAAATTTCCAGCACTTGTGCCACTGTAAGAATCAGCAATATCTAAAAAACCATATCTACCATCAGCACCCTCTAAACCTAAATTTAATAATGAATCTACACCTGAACCTGCTGTTGCAGCCTCATCAAAATATTTTCTTGGAAAAGCCAATTCGTTAGAGGCTTCTAATTCATTTGGCGCTACAATATATTTGTTGTAGCCTAAATACCCTAAAAAAACCACAACAATAGCTACTAAAGCACCAAATAAAACTTTACTGTTTTTCTCAATCCATTGTTCAGATTTGGAAGCTGTTTCATCTAAGGTATTAAATACTTCAGCAGTTGTGCTGTCCATATTATCTACTTGTTGCTCTTCGCTTTTATTTTTCGGTTTATATCCTCTCTTCTTGTATGTTGCCATATTTCCTTAAAAATTAGTGGCGCAAAAATAGTTTTTTTAATTGGATTTTAAAAGGGCTTATTTTGCAAAATTTTCAATAATTTGCAAACTATTTTCAAACTTCAAATATATTTATGTATTTACAGAAAATTTCTTTAGTTAATTTTAAGAATATCACATCGCAATCTTTTGATTTTCAAGAGAAAATCAATTGTTTTGTAGGAAATAATGGAGTTGGTAAAACCAATGTTTTGGATGCAATTTATTATTTGTCTTTTACCAAAAGTTATTTTAATGCGGTTGCTGTACAAAATATTAAGCATGGGGAAGGTTTTTTTATGATTGAAGGCGATTATAAACTGAATGACAGAAATGAGAAAATTATTTGCAGTCTAAAAAAAGGGCAAAAAAAGGTTTTAAAAAGAAATGACAAGGCATATGGAAAGTTTTCTGAGCACATAGGCCAGTTTCCTTTGGTTATTATTTCACCTGCTGATAGAGATTTGGTGATAGAGGGTAGTGATACCCGTAGAAAATTTATAGATGGTGTTATTTCTCAACAAAACAAAACGTATTTGCAAGATTTAATTGCCTATAATAAAGTATTAAGTCAACGTAATGCATTGTTAAAATATTTTGCAGCCAACAGAACTTTTGATGCCTTGAATTTAAGTGTTTATGATGAGCAATTGGCTAATTATGGAGCTAAAATTTATGAAATACGTAAAGATTTTTTAGCGACATTTATTCCTATTTTTAATGTGAAATATCAAGTAATTTCTGGTGATAAAGAGCAGGTAAACCTAAACTATAAAAGTCAGTTACACGATTTTTTAATGCCTGATTTATTGAAAAAATCTTTAGAAAAAGATAAAATTTTACAATACACAACATCTGGAATTCATAAAGATGATTTGAGTTTTGAGATAGGAGAGTACCCAATTAAAAAGTTTGGTTCACAGGGGCAACAAAAATCGTACTTAATTGCTTTAAAATTGGCTCAGTTTGAGTTTATTAAGCAAAAATCTAATGTAACACCAATTTTATTATTAGATGATATTTTTGATAAGCTTGATGAAAATCGAGTTTCGCAAATTATAGACTTGGTAAATAATGATGAATTTGGACAAATTTTTATCACAGATACACATGCTGAACGCACTGAAAATATTTTAAAGCAAGGTGATAAAGCTTATCAAATTTTTAAGTTATAGTGTTAAGTTTGATGTACGAAAATGAAAGTAAAAAATAAATACGAATTAGCAAAAAGCAAATAGCTAAAAATAATGGCAAAAAGAGAAAACGATTCTTTTTCAATACAAGATTTAATGAAATCTTTTATCAAAGAAAATAATTTGACAAAAGGTATGCAAAAAATTAAAGTAGAAGAAACTTGGACTAAAATGATGGGGCCAGGAGTAGCAACACATACTACTTCTATACGATTACAAAATAAAACGCTAATTGTTCAATTAAAATCATCTGTTTTACGAGAAGAATTGAGTTACGGAAAAGATAAGATTATAAAAATGATGAATGAAGAATTGGGTGAAGAAATTATTACAAAATTGATGTTAGTGTAATAATATCAATCAAAAAAAAAATAAAAAAGGCTCATAATTGTAATAAATAATGAGCCTTTTTTAAATTTTAAGTAAAATTAATTTTGAGAAGGTAACGCAATTGGTTCTGGTGCTTTTACACCTAATTTATCCATTACGAGTTGGGTAATGTCATATTTTGGATCAATATAAGCAAACTGATTTCCGTTTTTATCTAATATTAATGTGTAACCATTTTCTTTTACAATTTCATCTATAGCTGCATTTAGTTTTGTGTACAAAGGTCTCATTAACTCAGCTTGTTTTAATTGCATTAATTGACTTCCATTTTTTTGATACTGCTTTATATCTTGCTCTAAAGCAGATAATTCTTTAATCAATGTTTTTTTCATTAACTCGCCCAATTCTTTTTCTTTTTTTCTAAAGTCAGCGACTCTATCTTGGTAGTCTTTCATTTTAATAGAAAATGAAGAGTCTAATTTAGCCCCATAAGCTTGTGCTCTTTTAATAACTATTTTTGCCTCTGGCATTAAATTAATAATGTAATCGTTGTCAATAGTTCCTGTTTTTGTTTGTGCTATTGACGCCGTGCTTAAGAAAGCAATAAGAAGAAATGTTATTTTTGATTTCATGATTTAATTTTAAGATGCGCAAAGATATAAAAGCGAATGATTTACCAAAATCTATAGTCGTTAAAAAGCGTTAATATTTTTAGAAACACTAGCAATTATTTCATTGATGTCTGTTTGATAATCAAACCATAGTGTTTTTTGATCTCTTTTAAACCATGTTAATTGCCTTTTTGCAAAACGTCTGGTATTTTTTTTGATTTCTGAAATGGCAAATTCCTTAGTAAAATCACCATCAAAAAAAGAAAATAACTCTCTATATCCTACAGTTTGTAAAGCGTTTAACTTTTTATGTTGATAAAGGTTTTGGGTTTCTTGCAATAAACCATTAGCAATCATAATATCTACTCTTTGGTTTATCCTATTATAAATAATTTCTCTATCCGCAGTTAAACCTATTTTTATACTATTAAAATTTCTCGGAGTTTTGGGCTTATTTTTAAAAGTTGCATACGGAGTTTTTGTACCGATACAAATTTCTAAGGCTCTTATTATTCTATGAGGATTATCTAAAGCAATGGTATTATAGGTCTCTATATCAAGTACTTTTAATTTTTCTTGTAGTGATGTAATTCCTTTTTCGTGCCACTCTTTGGTTAAATCAATGCGTATTTGTTTATCAACATCAGGAAAATAATCCAAACCATTTAACACTGCATCCACATATAAACCACTACCACCAACCATAATTTGTACGGGGTTTTTGGTAAAAAGATTGTCAAGTTTTTTTAGCGCATCTCTTTCATATTCGCCAACATTATAATCGTCAAAAATGCTTCTGTTTTGAATAAAGTGATGTTTTGCTGCAGCTAATTCTTCAGGCTCAGGAACTGCAGTACCAATGGTCATTTCTTTATAAAACTGTCTTGAATCGCACGAAATAATATCACTTTTAAAATGATTAGCCAATTTTATGCTTAAAGCAGTTTTACCAATTGCAGTGGGGCCAACAATGGTAATTAGCGTATTTGTATTTTTTTTTGTCATTCGTTTAAAACACTTCCACAATTATAACAATATTTAGCATTGTTTTTATGTTTTTCTTTTAAACAATTTGGGCAGGCTTGCGTGTTGTTTTCGTCTTTAGAGCTTTTTGCAATTTCTGAACTAACAATTCCAGTAGGAATTGCAATAATAGCATACCCTAAAATCATAATAATACTTGCTATGAATTGGCCAAGTGGTGTTTGAGGAGCAATATCACCAAAACCAACTGTAGTTAATGTTACAATGGCCCAATACACACTTCTAGGTATGCTTGTAAAACCGTTTGCTGCACCTTCAATCATATACATTATTGTACCTAGAATAATACAAATTATCACCACAAAAAATAAGAAAACCGAAATTTTTGCCTTACTAGCTCTCATAGCTACTAATAATGTATTCGATGCGCCAATATATCTTGTTAGCTTTAAAATTCTAAAAACTCTTAATAAACGTAAGGCTCTTAAAGCTACTAAGTGATGAGAACCTATAAATATAAAGGATAAGTATTTAGGTATGGTAGACAATAAATCTATAATACCATAAAAACTAAAAATATATCTTAGTGGTTTTTTTATAGAAATAACCCTTAAAATATACTCTATAGAGAAAAGTATCGTAATAATCCACTCACAAATATTTAAATAGTTGTGATATTTTTCATCAAAACTATTCACACTTTCCAACATTACTAATAAAATACTTGCAATAATTGCAACTAATAATACAACGTCAAAAAGTTTACCCTCTTTGGTGTCTGCTTCATAGATAATTTCGTGAAGTCTATGTTTCCAAGAGTGTTTTTTGGTCATTATTTTTTAATATTATATTTATTTAACGCTACAATATTACAATTATTTACTGAATTTGTAATTTTTTAACCTCTTTTTTCCCTTTGTTTATAAGGGATTGTAATTTTATTTTAAAAAATAAACACTTTTTTAAAACCAAACTTTAGATATCATCGTAAGTATAAGTGAAATTCAATTTAAAATAACATAAAACTTACACAATGAAAAAATCAAAAATTTTACTAGCAACTATATTTGTGGCGCTAATAGGCTTAATTACAATAGCCGCAGATCATATTGATGCTCCTTCAGCAAGCGGAACTTCTGCAGACATTACAGACTTTTATGCCTTTCAAGGAGAAAATACAGACAATTTAGTATTTGTGGCTAATGTTCAAGGATTATTAAGTCCAACTGCAACAACAACTGCTTCTTTTGACGAAAATGTTATGGTTGAGTTTAATATTGATACCAATGATGATAAAGTTGAAGATTTAGTAATTCAAGCCATTCCTAGAGATGGTAAAATGTATTTTTTCGGTCCATATGCACCATCACAAACAGGTTTAAATAGTACAATTAATGAAATGGCTACAAAATCTGTGGTTGCAATTTCATCTTCATCAGCAATTACTTCAAGTCAAAATGGAATGCAATTTTTTGCAGGACCAAGAGATGACCCTTTCTTTATGGACTTTGCACAATATGGAGAAATTATTGGAGGTAATGCTACTGCATTTAACAATCCAGGAGCAGATACTTTTGCAGGCACCAATGTACTGTCAATTGTGGTAGAAGTACCTAAAAGTGAAATTGGTGGTTCTGGAACCATAAATACTTGGGTAGAAGCAAAAGCAAAACAATAATAAAATTAACTAAAGCTAAATATAGAATATTATGAAAACTTACAACTTAAAATATATCACAATGGCACTTTTTTCACTATTCATCATTAGTTGTGACAATAATGATGATGATATGCCAACTGCACCAACTTTAGATTTTTCAGGAACTTTTGTACAAAAAGATCAAATGGGTAGACCAGCTATTAATACAGTTTTTGTATCTGCAGCAAGTAAAGATGCATTTAATACTACAATCCCATCAGAACAAGGAGCAATGTTTCAATCTATGTTTGAAACCAATTTAACAGGATTAAGTCCTGCTTATACTAATGATGGAGATACAAACGCATTAGGTTTAGATGCAGCTACTTTTACAGGTTTATTAGCAACTGATGTATTAAATGTTTCTTTAGATGGTACTACTACTTTTTATGATGGTACTAATGTTTTAACTGGTAGAGCTTTAGCAGATGATGTAATTACAGTAGAGCTATTGCTAATTTTTGGAGGTGAAGATTTCTCTGAAAACCCAAATTTATCTGATGACAATGTGAGTACAAACGATAAGGATTTTTTAACATCATTTCCTTATTTAGCTTCTCCTTGGCAATAATTTAAGGCTTTTTTTATAAAGCTGTAAACTGGCGTAGTTGGGGGAATGCGTCAGGTTTTTTTAAAAATCACTCCCCTAAAATTCCCCCAAAATCCCCCATTTACCCCTAAAAAAATTTAACTGGCGTGTTAATAAGCACGCCAGCTATTTAACAAACTAAAAACTACAAATAATGAAATACATCCAACTTATTTTAGCATTTGTAACTTTTGTTTCAATCAATAGTTGCAATACTCAGAAAACCAAACAAATAACAAATCCAGAAGAATATGAAACGTATTTAAAAATGGATGAAAATATTGCTTTAAAAAATGCAATATCAGAATTAAATTTTTGGAAAAACAAGTTAGAAAAAACACCAAATCAGTATCCTTATTATTCAAAAATAGCTTTAGCAAATTCGCATATTTTTCAATTAACGGGTGATATTAATAAATTAAAAGAAGCTGAAAAAAATTTAATTACAGTAAACACCAAAACCAATTATAACAACTCAGGTTATTTAAGAAGTTTAGCCAAAAATTATATTTCTCAACATCGTTTTAAAGAAGCCTTAGAGTTATTAATTACTGCAGAACATTTAGGTGAAAAACTACAACAAACTCATTTAATGTTGATTGATGTGTATTTAGAATTGGGAGCCTATAATAAAGTAGAAAAATATTTATCTAAGGTAAAAAACCTAAAAGATTTCGATTATTTAATTCGACTTTCAAAATACAATGATCACCTAGGAAATTTAGATAATGCGATTCGCTATTTAGAAAACGCTTTACAAATTGCTAAATCTTCTAAAAACAAGAGTTTAATTCAGTGGAACTATACCAATTTAGCAGATTATTATGGGCATGCAGGTAGAATTTCAGATTCTTATAATGCTTATTTAGCGGCTTTAGAAATTAACCCAAACAATAGTTATGCAAAAAAAGGCATTGCTTGGATTGTGTATTCTTATGAAAGAAATCCAAAAGAAGCATTACGAATTTTAGAAACTGTATCTAAAGAAAATACAGCTCCAGATTATCACTTATTACAAGCAGAAATTGCTAATTTTGTTGGTGACAAATTCAAACAAAACTCACAAACAAAAATCTATTTAAAAAAAGTGACAAACGAAAAATACGGAGCAATGTATGCTAAATACAATGTGTTGCTTTTAGCAGAAGATGATTCTAAAAAATTAAAAGCTTTACAAATTGCAAAAAAAGAGGTAAAAGCAAGACCAACTGCACAATCTTACGATTTATTGGCTTGGTCATATTATAAAAATGGGCACATTGAAAAAGCTGCTCAAATATCACAAAAATTTGTTTTGGGGCATACTTTTGAGCCAGAAGCATTATTGCATACAGCTTATATTTTAAAGGCAACTGGTAACCAAAAACAAGCCAAAGAAATTAAAAAAGAATTATTGGGAGCTATCTATGAATTAGGGCCACACTCTGAACAGGAAATCAAAAATATATAACGATTTAAAAAATACACAATGAAACAGATTACAATATTAATTGTTTTCCTAGCATTTAGTTTACAATCGTTTGGACAGGTTTTAAAAGGCCAAGTAGTAGACGCTTTTAATGAACCTTTAGAAAATGTTTATGTGGTTAATGCTGCAACAAATACACATACACACACTAATGAAAATGGTAGTTTTACTTTAGAAAAAACGAATGTAAATAGTACAATACAAGTAAGTATTTTAGGTTTTGAAAAGAAAACAATTCAAGTTACACAAGCAAATATCAATAGCGGAATTACCATTATTTTAAAAACAAAAATATTTAGATTAAATGAAATGGTATTGCGTAAAGAAATTAATGCATTACAAACCTTAACTAAAATTGATTTACAGTTGAATCCTGTAAATAATTCGCAAGAAATCTTACGAAAAGTACCAGGCTTATTCATTGGTCAACATGCAGGTGGTGGAAAAGCAGAACAAATTTTTTTAAGAGGATTTGATATTGATCATGGAACAGATATTACACTTTCTGTAGACGGAATGCCTATAAATATGGTGTCTCATGCACATGGTCAAGGTTATTCTGATTTGCATTTTATGATTCCTGAAACTATTAAAGATATCGATTTTGGTAAAGGACCTTATTATGCAAATCAAGGAGATTTTAATACAGCAGGTTATGTAAATTTTTCAACAAAATCTGCTATTCAAAAAAACATGGTTGCTGTTGGTTATGGAGATTTTAATTCGTTAAGAACTGTAGGAATGTTTAATTTATTGGACAATACAAAAAATGATAATGCGTATTTGGCCTTAGAATATATTGAATTTGATGGGCCTTTTGAATCTTCACAAAATTTTAATAGATTAAATATTTTTGCAAAATACAATACGTTTTTTAACAGTAGTGATAAGTTAACATTTACAGCTTCGCATTTTACAAGTAGTTGGGATGCCTCTGGACAAATACCACAAAGAGCTGTAGATAATGGAACAATTACACGTTTTGGTGCTATAGATGATACAGAAGGTGGTTTTACATCAAGATCTAATTTTAATGTACAATTGCAGAAAACATTAACGAACGAATCTATATTTCAGGCAAATGCTTTTTATTCAGCTTATAATTTTGAGTTGTATTCTAACTTTACATTTTTCTTAGAAAATCCTATTGATGGTGATCAAATTAAACAATTTGAAGATAGAAATATTTACGGAATGAATGCAAAAATTATTTCTGAAAAAGACTATGGAAATGTAGAGGCAAAATTTACAAAAGGTTTAGGTTTACGTTTTGATCATATTACAGACAACGAATTATCATCAACCAAAAATAGAAGAGAACTTTTAAATAGAATTCAGTTTGGAGATGTTGAGCAGACTAATTTCTTTGGATTTTTCAATTCAGAATTCGAAATGGGTAAATTTAAAATAGCTCCTGCTTTACGTTTTGATTATTTTAAATTTCTGTATAATGATAACTTAAGTACTGCTTATAAAACCTTAAGTAAAACTAAGGCAATCGTGAATCCGAAGTTAAATTTCTTATATACACAAAATGATAATTTGCAATGGTTTTTAAAATCAGGAATTGGGTTTCATTCTAACGATGCAAGAGTAGTTCTACAAGATAATGCAGATAAAGTATTGCCAAGAGCATATGGAGCCGATTTTGGTAATATTTGGAAACCTACTAAAAACATTGTATTAAATACAGCAGCTTGGTATTTGTATTCTGAAGAAGAATTTGTGTATGTTGGTGATGCTGGTATTGTAGAACCTTCTGGAGCTTCAGAGCGTTTTGGATTAGATTTAGGTATTCGTTATCAAATTACAGATAACATTTATTTTGATTCAGATGCAACAATAACCAAAGCAAGAAGTTTAGAAGCAATTTCTGGAGAAGATTATATTCCACTAGCACCAAATTTTACAATGACAGGAGGATTATCTTTTAGTAATTTAGGAAATTTTTCTGGTGGATTACGTTATCGATATTTAGCTGATAGACCCGCAAATGAGGATAATAGTATTGTGGCAGATGGTTATTTTGTGAATGATTTTAACATTAATTATACACTAAAAGACATCTCATTTGGTGTAAGTGTAGAAAATATTTTTGATGTGGCTTGGAACGAAACACAATTTCCTACAGAAAGTAGATTGCAAAATGAAGTAAATTCTGTTGAAGAAATTCATTTTACTCCTGGTACACCATTTTTTGCAAAAGCTACGATTACCTATCAATTTTAGTATAATGATTTTAATAATTGCAGCGCTAAGATTGAACTTTATTTAACATTAAAAACACAAATATCCTAATAGTTAGAACATTAAGATACATTGAAAAAGGGAAAGAGAAACCATTGTTTGGTTTTAGTTGGATGGGAAGCCTGTTATAGCAATATAACAGGTTTCTTTTTGGTTAAAATCCTGCCTATCTTTGGCTTATGGAAAATTACCCAAGAAATCCATTATTAATTTTTGTATTTGCATTTTTAGGAATGCTAGTAAGATTTAGTTTTTTTTACATCTTCAACTTTATCATAGGTAGAGAAATCAAATTAATGAGTTATTATTCAAACGGATTTAAGCAAATTGTATATAATATTTTGCTTACATTTTTGCTTTTTACAGTTTTACTTTTATTAATAATTTTTAATGCCATTAATGAATTACTTTAAATTTCATTTCGACTGAAATGGACAAATCTTAGTCTAAATTTGAGATTTCTCAACAATACTGGGTTTTGTTTGAAATGGCAACAAGTTATTATTAAACAAATAAACCTCTTTAAGTCAGAGAAGTTATATAGAACTCAAATTCATAAAGTGATACTAATAATTATAGACAAGTTGAATGCATCCAAGTTTCTTTCAATTAATCTTGATAATTTATCATTCTAAAATTCTTTAGGAATGAATGTATAAAAGTATTTTAAGAAATCTAAGAATATATCCTTTAAAAAAATGGATTATCATTGTTATGAAGAGAAACTAAGTATACAGCATACTATAAATTTCATTGTAATGTTGCAACGATTCTATGTATAGAAATAAAATCGTAAATCCAGATTAATAAACTAAAATAAAGAATAAGAAAATTACTTAAGAAGAAACAGCACCTAAAGTGTATAGCTGTTCTAGAGTAGGAGTGTTGCTACCCCCTGCAGGCTCTAAAGTAATACCAAATGCTTCAGATTCGTTGGCATTGGTAATTGTAAATATTTTGTTAGCATCAGCAGTAAAAGAATCTAAGGTTCCTAAACTTGTAGGTGTTAACGGACTCAATTTTAAAGACCAAACTTGGTACACTTTTCCTTTTGGAGGTTCAGGTAAACCTTTGGCATCTAAATAAATGGAATTTGTTTTCTTGTCCCAATATACTTTTGCATACGATGTTGGAGAAGCAGTTTGACCTGCTAAAGGGACACTAATAATATCTTTATCTCTGAAGATTTCAATTAATTTTTCTGCGGCAGCTAAACTGGTTGAAGCGCTATCAATTTGTGCTTCTAAAACTTCTTTTTCCGAAGCTAATTGAGTCTTTAATTTATTGTTTTGTAATACTGAGAAAATCAATGTAGTTCCAAAAACTACAGCTGCAGCCCAACCTAAATATTGTTTCCAGTTATTTGTTTTTGATGGTTTTGTAATCGGTATTACTTTAGCTTCATCAACAGTTAATTGATTTTTTATAGCATCAAAAGAATAAGAATCATCTTTTTTAGCAAATGCAGTTAATTGAACAATTGCACTTTCTATAGAAATTACTTCTGCTTTTACCTCAGGATATTTTTGCATAGCTTCATATACTTCCTGATTTTCTTTTTCAGAAAGGGCTCCTGCAACATAAAGTTCCAAAATTCCAGATGATATGTACGTTTTACTATCCATTTTTATACACCAAGCATTGTACGTAATTCGCCAATGCAACTTCTATTTCTTGTTTTTATTGTTCCTAAAGGCATTTCTAATTCTTCTGCTGCCTCTTTTTGTGTAAACCCTTTAAAGTAAAGTAATTCTATAACCGATTTGCAACTATCACCTAATTTGGTAACAAATTCTTTTAAACCAATTGTATTTGTAGATTTATCTAAACTTTTACTAGTTTCCAATATATCTACGAAAAAATCGGCATTAAGGTTTTGTTTAGACTCTTTAAATTTTTTAGATCGTGTATAATCTATAGCAGCATTTCTAGCGATATTTAATAACCAAGTAAAAAAACGACCTTTCTTTGCAGAATAAGTATCTGCTTTATGCCAAGCTTTTATAAAAACATCTTGTGTAATTTCTTGAGTAACATCATTATTTTTTACAATGTTGTTAATTACCCCAGAAATACTATCGCAATACATGGCATATAGTTTTTCGTAGGCTTTTACCTCTTTTTGTTGAAATTGTAAAATTAATTGATCTAAATTCATAAAATGTCTCGAACAAAAATAAACAATTAATAGGTTTGAAATTCATTTCATGTAAAAAAAATAAATTATTAATTTACTAAGCCTAAAATGATTAGATTTTTCTTAACTTTTAGCCGCTGTTTTTACATGTAAAATTATGAAAATAACCTTAATAAGTATTCCTGTAAAAGACCAAGAAAAAGCATTACAATTTTATACTAAAAAATTAGGTTTTTTAGTGAAGAAAGATGAACCTTTAGGAGGTGGAAATCGATGGATTACATTAGTTTCAAAAGATTGGCAAGATGGCCCAGAGTTGTTATTAGAACCTGCACCATTGCATTTTGAACCTTGTAAAGTGTATCAAGATGCCTTATTTATGGCAGGTTATCCTTATACACAATTTGATGTGGATCATGTTGATGCTGAATATGAAAGGTTAATTGCTTTGGATGTAGAGTTTATTGTAAAACCAAAAGTGGCAGGTACTGTAAAATACGCAATTTTAAACGACACTTGTGGTAATTATATTCAACTTGTAGAGACTTTGTAATTTTAGGCTAAAGAATTTATATATTCAATAACTTGCTTTTTAAATAAAATATTTTTTTGAATTCAATGTCATTCCGATTGAGGTGACAACGAAATAGAGGAATCACATAATTTTTCGTAACTTTAATTTAGATTTCTCCATAAAGTCGAAATGACAAGGCATTGATTTACAGTAATTAATCAGTGGAATGATTATCTTAAGTGGGTTTGCTAATTATTATTATAGATTAAAAATTTTCAATCATGATTTTCACCTATTTTCAAGCTCCAAATAAGCATTATTTGGCTTTAATGTGATTAGTGGTGTAATGCCAATAGCTGCAAATTTAGGCTTGATTTTGTAGTTTAAAACCAACTCTCTCACAGCAATAACCATTTCAAACATTGCAAAATTATTTCCAATGCATTTTCTTGGTCCAGCACCAAAAGGAAAGTATTGAGATGAATATTGACGACCACCATTTTCAAATCGTTCTGGTTGAAATTCTTCTGGATTTTCCCAGAGCTTTGGATGGCGATGAATTTCGTAAATAGAAAACAACAAGTCAGATTGAGGTTTTATTTCAATGTTGTTATAGGTATCCGTTTTATAATTTAATCGATCTATAAAATACGCTGGAGGATACAATCGCATGGATTCTTCAATAACTTGTTGGCATATTTTAGACTGTGCAACAATGTCCATTAAATCATCAGTATTTTCGTTTAACGTTTTGGCTTCTTTAAAAATTCGCTCTTGCCATTCTGGGTGTTGAGCTAGCAACTGACTCGTAAATGTAAGTGAGTTAGAAGTAGTTTCATGCCCTGCCACAAAAAGAATCAAAATTTCATCCATCAATTGTTTTTCTTCCATAGCACTACCATCCTCATATTTAGAATCTAGCAGTAAATCTAATAAGTCGTCAAAACGAGTGTTAGATTTTTTACGTTGATCTACAATTTTCTTCAAAATCTGTCTGGCATACGCTGTTAAATCTTTGTATTCCTGAATTTTTCCACTCATTGTAAACCACCATCCCAAATAAGGTTGCCTTAATTCTTTTACCAACATGCGTTGCGAATCTTCTGTAATGTGTTGCAATTCTGCAATATCTTTTTTGTTAGAAGTGCTACTAAACAGTGCTTTAGCCACGACTTGAAACGCTAAATCATTAAAAATTGGGAAAATATCAATCTTACTATTTGTTTTTAGCTGACTGTAATTTTCAGTAATTTGATCTTGAATTGTGTTTAATAACCCTTTTATTTTCTGTTTGTGAAATGCAGGCTGAATTAATTTACGTTGTTTTTTCCAATGTTCACCTTCAGCAGTTAGCAAGCCTTTCCCTAAATATTTGGCAACTTCTTTGGTTTGTATTTTAGATTTTGTATAATTTCTTTGATTTTTTTGAAGCACATATTCTAAAAATTTGGCATCTCTAGAAAAGAATATGTGTGTTTTTAACCCTATATTCAATTGAAAAGTATCGCCTAAATTTTCAAAGTTTTTTTGATGAAAAGGCAATGGGTTTTTAAGAATTTCTAAACTATGTTTTAGAAAACTAGTAAAAGGAACTTTTGGAAATTCATTTTGCTTTTGCATACTTCATTTTTTAATCAGTTCACATTTTTTATTTGGGATATTGCTACCTAATTTTAATTAATGCTAAGTTATGAATATTACACAAATGTGACTGCTGTTTTCTAAAAACAGTATTAAGATCGTAAACTGTCCTAATAAATCGAAATACTTGGATTTATTGTTATTGGAAGAGTTTGTTTCTAAATTTATTTTCTTATAATTTCGCTAACGTTGAATATAAATCATTAAAACGACACATATTCAGACTTACTTTAGCTTTCATTGTCGCCAATCTTTGTGGGAAACCAGAATTTCGGAATTTTAATTCATTAGAAAATTAAAGTTATTGAATATAAAATATCTCGAATGAACTGAAAAGCAAAAAGGTCTGAATAAAATGCCACTCAAATGAACTAAAAAGCAACAATGTTTGAATGAAATGTAAATCAAACGAAATGAAAAGCAACAACGTTTGAATGAATTGTAAACCAAATGAAATGAAAAGCAACGACGTCTGAATGAAATGTAACTAAAACGAACTGTAATGCAACAACGTTTAAATGAAATGTAACTTAAACGGACTGAAATGCAACAACGTTTGAATTATATGGAATTCAAATTAATTAAAAAATAAAAACGGTTGAATAAAAAAAGCTGAAAATATGAACACAGAATCATCAATAAAAAACAACGAAAAGCTAACACAGTGTATAAAAAATTGCTACTTTTAGCTAAATCAAAAGTTGTTGCTTTTTTTGCCAACTTCTGAATTTTCCGTGGGAAAATTCCTCGTTGACAAAATCGCAAATTTTAATACACATAAACGTTAGCGAAATCCGCTAATTTTCAGGATATTTCTCACGAATCTTATCCAACCCTAAATTATGAATACTCCCCAAATGCGAATGCTGTTTTCCTAAATCTGGTGTATAGGTTCCTGCTTGCACTTGACCACCAATTTTTTGATAAGCTTCTCTAAAAGACATTCCTTCAACTACTAAATTATTAATGCTATCAACCGTAAATAAATATTGATATTTCTCGTCATTCAAATCGATATCTTTTACAATTACTTGCTGAATTGCATAATTAAATATGTCTAAAATATCTTTTACATCTTCAAAAGCATTGATAATATTTTCTTTTAACAATTGAAAATCTCTATGGTAACCAGTTGGTAAATTATTGGTAATTAACAACATTTCTGAATGTAATGCCTGAATTTTATTACACTTTCCACGAATCAGTTCAAAAACATCTGGATTTTTCTTGTGTGGCATTATACTACTTCCTGTGGTTAATTCGTCAGGAAACGTAATAAAACCAAAATTCTGACTCATATACAAACAAACATCCATAGCAAAACGAGCCATGGTATTACACAATCCACCTAAAGCAGACGCAAGGGAACGTTCACTTTTTCCTCTGCTTAATTGTGCAGCAACAACATTGTATTTTAATGTTGCAAAATCGAGTTCTTTAGTCGTTAATTCTCTATCAATAGGGAAGGAGCTACCATATCCAGCAGCAGAGCCCAAAGGATTTTGATCTACTACTTTAGAAACTGCATTGAGTACATACACATCATCAATTAACAACTCTGCATAAGCAGAAAACCACAATCCGAATGATGATGGCATTGCTACTTGTAAATGTGTATAGCCAGGTAATAAACTGTCTTTATGAGTATCAGCAAGGTTTAGTAAAGTATCAAATAATGCTTTTACTTTATCATTTACAACAGCCAAGTTTTCTTTATAATACAATTGAAGTGCCACTAAAACTTGATCGTTTCTAGAACGCGCAGTGTGAATTTTTTTACCAACTTCACCTAACTTGTTTGTCAATTCCCATTCAATTTTTGAATGAACGTCTTCAAAAGAAGGTTCAATAACAAACGTTCCGTTTTCAATATCTGATGCTAATTCATTTAAACCTTTTTTCAAGTCTGTTAATTCATCAGCAGTAATAATTCCAATAGATGCTAACATAATTGCATGTGCTAAAGAAGCTTGTACATCATATTTTGCAATGTGAATGTCAATTTCTCTATCATTCCCTACTGTAAAGTTTTCTATTTGTTTGTCTATTGAAAATCCTTTATCCCAAAGTTTCATATTTTATTGGTTTTTGGTTTTTGGTTTTTGGTTTTTAGTTCTGGTATTCTCACCATCAACTAACAACTATCTACCAATAACTATTTTATATTCACTCGATTTTTAGTTCAGCGATTATTTTTATTACTATAATGATTTTTCTGTTAAAGCGTATAGAACCAACAACTTAAAACCATCAACTAACAACTACTATACAATTACACGATTCAACAATTCAACATAAATTTGTATTCCTTCTTCAATTTCATTCAAATATATAAATTCATCAGCAGAATGAGAACGTGTGCTATCTCCTGGACCTAATTTTAATGATTGACATGATAAACACGCCTGATCTGATAAAGTTGGAGAGCCATACGTTGCTCTACCCATTGCAATTCCTGCTTTTACCAAATCGTGATTTGGATTGATAGACGATGAGTTTAAACGTAAACTTCTTGGTGTAATCTTAGAACAAGGTGATTGTTCTTGTAAAATAGTTGCAATTTCTTGATTTGTATAGGCGTCATTTACGCGAACATCAATAACCAAATCTACATGACCAGGAACCACATTGTGTTGTGAACCTGCATTAATTTGGGTTACTGTCATTTTTACATCACCTAAGGCATCAGAAGATTTCTCAAACTTAAAATCTTTAAACCATTGCAAAACTTCAATGGTATTGTAAATGGAATTGTTATTGTTTGGATGTGCAGCATGACTTGGAGTTCCGTCTACGACTGCATCAAAAACAACCAATCCTTTTTCTGCAACTGCTAAATTCATTAAAGTTGGCTCACCAACAATAGCTACATCAATATTTGGAATGATAGGTAGCATGCTATTTAGCCCATTATTTCCACTATTTTCTTCTTCAGCAGAAGCCACAATAACCAAATTATATTTTAAGTTTTCAAGGGCGTAAAAATGAGTAAAAGTAGCCATTAACGAAACCAAACAACCACCTGCATCATTGCTTCCTAAGCCATATAATTTTCCATCTTTAACTATTGCTTTAAAAGGATCATTGGTGTACTTCGAATTTGGTTTTACAGTATCGTGATGCGAGTTAAGTAACAATGTTGGCTTGTTTTCATCAAAATGTTTGTTTGTAGCCCAAATGTTGTTTTTTGTTCTTTTAAAAGGAATTTTATTCTCATTAAACCAACCTTCAATTAATAAAGCAGTATGTTCTTCTTCTTCAGAAAATGATTGTGTTTCGATCAAATTTTTTAAAAGTGAAATAGCGTTTTCTGTTAATTTTTCAATACTCATCATTATAAAGTAATTGTTGTAAAGTTATTATTTTCTTTAGTTAACATAGCAGTATTGCCAATATGTACTTTTGATACCCCATTATTTAAAGCATCAAAACAATTGTCTAATTTAGGAATCATTCCATCAGCAATAATTCCTTCATTTAATAATGCTTGATATTTTTCTGAATTAATATTTTGAATCACAGATTCTTTATCATTAAAATCTTGTAAAACACCATTCAATTCAAAACAATAATAAATTGATGTATCATAAATTTCGCTCATTCCAACTGCAACTTGACTTGTAATGGTATCCGCATTTGTATTTAACAATTGCCCCTTTCCATCGTGTGTAATTGCACAAAAAACAGGTGTAAAATTAGCTTGTATTAATTTATTAATAGAATGATTTGCTATTTTTTTAACATCACCCACAAAACCAAAATCTATTTCTTTTACAGGTCTTTTATCAGATGTTATGCTGTTGATATCTGCACCTGTTAAACCAATAGCATCAATATTTAAAGCCTGTAATTTAGCCACCACATTTTTATTCACTAACCCTCCATAAACCATAGTAATTACCTCTAGAGTAGCTGCATCAGTAATTCGTCTACCATTTACCATTTTAGATTCAATCCCTAATTTTGATGCAATATGTGTGGCACGTTTTCCACCTCCGTGAACTAAAATTTTATTACCTTCTAGAATAGAGAAAAGTTTTAGAAAATTATTTAATGAAGTTTCATCTTCAATAATATTTCCTCCAATTTTTATGATTGATAGTTTTTCCATGTTTAGCTGTTAGCTGTTAGCTATTAACTTTTAGCGACTAATAGCCAAAAGCTAAAGGCTAAAAGCCAATTAAAGATTTTCTAATATTTTCTTCAACACCAATTGTGCTGCAAAAGTTCTATTATTTGCTTGTTCTATAACTAAAGAACTGTCAGAATCTAAAACAGCATCTTCTACCACAACATTTCTTCTCACTGGCAAACAGTGCATAAATTTTGCATCTCCAATTTTATCTTTTGTGATGGTCCAATTCTCATCAACCTCTAAAAGTTGACCATAAGATTCGTACGAACTCCAATTTTTGGTATACACAAAATCGGCATCTTTAAAGGCTTCTTTTTGATTATGAACAATAGGTGTGTTTTTTGTGATTTCTGGATTCAAATTATATCCTTCTGGATTTGCAATTACAAATTCTACATCCATTTTTTGCATTGCTTGTACAAAACTATTACCAACAGCATGAGGTAATGCTTTGATGTGTGGAGCCCAACTCAAAACCACTTTTGGTTTCTTTTTGGTTGAATTTTCTGCTATTGTTATAGCATCTGTTAAGCCTTGTAGTGGGTGCCCAGTTGCACTTTCCATATTCACAATGGGTACTGAGGCAAATTTTACAAACGAATTCAAAACTTGTTCAGAATTGTCTTTTTCTTTATCTGTTAGGGTTGGGAAAGCTCTAACAGCGATGATATCACAATATTGAGAAACTACTGCTGCAGCTTCTTTAATGTGTTCTGCAGTAGTACCATTCATAACTGTACCATCACCAAATTCAATTCCCCAAGCATCACCAGAAACGTTCATAACTATAGGATCCATTCCTAAATTTAAAGCCGCCTTTTGTGTACTTAAACGTGTACGTAAACTCGAATTAAAGAATAATAAACCTAACGTTTTGTGTTTTCCTAATTCTTTGTTTTCTAAAGGATTTGCTTTAATTTCTCTGGCTTCATTTATCCAATCTTGGATATTATTAATGTCGTTTATGGATGTGTAATTTTTCATTCTTTATCTTTTATGAAAACCTGAAAGGTCTCATTATTGTTATTTTACTCTTGTAAACGGAACTTTATTGTGAAATGCATTTGTGATAAAGTCATCTTCCAATCCGTTTACAATCCACGTTTCTATATTTGCTTTTTTGGCTACTGCTGCAGCTTCAATTTTAGATTGCATTCCTCCACTTCCATGAGTAGATTTTGAACTGACAATCTCTTTCTGTAATCCCTCAAAATCAATAACGTTCTCAATGGTTTTTGGATTGTTATTTTTGATGGATTCTTTGGTGTAAATGCCATTGGTGTTGGTGGCAATAATCAACAAGTCTACTTCTAATAAAGAGGCTGTTAATGCTGCTAATTTATCATTATCGCCAAATTTAATTTCATCAGTGGCAACAGTATCATTTTCATTAATAATAGGAATGTAGTTATTGTTCACTAAAACATTAATGGTGTTTACAATATTGGTTTTGCTTTCGTCTTTTTCAAAATCTGAATAGGAGAGTAGGCATTGAGAACTTAACAAACCATATTCTCTAAAAATTTCTTGATAAATTCTAATTAAATGTGGTTGACCAATAGAAGCTAACGCTTGTTTTACAAAAACGTCTTCTTGTTTGCTTTCTAATTTTACAAACTGTTTAGCAACTGCAATTGCACCAGAACTTACGATAATGAATTCGCAAGAATCTTTTAATTTTGCAATTTGATTGGCAAGATCTTCAATTTTACCTCTAGAGATATTATTGGTTTCTTTAGTTAAGGTATTTGAACCAATTTTTAGTAATATGCGTTTCTTTTTTTTCAATTATCAATAATGATTTTTACTTATGTCATTTCGACTTTATGGAGAAATCTAAAATAAGATTCTTCGACTTCATTTCATTTCGCTCAAAATGACAAAAAATGATTTAATATTAACTTCCAACTTCCAACTTCCAACTAACAACTAACTCCTTATCTGTCCACTTCCATGAATGTACCATTTATTAGTAACCAAATGTTGCAAACCAATTGGCCCACGTTGGTGTAATTTGTCTGTACTAATTGCCAATTCACCACCCAAACCTAATTGACCACCATCTGTAAAACGAGTGGAGGCATTATGATACACAGCAGCAGTATCTACATTTTCCATAAATAATTTTGCCTTTGTTTCATTTTTGGTAATGATTGATGAAGAATGACCACCAGAATATTTGTTGATTTTAGCAATTGCATTTTCTGTAGAATCAATTTTACCAATTAAAATTTTATAATCAAGAAATTCTTTATACCAAATTTCATCAGATGAAAAATTCTTTGCTTTTAAAACTTCAATATTTAAAGCCTTTAATTTTGCCATTAATTCATTTACAAAATCGATTCTGTTTGGTAAATTTTCATCAATTAAAACCTTATCAACAGCATTACATGCAGAAATTTTTGATTTTCCGTTTAAAATAACATCAATTGCAATATCTGTATCAGCTTCTTTTTCTACAAATACAAAGTTGTTTCCACGTCCGCTAATGATAACAGGACAAGTAGCATGTTGTTTTACAAAAGCAATTAATTTTTCTCCACCTCTAGGTACAATTAAATCTACTTTTTGAGTTGGTTTTTCTAAAAAAGCTTGAGTTTCAGTTCTATTAAATTGCAAATATTCAACCCAATCTGTTGATGCATTATGATGTTGTAAAGCTTGATGCCATAATTCTACAATCTTTAAATTAGACTGTAAAGATTCTTTACCCCCTTTTAACAAGATTTTATTACCTGATTTAAAAGCAATTCCAGCAGCTTCAACAGTTACATCTGGTCTTGATTCGTAGATGATGAATACCGTTCCAAAAGAAGCCGTTTTGTTATACACTTGCATTCCGTTTTCGTGCTTAAAACTAAAGCGCTCCACACCAACAGGATCATCTTGAGAAGCTAAATGTTTAGCAGCAGCAATCATTTCATCAACTTTAGCATCATTTACTTTTAAACGATCAAACATCGAAATATCATCACCTTTATAAGCTTCACAATCTGTTTTATTGATGGTAATAAGTTCTGCTCTATGTTCCTCTAAAAGTTCTGCCATGGTTAGCAAAACATTATTTCTAGTTTGTATAGATAATAAAGTGTTCATGGTGTATGATAAATATTTTTTTGTTCGTTTAATAACTTTAAAAACAAATTTAGTTTTCTAAAGCATCAACCAATGCTTCAAAAAACTGATTGATATGATCTTTTTTAACCGTTAACGGTGGTAAAATTCTCAGTAATTTTTTATTGGCAGCACCACCTGTAAAAATGTGATAATCGTAAATTAGTTTTTTGCGTAAATCACCAACTTCAAAATCAAACTCTAAGCCTAACATTAAGCCTTTTCCTTTAATATTTTTTATTTGAGGAATGGTTTTTGCGATTTTGATAAAATACTCAGAAATCTCATTTACGTTTTCAATTAAGTTTTCCTCTTTAATCACTTTTAAAACCGATAAACCAGCAGCACAAGCCAAATGATTTCCACCAAATGTGGTACCTAACATTCCAAATTTAGCTTCGATATTTGGGTGAATTAAAATTCCGCCAATTGGAAAACCATTTCCCATTCCTTTTGCAATAGAAATAATATCTGGAGTTACATTGTAATGTTGAAAAGCAAAAAACTTTCCAGAACGTCCATAACCAGATTGTACTTCATCCGCAATAAACATCGTATTGTTTGCTTTACATAAAACATCAACTTGTTCGAAAAAATGAGCAGTTGCTTGGTCTAAACCACCAACACCTTGAATAAACTCTACGATTACAGCACAAACATCACCTTTCTCTAATTCAGTTTTAACACTATCAATATCATTTAAATCAAGAATTGTAACCTTCTGTTGTGCATTAATAGGAGCAATAATGTTTTTATTATCGGTGGCAGCAACAGCAGCAGAAGTACGACCGTGAAAACCATTTTTAAAAGCTATTATTCTTGATTTATCAGTTTTAAAAGACGCTAACTTTAACGCATTTTCATTGGCTTCTGCACCAGAATTGCATAAAAACAATTCGTAATCATTACAACCAGAAAGCTTTTCGATTTTATGGGCTAGTTTTTTTTGTAATGGATTCTGAATTGCGTTCGAATAAAATCCTAGTTTACCAACCTGTTTGGTAATTGCTTCCACATATTTTGGATGCGCATGCCCAATAGAAATTACAGCATGACCACCATATAAATCTAGATATTCGGTTTTATTTTCATCGTAAACATAAACACCTTTGGCTTTTACAGGAGTTACATCATATAAAGGATATACGTTAAATAATGGCATCTTATTAGTTTTTAGTTGTTGGTTATTAGTTTCTGGAGAGTAATTATTTAGTTTTTTATTTGGTTGATTTTCTCAAAAGAAGCGTTGATTCCTTTAATTAAAGAAGAACTTAATCCTTGATGCTCCATTTCGTTTAAACCTTCAATAGTACAACCACTTGGCGTGGTTACTCTATCAATTTCGGCTTCTGGATGATTTCCTGATTTTTTCAATAAAGTAGCAGCTCCAAAACAGGTTTGCATTGCCAATTCATGTGCTTCTGCAGCTTCAAAACCTAATTGAATAGCACCTTGTGTGGTTGCTCTAATTAAACGCATCCAAAAGGCAATTCCGCTTGCACAAATAACAGTAGCAGCTTGCAATTGTTCTTCAGGTATTTCCATAGAAACTCCCAAGCTATTAAATACCGTTTTTGCTAGTTCAATTTGTTGTTTGCCTTTTAAATTAGGGGAAAGACAGGTCATAGATTGGCGCACTGAAGCTGCTGTATTTGGCATTGCCCTTACAATAGCGTGTTTTGCACCAATAGTATTTTCTATTTTGCCTATGGAGTAACCAGTTGCCACAGAAATAACCAATTGTGTTTTTTTAAGGGCATATTTTACACCCTCTAAAATTTTGGCAAGATGTTTTGGTTGCACTGCAAATATTACAATATCTGAGTTTTCAACCGCCAACACATTATCTGATGTAAGAACTACTTCCTTATTTCTTTTAAAAGCATCTAAAGAAGATGTGTTTCTTTTCGTTAAATACAAAGAACTTACTACCTTTTTAGATAACAACCCTTTTGCAATGGATTGCCCTAAACTACCTGCTCCAATAATTGCTACTTTCATAAATATTTGTTTTTGGTTGTTAGTTATTGGTCTTTGGTTTTTAGTTATGAAAACTATTAACCAACAACCAAAAACCATCAACTAAATTTTAAAAATAATTTGCTTTTAAATTTAGTCCTAAGGTTTCTTCAAGTCCATACATTAAATTTAAATTCTGAATGGCTTGACCAGAGGCTCCTTTTAATAAATTATCGATTGTGGTTGTAATTAATAACTTGTTTCCGTGTTTTTCTAACTGTACCAAACACTTATTTGTATTTACTACTTGTTTCATGTGAATCGGTTCATCAGAAACAAAAGTAAATGCTGCGTCTTTGTAAAATGTTGAATACATTTTCTGAGCATCTTCTAAAGAACCTTCAAATTTTGTGTAGGTTGTTGCAAAAATTCCTCTAGAAAAATTTCCTCTATTAGGCATAAAATTGATTTCTGAATCAAAATTGGATTGCAATTGGTTTACAGTTTGATTGATTTCTCCTAAATGTTGATGATTAAATGCTTTGTAATGAGAAAAGTTATTATCTCTCCAAGTAAAATGTGTGGTTTTTGATAACGAAGTTCCTGCTCCAGTTGCACCAGTAACAGCATTGATATGCACATCATTTTGCAACAAACCGTTTGCGGCTAAAGGTAAAATTGCCAACTGTAAAGCAGTAGCAAAACACCCCGGATTTGCAATATTTTTTGCTGATATTATTTGCGCTTTATTTAATTCTGGTAAACCATATACAAACTCTTTTCCGTTAAAATTTTTATCAGCTAGTAATCTAAAATCATTACTTAAATCAATAATTTTTGTCTCATCTGAAAAACTATTTTTTTCTAAAAAAGCCCTAGAATTTCCATGCCCTAAACACAAAAATAAAACGTCTACATTAGGATTAATTTTTTGCGTAAAATCAATTTCTGTAGATCCTATTAAATCTTGATGCACATTATATAGCTTGTTCCCAGCATTTGAGGTACTGTACACAAAATTGATAGTTGTTTTAGGGTGATTTAATAATAATCGAATTAATTCTCCTGCTGTATAGCCTGCACCACCTATAATTCCTACTTCTAAATTTTTCATTAGTATGAGTTTAATGTTTAAAGGTTGAAAGTTTATAAAGTTAGAATCTTGTGTTAAAGAGGTAACCTTAAAAACTTTTAACTTTATTACTTTATAAACTTTGTTCGTTTACTTGCTGATAAATCTTATTCTGATTTCCTAAAATTTTAATAAAACCTTTCGCATCATCAGCAGTCCAGGCTTTATTTTCTTCACCATAGGTACTGAATTTGCTAGACATTAAATCATGCTCAGAAACAATGCCATCTAAAGAAAAATGATAAGGTTTTAAGGTAACAGTTACATCACCAGAAACCATTTTTTGAGAACTTTGTAAGAAAGCTTCAATATCTCTCATTACAGGATCTAAATATTGACCTTCGTGTAAATGCATTCCGTAAAAACTAGACAAGTATTCTTTATGTTGCAATTGCCATTTGGTTAAGGTATGTTTTTCTAACAAATGATGCGCTTTCACCGTAATTAAAGCAGCAGCAGCTTCAAAACCAACTCTACCTTTTGTACCAACAATGGTATCACCTACATGAATATCTCTACCAATGGCATATTTTGAAGCAATGGTATTTAGATTTTCAATATTAACTTCAGGTTTGTTTTGTTGTCCATTTAAAGCAACAAATTCACCATTTTTAAAAGTTAGTGTAACTTTTTCTTCTCCACTATTTTCTAATTGAGAAGGATACGCTTCACTAGGTAAAGGCTTTTCTGACTCCAAAGTTTCAACACCACCAACACTGGTTCCCCAAAGCCCTTTATTTACAGAATATTTGGACTTTTCCCAGTTCATATCAATTCCCTCAGACTTTAAATAATCGATTTCTTCTTGTCTGGTTAATTTTTGATCTCTAATGGGTGTAATGATATTAATGCCTGGAGCTAAGGTTTGAAAAATCATATCAAAACGAACTTGATCATTTCCTGCTCCTGTACTTCCATGTGCAATATAAGTAGCACCAATACTTTTTGCATATTCTACAATTTCTATGGCTTGTATAATTCTTTCTGCACTAACAGATAAAGGATAAGTAGCATTTTTTAATACATTTCCAAAAATTAGGTGTTTTACAACCTTATCATAAAAAGTAGGTACTGCATTGATGTTTTTATAGGTAGTTACGCCCATTTTGTAAGCGTTACTTTCTATATGATTTATTTCCTCTTTTGTAAATCCACCAGTATTCACACTTACTGCGTGCACTTCAAATTCTTTGGATAAACTTACAGCACAATAAGAGGTATCTAAACCACCACTATAAGCAATTACTAATTTTTTCATGGTATTTATTTTTTATCTTTTTTTAAGAACAAGTTTTGTCTAAATTTTTTTATTCTTTCGAACCTACTTTCTTTTACAGCTGCGGTTTCTTCTTTATTTTGTTTTTTAGGATCAAATAACATCCCTGTACACAAACACATTTTACGTTCTGTTCTTGTAAGTACATCATAGTTTTTACAAGTTTGGCAGCCATCCCAAAATGTTTTATCATCTGTTAACTCAGAAAACGTAACAGGTTTATAACCTAAATCGCTGTTTAATTTCATAACAGCTAAACCAGTAGTAATACTAAAAACTTTAGCATCAGGAAACTTAGTTCTAGAATGTTTAAAGATAACCTGTTTAATTTTTTTAGCCAACCCTATATTTCTATAATCGGGATGTACAATTAAACCAGAATTAGCAACAAATTTTCCATGACTCCATTTTTCTATATAACAAAAGCCGGCAAATTTATCGCCATCTAAAGCAATAACAGCGTTACCATTTTCCATTTTAGAAGCAATATACTCAGGTTTTCTTTTTGCAATACCTGTGCCTCTTACCTGTGCTGCATCTGCAATGGTATCGCAGATAATTTGAGCGTAAATAGTATGTGATTTATTTGCAATTACAATTTCCATTGCATTGTGTTTTTTATGTGATAATGTATTTTATGTTTTTTTGTTGATGTAGAATCGGACACACCTAAATTCTGAAAATGAAAATTACCCCAAAGGGCGAAAAGAAAACCTACGTCGCATATTATTGTTATTATTGGTTAAAATAATAATTTGCAATTTGTAATAAAATGTTTTGGTAAGATTCACGATAATAAATAAAATGGTTGCGTACTTGAATGAATTAATGTTTTGCTAAGTAAGAATTTTAGCGGCGAACGCAGCGAAAACCTAAGCTGGGTGCAGTAGAAGTACATATTGTATTTATTCTTGTAATATTCATTGCTGTAAAAGTATATATTTTTTCTTTTTTGCTGTTACAATCTTAAAGGTTTTTATTGATTTTTATTAAATATTAACCAATTTGTTGGTTTCGTTAAGATTTTAATATTTGAAAACTACGAATTTATATAAATATTAATTTTTTAATTACAATTTATAACTAAGGTTTTGTTGAATTTAGCTTGAAGTTAAACAGTTTGCTTGTTAAAATTACAATTCGGTATTAAAAAATTACAATTGGGTATGCTTTAATTTTAAAAACTGTGATTGAGTTGCATATTTGTACCATAATTCATCACTAACATATAAAATAACAAATTATGAAATTTTTAGTAACACTAGTATTTGCAGCAACATTATTTATATCAAACAAAATTAATGCACAAAACAAAGTTAACATTACAGCTACAGTAATTAATGTAACTTCCAATGATGGTAAAGTAGGGTTTGCCTTGTACAACAAAGAAACTTTTATGAAACAACCAATACAAGCAGCAAATGGAAAAATTGTTGATGGAAAAAGCACCATTACCTTTAAAGACATTGAACCTGGTGTTTATGCAATTATTTGTTATCATGATAAAAATGATAATGATAAAATGGATTTTTCTGCGCAAAGAATGCCACTAGAAGATTATGGAGCATCTAACAATCATATGGCTTTTGCACCACCAACATTTGAGAACGCAAAGTTTGTAGTTTCTGATAAAGATGTATCTTTAGATATCAAATTTTAATACCAAACAATTATTCATTAATAAAAGTGATAATGACGAACCAAAATAAAAATCAAGAAGTATATACCATTCGCAATATAAAATCTGCAGTAGTAACTTGCTTAAAACTTACCGTAATTTTTGGATTGTTTTTTGGCTTAGTTTTTAGGCAAGCTAGTTTAGAGGGGTTAATGTGGTCTTTTATTATTTCGGGTATGTATTCTTTTGGTATTGGTTTTGGAAATGGTTTTATCAACAATTATTTGTCTAAAAAATGGAGCTGGATTACACAAACCAATAAACGTGTTTGGGCAGGAATTATAACTACAATTTTATACACAGTCCCTGTAGTATTGTTAATTGATTATGTGGTTTTTATAGTAATTAATGGTAATGATGTAAATAATTTTTTTAAAGGTAATTTTATTTGGATTCATTTATTTTACATCATTTTATCTTTAGGAGTTTCTACTTTTTTACATGCACGTGGTTTTATGCAGAATTGGAAAGCTGCCATGAACCAAGAAACTACCAAACAAGAAATTGTAGCAAAAACAGAAACAGCAAAATTTGAATCGTTAAAAAATCAATTAGACCCGCATTTTTTGTTCAATAGTTTAAATGTATTAACGAGTTTAATTGGCGAGAATCCAAATCAGGCAGAAAAGTTTACTACAAAACTATCAAAAGTATATAGATATGTTTTAGAGCAAAGAAACAAAGATTTGGTGCCTATTCAAGAAGAATTAAAATTTGCAAAAACCTACATGCAATTGTTAGGAATGCGTTTTGAAGATGCCATTGAGTTTAATATTCCAGACAATATTAGTAATGATGCCTTAAAAATGGTACCACTTTCGCTACAATTGTTGTTAGAGAATGCCGTAAAACACAATGTGGTTTCATCCTCTAAACCATTAGTGATATCCATTTATGAGGAAAATAATCATTTGATTATAGAAAATAACATCAATCCAAAAGAAGCAATTGGCAAAAGTACCAAAGTAGGTTTGCAAAATATTGCAGACAGATATGGATTAATAACAGACAAACCTGTTAAAATAGAAAATAACAACACAACTTTTAAGGTGAGTTTACCTCTCCTTTATAAAATGAACGATATTATGTACACAGAAGATTTAGAAAATAGCAAATATGTAAAAGCCGTAGAAAAGGTAGAAAGGTTAAAAGAGTTTTATCAAAATTTAGCTTCGTACTGTTTGGTAATCCCTTTCTTAGTATTTATCAATTTAAAATTCTCACCCGGATTTTATTGGTTTTGGTTTCCAATGTTTGGATGGGGAATAGGTTTAACATTCCATTTTTTAGAAGTTAATAATTACAACATTTTCTTAGGTAAAAATTGGGAAGATAAAAAGATTAAAGAATTGATGGAAAAAGAAAACAGACAAAAAAGACTACGATAATGAAACAGCAATTTACACAAGAACAGCAATATATTTTGGCGCGGAAAAAAGTTGAAAAAATTAGAAAATTTTACAAACATTTAGCCACTTATATCATTATCAACACCTTTTTAAGTGCCATTTTTATTTTAGGCGACATAAATGATGGAGATACGTTTAATGAAGCATTTTGGAATTATCATAACTACAAAATTTGGTTGTATTGGGGTATAGGAATTTTGTTTCAAGCAATAAGTACTTTCGGTATGCCTTTATTTTTAAATAAAGATTGGGAACAAAGAAAAATAAACGAATATTTAAAACAAGAAAATAGAAAAAGATAATGGAAAAAGATTTTACAAGAGAACAGCGTTTTTTAAAAGCGCAAAAAAAAGTAGAAGAAATAAAAGCATTCTACACACATTTAACTGTGTATTGTTTGGTGGTTCCTTTTATCATTTTTATCAATCTAAAATTTGTACCACAATTTCATTGGTTTTGGTTTACGGTTTGTGGTTGGGGTTTTGGTTTGTTTTTTCACTGGTTAAATACTTTTGGTTTTAATTTATTAGGCTTTGGTAAAAACTGGGAAGAAAGAAAAATCAAAGAATTTATGAATAATAATAACTAACGTTATGCAATCAAAATATATAGAACATCAGTTACACTTAAAAGCAGCACAAAAAATTAAAGACATCAAAGGTTTTTACACGCATTGTATAGCATCCTTTTTAATTTTACCTTTTTTAGTATTTATCAATTTACAAACTGTACCGCAATTTCATTGGTTTTGGTATGCAATTATGGCTTGGTGTATAGGTTTGCTAATTCATTGGGTTAATGTTTTTGCATTTTCTAAAATGGATATGAAACAAGCATGGAAAGATAAAAAAGTAAAAAATATTGTTGGTAATGTTGATCCTAATATAACTGATGACAACAACAAATATATTCAAGAACAATATTATTTAAAAGCCAAAAAACAGGCAGAAGAAATTAAAGGATTTTATGTTCATTTAATAGTCTATGTATTTTCTTTTCCTTTAATTGTGTTTGTAAATTTAAAATTTGTACCCGGTTTTCATTTTTTCTGGTTTGCATTAGGTGGTATGTTAATTGCCTTATTTTTTCACTGGTTAGGTGTTTTCGGTTTCGAAGTATTGGGATTGGGCAAAAAATGGGAAGACAGAAAAATGAAACAATTCATGAATAATAATAGTTAAAATGATGCAAGACGATTTTACACAAGGACAAAATTACATTAGAGCCCAAAAAAGAGTAAAAGAGCTTAAAGGTTTTTACATTCACCTTATTGTTTATATTTTAGTAAATCTTTTTTTAAGCGGAATTATAATCTACGGATTAATGCAAAGTGGCGATACTTTTAAAAAAGCTATTACAAATTTTGGGACGTATTCTACCGCTTTTTTCTGGGGAATAGGCATGTTTTTTCATTGGTTAGGTGTTTTCGGCTTTAAATCTTTAGGTTTGGGAAAAGATTGGGAAGACCGTAAAATACAAGAATTGATGGATAAAGATGATAAAAGAAAACGATTGGAGTAAATAGTTTGAAGACCTAAGAATAACGAAAGTAGTAGTAAGAATGAAGAATTTTCTTTTAGTATTTTGTATTCTTAATTTTTTTTTTGATTTTACCAACAACCAACAACCAACAACCAACAACCAATAACAACCAAATAAATGAATGTATTAATTATAGAGGATGAAAAACCAGCAGCAAGAAGATTAAATAGAATGTTAGCTGCTTTAGATATTGAGGTTCAACAAATGCTCCATTCTGTAGAAGAATCTTTAAATTGGTTACAAAATAACGAACATCCTGATTTAATTTTTTTAGATATTCAATTGTCTGATGGTTTATCTTTCGAGATTTTTGAGGAAATTGAAGTACAATCTGCCATAATTTTTACAACTGCTTATGATGAATATGCCTTAAAGGCATTTAAACTCAATTCAATCGATTATTTGTTAAAACCTATTGACGATGATGAATTAGAGACAGCCGTAAATCAGTTTAAAAAGCAACAGCCACAACAATCTGATGTGCAAGTAAATTTAGATGATATTCGAAAATTATTGATAAATCCTGTAGATCGTAAATTCAAAAAAAGATTAACCATTAAGGTTGGGCAACATATTAAAATAATTCATATTAATGAGGTAGAATGTTTTTATAGCGAGAATAAAGCTACTTACATTCATACAAAAGAAAATAGAAATTATTTATTAGATAATTCTTTAGAAAACTGGCAAGAACAGCTAGACCCAGAACATTTTTTTAGAGTAAACAGAACCTTTATTGTACATATAAATGCCATAAAAGATATTGTTGCGTATTCAAATTCACGTTTAAAATTGATATTAAATTCTTACAATGAGCAAGAAATTATTGTTAGTAGAGAACGTGTAAAGGATTTTAAAAGTTGGATAGATTAAACTAAACCCACAAATAATTTTCCACTTCTCAAACTTTACTTATTTTTATGCTCGTAAGTTGAACGTGATTCAGCTTCTTAAATTTATTTTTGATGAGTCAACAAGAAGCTTTTTTTGAATATATAAATAACGGCTATAAAACCAAAGGTGATGCTATTGAATTAGGTGCAGCCATGTTGGGCGAAGAAACCATAACAAATGCTTTAGTAAAAGTACCATTAAAAACCTTAAACAGACATGGTTTAATTGCGGGTGCAACAGGTACAGGAAAAACAAAAACTTTGCAGGTTTTAGCTGAAAATTTATCAGAAAAAGGAATTCCTGTTTTATTAATGGACATTAAAGGAGATTTATCTGGTTTGGCAAAAGCCAGTTCTGGACATCCTAAAATAGATGAACGTCACCAAAAAATTGGTTTTCCTTTTACACCTAAAAATTTCCCAATTGAAGTTTTAACCCTTTCAGAACAAAATGGCACTCGTTTAAGAGCTACGATTTCTGAATTTGGGCCAGTTTTACTATCAAGAATATTAGATTTAACAGAAACGCAAAGCGGAATTGTAGCCATCATTTTTAAATATTGTGATGATAACAAATTGCCTTTATTAGACATTAAAGATTTTAAAAAAATCTTACAATATGTTACCAACGAAGGTAAAGAGGAAATTAAAGCCGAATACGGACGAATTTCTACAGCAAGTACAGGAGCAATCCTAAGAAAAATCATTGAAATAGAACAACAAGGTGGTGATTTGTTTTTTGGTGAAAAATCTTTTGATGTTGAAGATTTAACCAGAATTGATGAAAACGGAAATGGAATAATTTCTGTATTACGTTTAACAGATATTCAAGATAAACCCAAACTATTTTCAACATTTATGTTGCAGTTATTGGCAGAGGTTTATGAAACTTTTCCAGAACAAGGAGATGCTGAAAGACCAGAATTAATCATCTTTATAGATGAGGCGCATCTGGTATTTGATCAAGCCTCTAAAGCTTTACTAAATCAAATTGAAAGTATTGTAAAATTAATTCGTTCTAAAGGTATTGGTTTGTATTTTGTAACGCAAAATCCAAAAGATGTTCCAGAAGATATTTTAGCTCAATTGGGTTTAAAAATTCAACATGCTTTAAGAGCATTTACTGCAAAAGATAGAAAAGCAATTAAATTGGCTGCAGAAAATTATCCTGATTCTGAATATTACGATACCAAAGAAGTGTTAACACAATTGGGTATTGGAGAAGCATTTGTATCGGTTTTAAATGAAAAAGGAATTCCAACTCCATTAGCAAGAACTATGTTGCGTGCACCCATGAGTAGAATGGATATTTTAACGGATCAAGAACTGAAAACTGTTATCAATAATTCTCGTTTGTTTTATAAATACAATGATAATTTAGATAGAGAAAGTGCGTATGAACTGCTAAATGCTAAAATAGAAAAGATAAATTTGGCAGAAGAAAAAGCGCTTCAAGAAGCCAAAAATCAAAAAGAAAAAGAACGATTAGCGAAAGAAAAAGAGAAAGAATCTCGTAGAAGCTCATCATCTAGAAGAAGTACAAGGCAAGATCCATTTGTAAAAGTATTAACCAGTGCCACCTTTATAAGAGCCGTCTTCGGAATTTTAAAAAAAGTAATCAAATAACAAAATCAAAAAACAAACGTTTTATAGTTAATAAAATAATAAATAATGATCAAAAAACATTTCCTAGCCTTACTAACAGCATCACTTTTAATAATTAGTTGCAACAATAGCGATAAATTTATGATAGAAAAAGGTAAAGTAGGTGAACTTACCCAACAAACAACCGTAAAAGATTTAGAAGTAATTTTTAAAAACGATTCCATTGTTAAAAATTTAAGTGAAGGCGCTTTAGGTGATAATTATTTTCAAGATGATGATGAGTATTTAATTTTTGAAAAAGGAGGGAAGCACTTGTTAACCATTGTACCTCAAGAACAATTAGATTCTACATCTACCATTAAAAGTATTGAAATTCACGACAAACGATTTAAAACCAAAGAAGGTATTAATTTAAGTTCAAGTTTTTCAGAAATAAACGCTACTAATCATTTACGTCCAGAATCTACTTTAAAATCGGTTACCTTATTTGTAGATGAATTGAATGCAACTATGGTTATTGATAAAAGTGAGTTAGGTTTAAGTAATTATAGTTCGCAAAAAGTATCTTTAGAACAAATTCCAGATTTGGCTAAAATAAAATCTTTTGTAGTTTGGTTTAACTAGTACTGAACTTGTTTCAGTATCTTTTGTAATTAAAAAACTAGCCTATGAAAAAAAAATACACCGTTCAAAAATCGCCATTTATAGTTCCAACTGCAGATGGTAAACTTATAGAAGAACATTTCGGAAATGCTACAAATAAAGAGTCAGGTATTAGTATTGCACACATGATTGCACCACCAAAATGGAAAGAACCTTTTCAAACTCCTGAATTTGAGGAGTATACTTACATTATAAGAGGTAGAAAACAATTTATTATTGAAGATGAAATTGTTGTATTAGAGGCTGGACAATCCATCAAAATAGAAAAAAATACACGTGTACAATATTCCAATCCTTTTGATGTTGAATGCGAATATTTATCCATTTGTTTACCTGCTTTTTCAATGGAATTGGTAAATAGAGAAAAATAATACATTACATTTTTAGAATAATATAAAATGGTATATGAATTAATTTTATATTTGATAAGGATAATTTTATAGCAAAATAAATTTTAATTTGCATTATGAAAAAAAATGTAATTCCACCAAAAACTATAAGGCAAGTATTTGTACTTTTGTTAATTCTATCATTTGCTTTTTTAATTTTTAGAGAATTAATGCCTTATTTATCAGGGGTTTTAGGTGCAATTACTATTTACGTTTTGTTAAGAAAGTGGATGGTTTCTTTAGTGGATAAGAAATGGAATCCACATTTTGCAGCCATTCTTTTAATGCTTTTTTCATTCATTTGTATTCTGCTTCCAGTTGCAGGTATTCTCTTTATGTTAGGAGATAAAGTTGGGGAGGCTGTAGAAAATTCAGAAAAAATAGCCAAAGTTGTAGAACAAAAATTAACCGTAATTGAAACTGAATATGGTTTTGATTTAAGTTCGCGAATAAATGCTTCTGAAGTTTCTACGTGGATTTCTAAAAATTTAGAAAACTTTGCTGGCAGTACTTTTGATATTTTTTTATCTATTGGTTTAATGTATTTTTTACTGTACTATATGTTAACGAATAGACAAGAGTTAAGACATTCGTTGTATGAATATATACCAATAAGTCAAAAAAACTTAAAAGTAATAAGTGAAGAGTCGCAAGCTATGGTGCGTTCTAATGCCATTGGTATTCCTCTAGTAGCTATTGCTCAAGGAATTATAGCTTTAATAGGTTTTTTAATTTTTGGTATTAAAGATCCTTTTTTTTGGTTTGTGGTGGTAACTGTAGGCTCTATGATTCCGTTTATTGGTACTTTAATTGGTATTCTTCCTGTTTTTATTTTAACAATGTCTTATGGAAATACATTTGAAGCCTGGGGAATTTTAATTTACGGTTTAGTAGTTGTAGGTTCTACAGATAATATTATAAGGCTATTTGTTTTAAAAACTTTAGATAATGTTCATCCATTAATTACACTAATTGGTGTAATAGTTGGGGTACCTTTATTTGGTTTTATAGGTTTAATTTTCGGTCCACTTTTAATTAGTTTATTCTTGGTAGTCGTTAGAATTTATAAAAAGGAGTTTGGAGCTTTGGTAAAATATAAAAAAGTGATGTAGTTTTTTTTGCTAAAACTTCATGGCAACTTTAAAATTCAGCACTCTGCCCGTCATAAAATTAGGAATTCCAAATTGCGTTTTAGAATACACATCTCTAACCCAAGTATTTGTTATTGCATTTTGAATGTCAAACATGTTAAACAACTCTAAACCAGTAGTTAATTCTTTAAAATTAGACAGCCAACCAGATTCAAATTGCTTATTAGCATCTGCAAAAACATAAGAAACTCCTAAATCTGCACGTCTGTAATCACGCAATCTATCTTGAAAGTTATAAGGATTTGCATAAGAAGGAGAACCCCCAGGAACTCCAGAATTGTAAACTAAGTTCAAGTATGCTTTTAAATCTGGCAAATTAGGAACATAATCTTGAAAAAGAATCCCGAATTTAATACGTTGGTCAGATGGTCTTGCAATATAGCCTTGATTATTAATATTTTCCTCAGTTTTTAAATAGCCTAAACTTACCCAACTTTCACTTCCAGGTACAAACTCACCATTCAAACGCATATCTAAACCATAAGCGTACGCTTTAGTAACATTATCTGCCCTATAACGAATCCTTACATTATCAATAGTATAAGAATTTACATCAGATAAATTTTTGTAGTACATTTCTGTGGTAAGTTTAAAAGGCCTTTTCCACATTGTAAAGCTATAATCCATACCCGATACAAAATGAACTGATTTTTGTGCTCCAACTTCTACATTTACATCACCATTAAAATCTCTTAATTCTCTATAAGAAGGTGGTTGTGCATATAAACCTGCAGAAAAACGAAATAACATATCTTTTTCCCAATCTGGTTTTATGGCAAACTGACCTCTTGGGCTAATAATAATTTGATTTTTAGAATCAATTCCATTGCCAGTTACAGACCAATTATGAGCTCTAATACCAAGGTTGTAAAAAACTTCGTGATCGTTCCAAAAAGAACGTTGGTTAAATTGCGCATAACCAGAAATTCTATTAATCGCTACATTATTATCTTTTCTAATGTTTTGAAATGGTACAATATCAGCCTCAAAGGATTCATAAGGTTGATTATTTGTAGCATGAAAAGGAGGCCTTATCGAAAATCCTAAAGAGTCAATAATTTCCCATTCTCGAATTCGATCTTTAATAGCTTCCTTTTGATATTTTATGCCAAAACTCCATTGTATATTCTCTTTTTTAAGAGTTGCTTTTACTTCTGCGTTTGTAATTAAAGCATCTAAATCGTTGCGAGCATGGTTTAATTGTGAGCCAATTCCTTGTGAGAATTCAACATCACCAAAGTTTTCTGAGCCTATGTTAGAGTCTACTTCACCTAAATTATATTGTGCAGCAATATCAAAATATTCTTCTTCTTGTGTATTGTATCTTGATACAGTTGTGGTAATCGTAAAATCATCATTTATTGTATAATCAGCAGATAAAGCACCAAGTAAGGTTAAATAGGTATCCGTTTCTTGACCAGAATAAAAAACGATAAGTTCTAGAGGGTTTGCAACTGTGCCAAAACGAGTTCTTCTAGATAAAGGTTGATAATTATAGTTGTTTAAAGAAAAATTTCCTAAAAAGTTCAATTGAAATTGCTCTGAAAAATCATAAGATAAGTAGGTTTGTATATCTGTAAAACGAGGTCTAAAGTTGGTTTCAATTTGTTTACTATTTACAAATAAACTATTATCTCTATAGCGAACTCCAGTTATTGTACTTAATTTTTTATCTAAAAATTGCCCTTCAAAAGTAACACTTGCACCTAATAAACTAGCATCGATTGTAGTGGCAGTTTCAGTAGGTTTTCGATAAGTAATGTCTAAAACAGAAGACAATCGATCTCCATATTTTGCTTGAAAACCACCTGCAGAAAAATCAATATTCTGCACCATATTTGTGTTGATAAAACTCAAGCCTTCTTGCTGACCAGAACGTACTAAAAAAGGTCTATACACTTGAATTCCATTAACGTAAACAAGGTTTTCATCAAAATTACCACCTCTAACATTGTATTGTGTACTAAGTTCATTATTGTTATTTACACCAGGCAGTGTCATTAAAGTATTTTCGATACCAGCATTTGGACCAATAATATTTTTTACTGTATTTATGTTGATAGACTGTATACCAGATGCAGCATCTCTTTGATCTTTTATAACAATTTCTTCTAAATTTTCGGTTTTTAAAATAAGAGTTGGTGAGAATCGAAGTACAGTTCTACTTTTTGCTGTAATTTTTTTTGTGAAAACACGATAAGAAACATGGCTAAAAACAATGGTTACTTCTTCATCTAAAGGAATTCTAATTTTATAATTTCCATTTTCATCTGTTACAGTTCCTGTTTTGCCAAACTCTACAGATACTTTTTCAATACCTTCTTTTTGGTTGTTTTTTACAGTTCCTTTTAAAATGGTAGTTTTCTGAGCCATTATAAAACAAGGCATCAAGAGTAAAAATAAGAATATTTTTTTCACAAAAATTAGTTTATCTATTGCTTAAAGAACGTTGCAGAAACTGTATTCGTATTTCCAACATTGTCTGAAACTACAAGTTTAAAGATATGTTTGTTACCCACCAATTTTTTATCATTAAAATTATAGGTTAATATGCCTCGTTTATGATTGTATTGCATTAAAATCCATTCACCATCTATAGTGGCTCTCCAGTTTTTGATGCCAGAACCTTCATCACTAATTTTTACTTTCAACGTCTTAGAATTGTTAAGTGATTGATTATCTTTAAAATACAATAATCTAATTTTTGGCTTTTGTTTATCAAATTTTAGTGTGTAGTTGCCTAGCGTTTTTGTTGTGGTATAAAATGTACTATCTTTTTTTCTGGTATAATAATATCTTGGGTATTTAGGATATTCTAAATTAGCAATATACAATTGGTCTTTTTCTTCAGCTGAATATTTAGAAACATCAAAAGTTAGGGTAAAACTTTTATCTAAAGGTACTGTTGGTGTGTGAATTTTAGCAATATTATGCTCTACCTTAAAATCTAAATATAAATCATTGTAAAATGTTTTTTTGGGGAAAGCAATGGTAACTCCGTCTTTAGTAAATTTATTAAACTTATTTCGATCAATTTTATAACCAGTAGTGTCTTTTTGAGCAGTAAAAATGGCATTACTTTCTTTTCCAGCAACAGGTATTTTAATAGTACTGGTATTACCTTCAAAATCTTTAGCTACAATCTCAACAGTATAATTCATACCTTTTTGAACATTAATTTTTCCATTATTAATTAATTTATCATAGGTAGTAAGTCTGTTAGCAGTTTCTTTAAATGTTTTTTGATAGCGTTTTTTGTATTTTTTATAATGTTCGTAATCAATATGTAAATTCAGAAATTTACTTTCAGCAAAAGAAAATGTTTCTACATCATGATAATAAAAACGTTTCCCATTTAAAAACATGGCTAAACTATAAATTCCGTTTTTATTAGGCATCCCATTAAATTTGTCATACACGCTAACACTAAAACCTATTGTAGCACTTGCAGTTATTCTATCAGCTAAATATTTTCCATTTCCGATATTTTTAATTGGAATTTGAAAACTTTTTTTTTGTTGGTTGATTCTTGAATCATCAGTTAAAGCATAAGCTTTTAAAGATTGAAAAGTGGGTGCTTTTGTATCTTTTACTTTGATACCAAATAATAAAGGATTGATGACTTTTTCGGTTTTTGTATTACGAATTTCAAAGTGCAAATGTGGACCACCAGAACCACCAGTATCCCCTGAAAAAGCAATCACTTCTCCTTTTTGTACCGGAAATGTATCTTCTTTAAAAAAGAGATTACCGGTTTCGTAATTTTCTTTTTTGTATTGAATTTTTTTGACGTAATCGTCTATTTCATCATTAAACCTTTTCAAATGTCCGTACACAGTTGTAAATCCATTTGGATGTGTAATGTAAATGGCTTTTCCGTATCCAAATTGTTGAACTTTAATTCGAGATATATAGCCATCTGCTGCTGCAAAAACTTGTAAACCTTGTTTGCCTTGCGTTTTAATCTCTAAACCAGCA
>NZ_CBFHZT010000014.1:0-65597 GCF_965660385.1 Polaribacter sp.
AAAAATTGACAAATCTTCTTGGACATTAGTTGCAAATCAATCAATAAATGGAAATGCTTATGAGGGGCTAACTATTAATTTTTGGGATGATATTATAGATACAGTAGAAACAGATGCTGATAACAGTTATTTTATTATTACCAGAGATAACAATGGAGGTAGTTTAGACTTTCCACTAGACATTGTTATCGATTTAAATAAAAATGTGAAAATTCAACGTTTTAAGGTTTGGCAAAGAGCCTTTTGGTATAATGGTGGTGGAGTTACTTATCACTATCAAGAAGAAAACCTTAAATCGTTCGATTTGTTTTCGAGTACAGATGGTCAAACCTGGCAATTGCTGGGGCAGTTCGATATTGGAGATCCAAGAGATGCTGCAGGTAATATCCCAGCATCTGCTTTACAAGACGCTATAGATGGTCATGAATTTAGCTTACCAAATACCTCAGAAGAGTTTAGATATTTAAAATTCTCGATTACTTCTAATTACGGAAGTACTCAGATTACAGTAGGATCAGAAATTACATTATTCGGTTTAGATAACTTATAAAATGAAAAAAAATATAAACTTTTTTATCGTACTTTTTATGCTTAACACATTAAGTACAAATTCACAGGGCTTAAGAGCATTAGGAAAAAAAATTGTCAATAAAAATGGCAAAGAAGTATTGTTAAAAGGCATAGGACTTGGAGGTTGGATGCTACAAGAAGGCTATATGATGAATTCTTCTGGAGCAGCAGATACGCAACATGAGTTCATTGAAAAATTAAACGATTTAATTGGTGAAGAAGAAACTAATACTTTTTACACAAATTGGCGAAAAAACTTTATACAAAAGCGTGACATAGACTCCATTGCAAAATGGGGCTATAATAGTGTGCGTTTGGCCATGCACTATAACTTATTTACAAAACCTATTGAGGATGAGCCAGTAGCTGGAGAAAACACATGGTTAACTACAGGTTTTGAAATGGTAGATGAATTATTAAGTTGGTGCGAAGAAAATCAAATTTACCTAATTTTAGATTTACATGCAGCACCTGGTGGTCAAGGACAAGATGCTGCAATTTCTGATTATGATTCAGATAAACCATCTCTTTGGGAAAGTGATCTTAACAAAAGTAAAACAGTTGCTTTGTGGGGTAAATTAGCAGAAAGATACAAAGACAAAGAATGGATTGGTGGTTATGACCTCATCAATGAAATTAATTGGCCTATAGATGGCAGTGTAATTCGCGATTTGTACGTAAGAATTACCAATGCCATAAGAGCACACGATGCAAATCATATTATTTATATTGAAGGCAATTGGTTTGCGAATGATTTTTCAGGTTTAACACCACCTTGGGATTCTAATTTAGTTTATAGTTTTCATAAATATTGGACTTATAATGATACAGCCTCTATACAATGGGTTTTAGATTTAAGAAATCAACACAATGTGCCTCTATGGATGGGAGAATCTGGTGAAAATTCGAATGTGTGGTATACAGAAGCTGTTAAACTATTCGAAACTAATAATATTGGCTGGTCTTGGTGGCCTTGGAAAAGAATTGAAACAACAGTAAGTCCCTTTTCCGTAAAATCTAACCAAAACTATGAAGCCATTATTAACTACTGGAAGGGAGAGGGACCTAGACCAAGCTCTAGTGATGCTATTTCAGGTTTATCTCAATTAACAACAGATTTGTTAGTAGAAAACAACGATTATTTTAAAGATGTAGTAGATGCAGTACTAAGACAACCAAGTAGTGATACTCATATACCATATGCAGAAAATAATATTCCTGGAGTACTTTATCTTTCTAACTACGATTTAGGAACGAATCAAGTTGCGTATTCAGATACTGATTACGCCAATTACTCATTATCTACCAATAGCTTTCAGGCTTGGAACGCAGGTTGGGCTTTACGTAATGATGGTGTAGACATTCAAACCAACTCAGACAATACCAATAGTAATGGTTATCATATTGGGTACACAGAAGTAGGTGAGTGGTTAAAGTATACTTTAAATGTAGCAGAAACCGGCTTTTATAATTTTAACTTTAGATATGCTACTGAACAATCTGGTGCCAAAGTTAATTTTTTAATGAATGATGTAGACATCACTGGTAATGTTTCTATAGGCAACACAGGAAGCTGGTCTAACTTTGTAAATCAGTTTATAGAAAATGTATATTTAGAACAAGGCACTCACGTTTTTACTGTAAAGGTAAAGGCAGGTTCTTTTAATATGAGTAGTATTGCTTTTGAGAAATCTAACAATAATATTACAGATTTTAAAGTGTTAAGTGCTAAAACTATAGATGATGAGAAATCAATTAAGATAGTTTTAAATCAACCTGCAACAGATGTAAATTTAACCATAGAAGACTTTAAAGTAAAAGTAAATGATATTGAAGTAGGTATTAAAGCAGTGAAATTAGATCCTGCTTCACTTCGTTTTGTAGTGCTAGAGTTAGATGATTATTTGTATTATCAAGACGCTTTAAAGGTAAGTTATACAGGAGATGATTTACAGTCTGAAAATAACATCAAATTACCCATTTTTAACAATTATACTATTGAAAATACTTTAGTACAAAGAGCTTTTATACCTAATAAAATTCAAGCAGAAGATTTTCATATACAAATTGGTTTAGAAACAGAAAACACCTCAGACAATGGTGCAGGTCAAAACATAGGTTTTACTGACCCAGGTGATTATGCCACGTATAAAGTGTTTGTTTCTAAAGATGGCAATTATACCTTAGACTTAAGAACAGCCGCGGAAAATACAGAAGGTGAAATTGCTTTCGAGTTAAGTACCGAAAAAAGTTTAGAAACTTTAGTTAATGTTAATTTACCAATTACAGGTGGATGGCAATCTTGGCAAACAACATCAACAGACGTTGCTTTAAGGAAAGGTATTTATACTTTAAAAATGAAGGTAGTTAAATCAGGTTTTAACTTGAATTGGTTTGAGTTCAAGTTTGCAAGTAATCTGTCTGTACCCCAAATCTATAAAGAAAAGCTAACCATTTACCCTAACCCATTAGCCGATTATTTTCAACTAAAAACATCGGATCAAATATTGGTTTTAAATATCAAATTAATAGATGTTTCTGGTAGAATAATTAAAAGTCTAAATCCTGTTTTAGATAAAACCGTATATAATTTATCTGAAATTAAAGCAGGTATTTATTTTTTGGTTTTAGAAACAAATAAAGGCATTTTAAAAAAGAAACTCATTAAAAAATAAAATTAATAGTTTTAAATAATCGCATTCAAAATCTTTAAAAATAAACAAAAACTAACCTCATAGTCTTGTTTGGTTGTGTTATGGAAAAAATGTTTTTTATAATAGTAACTACCAACAGTTTTTTGTTTAAAAATTATAAATTATGAAAAAAACACCTTTAATAAAAAGTCAGAGAATCAAATACATATCAACCCTATTTTTTTTGCTAGTTTTAACCTTTTTAATGGCTTTTAGAAATACAAAAGATTCAAATAAGTCTTCTAATTTACAAATTTGGCAAGTTGATTTTTTTGATGATTTTAATACATTTAACTCTAACAACTGGCAAGATCAAATGATATGGGTAAACAATGAAACTCATTGTTATGTGCCAGATAACAAATACAATACTAGAGAAGTAAGCGAGGGTACTTTAAAGTTAAGAGTGGTAAATGTTGGTGAAGAATTACCTTGTAATAACTTTGATAAACACGGAAAACAACATCCAGCTACACAATATGTAGCAGGTAGAATTGCATCAAAGAATAAACAAGAATTTGTTAAAGGCAAATGGACTGCAAGGTTAAAATTATCTAGCAATGGCGAAAAAAGCATGTTTCCTGCATGGTGGTTATTAGGGGCTCAAAATAATGAACCTCCAGTACAAGAGGCAGATGAAACCATTTGTTGGCCACTTACAGGATCTGGAGAAATTGATATTTTTGAACATCATGGAGATCATCAAAAAAATCACTTTACAACAGGTGCCATAAAAAGTCTAGGGAATTGCGATAAAGGTGATTGGTGGAGTTTAAGAAAAGGCTTTGATGTTACTTTAAACGAATATCATGAATATTCTGTAGAATGGGAAGGTGAAGATCTTGTCTTTAGAGTAGACGCTAAAGAAATTTATAGAAATGTTGGACAAGGAGCTTTATATCCTGAAAAAATGTTTGCCATTTTAAACTTTGCAAAAATAACAGACGCACCTATGAATGGTGAATGGGTAATGGAAGTAGACTGGGTTAAACACGAATTTAAATTATAATGAAAAAAATAAAATTAAAACTAGCAATTCGCATAGTACTTTTATGTGTTTTTTTTGCCTGTAATACTACTGATGAAATCGCTGTTTCTAAGAATGTTGTTAGTAGGGAAGTGGCATTAAAAGCAAATTTACAAATATTTACTACAGCAAAAAACACCAATTTAAGACTTACTAAAACCATTGAAAAACAGTTTACTAAAAAAATCCAAACTTTAGAAACAGATGTTGCTGTTTTTGTAAACCCAAATAAAACCTTTCAAGAATTTTTAGGAATTGGAGGTGCTATTACAGATGCATCATCAGAAGTATTTTCTACGTTAAACGACGAAAAACAAGAAGAATTGCTAAAGGCATATTTTAGTAAAGAAGGTATATGTTACAATATTGTAAGAACTAGTATACACAGTAGCGATTTTGGTTTAGGGAGTCATACCTATATTGAAGAAGGTGATGCAGAACTAAAAACGTTTTCTATTGCAAAAGATAAAGAGAAAAGAATTCCATTAATTAAAAAAGCTATGGAGTATATAGGAGACGATTTGGTTTTCTATGCAAGCCCTTGGAGTCCTCCTGCATTTATGAAAACCAATAATAATATGTTGCAGGGAGGTAAATTATTGCCAGAGTTTAGACAAACTTGGGCAGACTATTATGTGAAATTTATCAATGCATACCAAAAAGAAGGAATTCCTGTTTGGGGTTTAACTTTACAAAATGAACCGATGGCAGTTCAACGTTGGGAGTCTTGTATTTATACAGCCGAAGAAGAAAGAGATTTTTTGAAAAACTATTTAGGACCAACCTTAGAAAAAGAAGGTTTGGGTGATAAAAATATAATAGTTTGGGATCATAACAGAGATTTAATTTCAGAACGCGCCAATACCATTTTTGAAGATAAAGAAGCAGCCAAATATGCTTGGGGAATTGGTTTTCATTGGTATGAAACTTGGACTGGTGGTTTACCAAAATATGATAATTTAAAAAACATTAATGCTTCTTTTCCAACAAAAAATATATTATTTACAGAGGGTTGCCAAGAGGGTTTTGATGTTGATAGATTAGACTATTGGCCTAATGCAGAGCGATATGGAAATTCTATGATTAATGATTTTAATAGTGGTGTAGTCGGTTGGACAGATTGGAATATTCTACTTGATGAAAATGGAGGTCCAAACCATGTACAAAACTTTTGTTTCGCTCCTATACATGCCAATACTGTTACAAACGAATTAATTTATACACCTACTTATTATTATATAGGTCATTTTTCTAAATTTGTGCAACCAGGGGCTAAACGTGTTAGTACAACAACAAGTAGATCAACCTTAGATAGTACTACTTTTTTAAATAATAATGGAAAACTTATTACTGTTGTTATGAATAAAACTGATAAAAAAATAAGTTATAAATTAGCAATTCACAAAGTAGAAACTACCATAGAAATTTTACCACACGCCATCCAAACATTAATCTATTAATTACATATTTAAATGTCAAAAAAATTAACTTTTATTGCCTTTGTAGTATCATTAGGTGGCTTTTTATTTGGATTTGATGCAGGTATTATTTCTGGTGTTATGAATTTTGCAAGTCCAGAATTTAATTTAGACGATATTCAATCGGGTTGGGTGGTAAGTTCTCCTTCTTTTGCAGCAATGATTGCTATGCTTTTTTCAGGTAGACTCAGTGATAAAATTGGACGGAAAAAGATTCTTATTATAGTTGCTTTACTCTACGCTATTTCTGCTATTTTCTCAGCATTAGCAAATTCTTATGAAATGCTTTATATTGCCAGAATGATTGGTGGCTTAGCCTTTGGTGCAGCCTTAGTTTTAGCACCTATGTATATTGCAGAAATAGCTACATCAGAGAATAGAGGCAAACTGGTTTCTATGCAACAATTAAACATTGTACTTGGCTTTTTTGCAGCTTTTTTAAGTAATTATTTATTTAATAAATATAACTCATCTGAGAATTTTTTCTTAACCGATCAAACTGTTTGGAGGTGGATGCTAGGTGTTGAGTTATTGCCAGCTTTATTGTATTTCTTTTGTATGTTTCTTGTGCCTAAAAGTCCACGTTGGTTATATCTTAATAATCAATACGAAAAAGCAAAAAATGTTTTAAAACAGATACATGGTAATGATATCGCTCAAAATGAAATAAAATCAATAGAAAAAAGTTTGGCAAGTAAGCAAGATAAAACCAAAGTTTCCTTTATTCAGTTATTTAAACCCTCCTTAATCTTTATTTTTAGTGTTGGTTTAATTGTTGGCATCTTGCAACAAATTACAGGTATTAATGCAGTGTATTTTTATGCAACATCTATTTTTAAACAAACAGGAATAGGTACAGATGCAGCATTTTCATCTGGTATTTTATTAAGTACAGTTACTGTTGTTTTTACAATTGTATCAATGTATTTGATAGATAAAATGGGAAGGAGACCTCTACTATTATTTGGTACAGCAGGAATAGCAATAAGTTTGTTGTTTTGCGCTTATGGTTTTAATCAAGCAAAATATAAAATAACACCATTAGGAATTGCAAAATTAGATTTTAAAGAAGCACATTTATTAACACCATTAGTAGACAAATTATATACCACTGATATCGACTTTAAAAACGAGCTTAAGTCTATACTAGGTAATAAAGTTTATAAAAAAAATGATGGGGCTATTTTAGAAATAGCGACCCAAATTAACACTACTATTGTTTTAGTTGGTATTTTAGGTTTTATTGCGTGCTTTGCCTTTTCTCTTGGTCCAGTAATGTGGGTATTGCTTTCTGAACTCTATCCTTTAAAATACAGAGGTTTGGCAATTGGTGTAATTGCTTTTGTAAATTCATTAATTAGTTCTGTAGTACAATTAATTTTTCCTTGGCAACTATCTAATTTTGGTAATGCCTTAACTTTCTTTATTTTTGGATCGATTGCTTTAATTGGCTTTTTTATTATGATTAAAATATTACCTGAAACTAAAGGGAAATCTTTAGAAGAATTAGAAACCGAATTAATAAAAAATTAGCTTATAATTTTTTATGGAGTTATATTAGGTTTTTAATAAATTTAGAATTAGAAGTTTAACAGTTAAGATTGTTTTAATTACAAACAAACGTTATCAGTTTTATAATTATATTCTAGAGTATATTGAAATTTATAACTAGAGTTTTGTATTTAGAGCATCGAGTAATTTTGAAATGTTTAATCTCAAATAATTTCACTTATGTTTACTTCCATACTCTCTACCTAAACAAATTAGAATAATCTTCAGGCAACTCAGCATCAATTTCTCTCAATTACTTTTCTAAGGAAGTCATGGAACTATGCCCTTTAATGAGCATTAAATTACTTTTCTATTCTCTGCAAAAGGATTGAAGCCTTGTTTTAACAAATGCAATAATTTTTTCTTATAATAAGATAGTATGCTTATTCTGTCTTCTTTAGTATGAAACTGATTTACTTTTCCATATAGATTTGTCATCCGTTCAAGTTTCCCTGTTTTAGGATTTCGATAAGAATAATAAACATACCAGCGTTTGGATAAGTCTCCATTGGCGATATAGATTTTGGGTGTAGAGAATTGGGGTAAAATTATCGAATCGTGTTCCAAAACGTGTTCCAAATCGTGTTCATTTGCAGTATTTAGGGTAATGTATTCGTAAATTGAAGGCATAAAACAACAGTTTAGAGGTCTAAACTGTTGTTTTGTAGTGATTTAAAATTGTAGCGAGGAGCAGATTTGAACTGCCGACCTCAGGGTTATGAATCCTGCGCTCTAACCAACTGAGCTACCTCGCCATTAGGTTTTGAGGGTGCAAATATAATTTAATTTTACAATCTGGCAAGTAGTGTTTTTAATTTTTTTTAAATAGAATTAATACCTATATTGTCGAACAAAGTTACATCAAATGGATAAAGTACAATACGAGCTAGAAATACCAATTCACGCTTCCCCAAATATGTTATATCAATACATATCTTCTCCATCTAATTTGCAAGAATGGTTCGCAGATAAAGTAAATTCAAGAGGTAAAATTTTTACTTTTGAATGGGAAGGTACAGAAGAGCAAGCCAAACTAATAGCTAAAAAAGCAGATGAAAGAATTCGGTTTAAATGGTTGGAAAGTGAAGATGATGACAGTTATTTTGAAATAAGAATCCAAGTTGATGCTTTAACAAAAGATGTTTCTTTAATAGTTACTGATTTTGCTGAGGATGAAGATGAGGTAGAAGAATCTAAACAATTATGGGAAAATCAAATTGATGAACTTAAACACACCATAGGCGCATAAATAAAATATTTATTATAGTAAAACTCAGCTTTTGGTTGGGTTTTTTTATGCTCAAAATCTAACAAAAAGCTGTAGTTTTGCAATCACAAAAAAATAAACAAATGGTTAATTTTAATGGGGAGTTGTTATTTAAAGAAAATGCAAAATTTACAACAGAAAATAGAGGGTTTAAATACGGTGATGGAATTTTTGAAACCATAAAAGTAAATAATAACAAAATTATTTTTTGGGAAGATCATTATTTTAGATTAATGGCTTCAATGCGTATGTTGCGCATGAAAATTCCTATGAATTTTACACTAGAATATTTAGAAAAAGAAATATTAAAAACAATAGCTGTTCAAGATGATGCAAATTCGTTTAGAGTTCGATTAAATGTATATAGAAAAGATGGTGGTTTATACACTCCAATAACCAATAAAATTGATTATTTAATTGAGGTTAAAGAACATAATTATACAACAAAAAAAACGTACAAAGTTGATGTTTTTAAAGATTTTTACAACTACTCAGGATTATTATCTACTATAAAAACAAACAACAGGATGTTAAATACTTTAGCGAGTATTTATGCGAAAGAAAATGATTTAGATAATTGTGTATTAATTAACGAAAAAAAAGGAGTAGTAGAAGTAGCAAATGCTAATATTTTTATTGTTAAAGGTGACGTGGTAAAAACACCGGCAGTAACAGAAGGTTGTATAAAAGGTGTGGCAAGAAAAAAAATAATAGAGATTATTACCAAAAATCCAGATTATATGATTGAAGAAACTAATATTTCTCCATTTGAAATTCAAAAATCAGATGAAGTATTTATTACCAATGCCATTATAGGTGTACAACCTGTAACTCATTATAAAAAGAAAAAGTTTTCAACCACATTTGCAACGAAATTAATGCAAAGCTTAAAAGTTTTAGCAGTGACATCAGTTTAGTTTAATTGAATATCGTTTGGAGCATTTGCCCAAATTTTATAACCACCACCTTTTTGCAGTATTTTATTTCGCCAAAGTGTATCACTTTTATTAGAAAAAATATCATCAATATCGTTTTCAGAAATAAACCAAGAATTTGTATTAACTTCATCTATTAATTGATGGCTTCCCCAGCCAGAGTACCCCAAGAAAAAGCGAATATCTGTTTTAGATAAAGTACCTGCATTTAGTAAATCTTTTAAAGAATCAAAGTTGCCACCCCAATATATAGTATCATCAATAGCAATACTTTCAGGTATTAGGTCAGGTATTTTATGAACAAAATATAAATTATCTTGCTCTACAGGGCCTCCTTGATAAATTGTAAAATCCGACTTTATTTCTGGAATCAAATCTTGCAATGTATATTCAAGAGGTCTGTTTAAAATAAATCCTACAGAACTATTTTCTGAATGTTCTGTAATTAATACAATAGCTCTATTAAAAGAGTTATCATTTAGTATAGAAGGCTCAGCAATTAATAACCTACCTTTAAGTGGTTTTAAATAGTGCATAAGTAAATATATACAAAATATAGGAATAAAAAAAACTCTCTTAAAAAAGAGAGTTTTATAAGAAATTATACTGTAATTATTAATTCACAGCGTCACTTAATCCAGCACCAGCTTTGAATTTAGGTACGTTTTTAGCGGCGATTTCAATAGTAGCTCCAGTTTGTGGGTTTCTTCCTGATCTTGCAGCTCTGTGTGAAACAGAGAATGTACCAAAACCAACTAATGCAACTTTTCCACCACCTTTTAAAGCAGAAGTTACATTATCTGTAAAAGATTCTAAAGCTGCTTTAGCTGCTACTTTAGATATTCCTGCGTCTGCAGCCATTGCGTCAATTAAATCTGACTTGTTCATAATAAATAGATTTTAAAATTAATTGTATACTTTTTTTGCTAATAAGCCTAACAAATATAGGTGCTTTAAGGGTTTGCACAAATTAGCTCCTTAAAAAAGTACTGATTTGTTAATAAGTACTACTAAATTGTTAATAACGCAAGTTGGTTATTTATTAAAAAATAGTAAAACCTTAACAATAAAGGGGTTTATAGTACTTTTGCCTTGTCTGAAAATGTAAATCCATTTAAAAGACTTGTAGCATCCATTTTTTTCTTTCCCGTTAATTTAATTTCTTTTATGTTTATAAAACCGTCTTTTACAGCTACTTTTAATTCTTTTTTTGTAGTTATAATTTTACCTAATTCATATTTATGCGATTCTACTAATTTTTCTACAGCATAAATTTTAGTATAAATTTCATCTTCATCATTTTTAATAGTAGTCCAAGCTGCAGGAAATGGGTTGAGACCTCGAATCATATTATAAATATTATCCAAAGAATTTGACCAATCAATTTTAGTGTTTTCAGAATGTAATTTCGGAGCAAATTTTTCTTCTAAATTGGGTTGTTGTGTTGTTTTAACAGTTCCTTTAGAAATTAAATCTACAGTTTTAATTACCAATTCAGCACCTAAAAACATCAATTTATCATGCAAAGAGCCCACAGTTTCCGTTTCAGAAATGGTAGTATCTTCTTGTAAAATAATAGCTCCAGTATCAATTTTATCATCAATAAAAAAAGTAGTTACACCCGTTTTTGTTTCTCCGTTAATTATAGCCCAATGTATAGGAGCTGCACCTCTATATTTGGGTAGTAAAGAAGCATGTAAATTGAATGTGCCTAATTTTGGCATTTGCCAAATAGTTTTTGGTAACATTCTAAAAGCAACTACAATTTGTAAATCTGCTTCTAAGCTTTGTAGCTTTTGCTGAAAATCTTCATTTTTTAAGTTTGTAGGCTGTAAAATAGTTAAGTTTTCAGAAAGTGCGTACTTTTTTACTGCAGATTGATTTAGCTTTCTACCTCTTCCTGAGGGCTTATCAGGGGCAGTAATTACACCAACTATATTGTAATGATGATCAACTAAATGTTTTAAAATAGTAACAGCAAAATCTGGGGTACCCATAAAAACAATACGTGTGTTTTTCATAACTTAATATTTTAGTTGATATTTATTTTGATAATTTATCTGGATTTTATCTTCTGATAAAAGCATGCGCAAATGTATTAAAATGTCTTTTTCATTTGCCTTTAAATGTTGGTTTATTTCTTGAGATGTAAGCGTGCTCTTTTCTTTTAAAAGTTCAAGTATTTTAAATGAAATATTAGTGCTAATCTCTTTTTTTTCTGACAAGCAAACATCACAAATTCCACATTTTTGTGTTGTATCTTCATCAAAATAACTTAAAATTTGAATGCTTCTACAAATCGAATTGTATGAAATGTAACGCAACATATCGTCGGCTTTTTTTTGTTTCTGATGTAGAAATTGTTTAATCTCTTTTGCACATAAATTAATGGTTCTATCATCTTCTCTAGGTACTAAAAACTGTATTTGAGCATCACTATTTACGCGTTTGTAATTAAGTATTTTATCTTGATGTAATTCTTTTAAAGTACGAATTACTTGTTGTGATGTTGTATTTGTTTTTTTTGCTAATAGAAACTCATTGATTTCAATTTCTTGTTTAAATAAACCAGAATAAGTTCTTAATAGTGAGTTTATTAAATTTTTAGTATAAGTTTTATTTATTACATAAGAAAGTACTTTTTTACTACTGGTGTTAAAAAGAATTGTAGATTTTTGATTAAACGTATTTGAAATTTCTAAGATGCCATTATTTGATAAAATTTGGATAACAGCAGTAACTTTTCTAGTAGAAAAATTGTAAGCTCTGCAAAATTCTGAAATTTGAAATTGATGTAATTCTTCAGACAATTCACCAATTGCAATTCTAAAATATTGATATAATTTTCTGTGAATTTCTTTTACTTCACTAAGTTCTGGTAACGATTTTTTTAATTGCTGTTTGTATACAGAAATATCGTGTTCATTTTTTAATAAAACAGCAAAAGATTTTTTTTCGTTCCTACCAGCTCTACCAGATTCTTGGATGTAGTTTTCTAAAGAAAAAGGCAAATCGAAATGAACAACAATACCCACATTGGGTTTGTCAATTCCCATACCAAAAGCATTTGTTGCTACAATTATTGGCGTTCTTTCAGACATCCAATTTTGGTAAGCATTTTCTTTTTCGTTTAAAGTTAATCCACCATGATAAAAGCTGCTTTTAAACTGATTTGCATTTAAAAAGTTTGAAATCTCTTTGGTTTTTTTTCTAGAACTTACATAAACAATTGCTGGTGTTTTTGTTTTGGTAAAAATTTGTTTTAATCGTAATAATTTATCTTCTACAGTAAAAACTTGATAAGCTAAATTTTGCCGATAAAATGATTTTTTGAAAACTTTTGGAGATGCTAATTCTAAATTTGTAGCAATATCATCGAGCACTTTTTTGTTTGCAGTGGCAGTTAATGCAATAAAATTAATGTTAGGCAATATTTCTTTCAAAACTTTAATTTTTCTGTAAGTAGGTCTAAAATCATGACCCCATTCAGAAATGCAATGCGCCTCATCTACAGCAACAAAAGTAATCTTAAGTTCTGTGATTTTTTGTTGAATTAATTGAGTTTGTAAACGTTCTGGAGAAATGTAAAGAAATTTGTAACCACCAAATTTAATGCTATCAAAAAGTGTAACAATTTCATCTGGTTTGGCACCAGATTTAATCATTGTAGCTTTTATATTTCTTTTTTTTAGGTTTTCTACTTGATCTTTCATCAAGGCAATTAGCGGAGAAATTACAATACAAACTCCTTCTGTTGCTAAAGCAGGCACTTGAAAACAAATCGATTTTCCACCACCTGTAGGTAACAATGCAATTACATCTTGTTTGTTTAAAACGGCTTGTATAATTTCTTCTTGGGGTTTTCTAAATTTAGGAAACCCCCAATAGTGCTGAAGTATGTTATTTACATCACTCATAAATCGCAAGCAAGCGAATTGATAATAAAGTTTGCTCTTTCATTAATAGAACCAAAAGGAATCGTTGTAATTTTGTATCCCAAGCTTTTGTAGGCATCAATTAAAAAAGCATCAATACTTGTAGCCTCCTTAAAATTTTCATAGCGCTCATTATCAGTAGTGTGGATTTCTTTCCAAGGCGAAAAATGAAAAACATAATCATATTTATAACGTTTGCTTTTTTCAATAAACACATCTGGAAACTCTGTTTTAAAATAATTTAAATAGGCAAAAACATCGGGTATTCCTCTATCAAAAAAAACAACATTTTCTTTAGTTTGCTGCGCTTCTAAATATTGTTGCTCTCTACCTTCTAAAAGCATTTTGCTAAATAGTAAGGGGTCTTTTAAAAAAAGTTGATCTATACCTTTTTCGCGTGCTTTTAATATAACTTCTCTAGAAACCTCATCAAAACAGCACAAGCCTTTTTCTTTTAAAGCATTTAATACACTTGTTTTCCCTGATGATGGACCACCTATTAAAACGATTTTTTGTTGATTTTTCAGCAAATATTTTATCTTAAAATGATTAATTTTGATGTTAGTTTTTTTGCAATTTTAACAAAAATAAATCATTCGCTTTATAAAACTAATTTTTAATGTAATTTTGTGTTTCGTTATTTGTAAAATAATTTTTAATTATGAGCGATAAAAATGCTTTTTATGTTAAATTAAAAGGTCAGTTAGAAGATACTACAGATTTTCCTTCAGATTATATGTACAAATTTATTGTGCCTACTGATGGCAATCAGTTAGATGAAGTTCAGTCCGTTTTTGACAATAAAGGAGCCGTAATAAAAACAAAAAAATCTAAAACAGGTAAATATATTAGCATTACAATCGTTTTAAAATTAAAAAATGCAGACGAAGTAATTGAATATTATAAAAAAGTTGAACAAATTAAAGGAATTATATCATTATAGACTTATGAAAAAATTAGTTGTTGCAATAGTTTTATGTTTTTCGAGTATAGTGTTTTCTCAAAAAAAAGACAAAGTTCTATTAACTATAGATGGTGATAAAACTACCATTTCAGAATTTAAAAGAGTTTATGAAAAAAACTTAGATGCTATTGATAATGAGGAAGCCAAAGATGTTCAAAAAAACTTAGATTTATTTATAAACTATAAGTTGAAAGTTAAGGAGGCTTACAAAATTAAGCTTGATACTTTACCATCTTATGTTAAAGAAATGGAAGGCTATAAAAACCAATTAGCTGCACCATATTTACAAGATACTAGTTATGTGAATAAGTTGGTTAAAGATGCCTATTACAGAACTAAAAATGAAATTAAGGCAAAACATATTTTGGTGAGAACACCAAGAATAGCAACACCAAAAGATACTTTACAAGCCTACAATAAAATTACTGAAATTAGAGATAGAATTGTTAATGGTGAACCTTTTGAAAAAGTAGCTGAAGAAACATCTGAAGACCCATCTGCAAGAGATGACGAAAAAAGTGGAAGAAAAGGGAACCAAGGAAATTTAGGTTATTTTTCTGCTTTTAAAATGGTTTATCCGTTTGAAGAGGCTGCTTACAACACAAAAGTAGGCCAGGTTTCTAAACCATTTAGAACTCGTTTTGGTTATCATATTTTAAAGGTTGACTCAATAAGACCTTCTAAAGGCGAGGTTGAAGTGGCACATATTTTATTAACTAAAGAAACAAAAAACGCAAAACAATTAATTGATTCTATTTATAATAGGTTAGAAAAAGATGAGCAATTTAAGGCTTTGGCAAGAAAATATTCTAATGACACTGGTTCAAAATCTAAAGGTGGTAAACTGCGAAAATTTGGTACAGGGGTTATGGTAAAATCTTTTGAAGATGTAGCCTTTAGTTTAGAAAAAGAAGGCGAGTATTCTAAACCTTTTCAAACGCGTTTTGGTTGGCATATTGTTCAATTGATAAAAAAACATCCAGTCCCTACTTTTGAAGATTTAAAAACAGACTTAAAAAGTAGAGTTAAATCTGGAGCTAGGGCACAATTATCGGAAAAAGCAGTAGTCAATAAATTAAAAAAACAATACACGATTTCTGAGAATAAAAATGCAAAAGAAATTTTTGACAATAAAAAAATAAGAGATATTGCTAAAGATTCTTTGCAAGCGGTAATTTTATCGATTAATGAAAAAGAAATTACACAAGAGGCATTTGTAGATTTCATAAAAAACAGAAAAAATAAATCTGTTTATGATTTGTTTGAAGATTTTAAAGACCAAGAAATTTTAGCCTATTACAAAGAAAATTTAGAGAAAACAGAACCAGAATATGCTTACACCTTACAAGAATACAAAGATGGTTTATTGTTGTTTGAATTGATGCAGCAGAAAATTTGGGAAAAATCATCAAAAGATACACTTGGGTTAAAAAAGTATTACAATTCCAATATCAGTGCATATAACAACAAAGAATTTAAAAAAGTAAAAGGTCAGGTAATGAATGATTACCAGAACCATTTAGAGAAAAATTGGATTGCAGATTTAAGAAACAAAAGTGCTATCGAAGTAAATAAAAAACAGCTTAAAAAGTTAATTAAACATTACAATAAATAATATGCGCAACTACTTTGCAGTTTTTTTTTGTGTGCTTTTTTTTCTCGTTTCTTGTGATTATTTAAATGTACAAGAAAAGGAAGCAACCACATCAGAAATTGTTGCCATTGTAAACACCGAAAAACTTTTTAAAGAAGATTTAAAAGATATTTTACCTAATAATATTTCTAAAGAAGATAGTATTGTTTTGGTAAAAGGTTATATCAACGATTGGGCAATAAAACAATTGTTATTAAATAAAGCCGAAACCAATAGTTCACAACAAGATATTGAAGAAATTAACGCTTTAATTAGAGATTATAAAGAAAGTTTGCTAATTAATAGCTATAAAGAAAGACTCATAAAGCAGCAATTAGATACTATTATAAATGATGAAGAAATCGAAGCCTTTTATGAAGAAAATAAACAAAACTTTAGGCTAAATGAAGAATTGGTAAAAATTAAATATTTACATTTCGATAACAATATCATCAACAAAAAAGAATTTATTAACTTATTTAAGTCCGATAATATTGATGATTTAGAAGCTTTAGAAAAACAACAATTAAGCTTTAAATTCCATCAGTTTAACGACTCAATTTGGACACAATTAGATAAGGTTTTGTTAAAACTCCCTTTTTCTAAAGATAATCTGTTAAAAAAAACAAAATATCTCCAAAAACAAGATTCATTAGGTTTATATTTGGTCGCTATAAAAGACGTTTTGCTCAGAAATGATATAGCACCATTAAGCTATATAGAGCCTACAATAACACAAATGATTTTACACAAACGTAAAATTCAATTAATTAGAGACATAGAAAAAATATTAGTAAAAGATGCAACAAAAAACAACAATTTTAAAGTTTACTAAAACCGCACTTTTTGCAACACTATTTGGCTTGATAAGTATCACTACTTTTGCGCAAGTTAAAATTGATGGGGTAGCAGTAGTTATTGGTAAAAATATTGTTTTAGATTCTGATATCGATAAGTTTAAACAAGAAATAGAACTGCGTTCTGAAGGTAAAATAAAAATTTCTGATTGTGAAATGTTAGAAGAGCTTATGCAACAAAAACTATTAGCGCATCACGCTATTATTGATAGCGTTTTAGTTTCTGACCCAGAAGTTGATGCAAGAGTAGATCGTAGTGTACAGTATTTTACACAACAGTATGGCTCTGTAGATAAAGTTATTAAAGCCTATGGTTTTAATGATTTAGATGATTTGAAAAAAGAATTATTTACAGTGCAAAAAGAAAATTTACTAATTGAAAAAGAGCAACAAAAAATTACTGAGAAAATAGATGTAACACCAGAAGAAGTTCGTTTGTTTTACAACGGTTTAAAAGAAAAAGGGGAGTTGCCAGAATTTTCTGCTGAAATTGAATTAGCACAAATTGTAATTAAAGCAAAACCAACACCAGAAGAAACCGAAAGAATTGTTAACAAATTAGAAGAATTAAAAAAAGAAATTGAAGATGGAGCTAGTTTTAAAATGAAAGCCATTATCAATTCTGATGATCCTGGGGTAACCAATAATGGAGGTCAGTATGAAGTTACCAAAGAATCTCAATTTATTAAAGAATTTAAGGAAATGGCCTTCAGTTTAGATGTTGGGCAGGTTTCAAAACCGTTTAAATCAGAATTTGGTTATCATTTAATGCAGTTGCATCAAGTAAAAGGAAACATGAGAGTGGCTTCTCACATTTTAATGCAACCAGATGTTCCTGACAGCAAACTTACAGAAACAAGAAACAAGGCAGAAAAAATTGCAGAAGATATTAAATCTGGAAAAATAACTTTTGAAGAAGCTGTTGAAAAATATTCTGATGATGATGAAACTAAAAATAGTGGTGGTTTAATTATAAATCCTTACACAGGTGAGTCTACATTTAATTTAACAGGTATGGATCCTGCTTTATATGCTAGAGTTGCAGAGCTTAAAACAGGTGAACTCACAGATGTTTTTTTTGATGAAAACAGAAGTGGAGAAAAAATGTATAAATTTATCATAATGAGAGACAGAACCAATACGCATATTGCAGATTTGGTAAATGATTATGTTAAAATACAAGAACTAGCATTAACCAAAAAGAAAGAGGAAACCATTGATAAATGGGCAAAAGAGAAAATACAAGATACCTACATAAAAATGGCAGATGTTCATAGAAAATGTAATTTTGTTAAAAATTGGAAAAAAGAAACAGGTAAATAATGTCAGACGTTAAAGCTGTAGATGATTTAGTAGTAAAATACAATTCATTACAATCAGAAATAGGTAAGGTAATTATTGGTCAACAAGAGGCTGTAAATTTTACGCTATTATCTATATTTTGTGGTGGTCACTCCCTATTAATTGGTGTACCAGGATTAGCAAAAACATTGTTGGTAAATACAGTTTCTGATGTTTTAGGATTAAAATTTAATAGAATTCAGTTTACCCCAGATTTAATGCCATCTGATATTTTAGGGAGTGAAATTTTAGATCAAAACAAACAATTTAAATTTATTAAAGGACCTATATTTTCTAATATTATTTTGGCAGATGAAATTAACAGAACACCGCCAAAAACGCAAGCAGCTTTGTTAGAAGCCATGCAAGAGCGTTCAGTAACAGTTTCTGGAAATCATTATAAATTAGATTTACCATTCTTTGTTTTAGCCACACAAAACCCTATTGAGCAAGAAGGTACTTATCCTTTACCAGAGGCACAATTAGATAGATTTATGTTTTCTATTAATTTAGAATACCCAACTTTTGCAGAAGAAGTTGCTGTAGTTAAAAGTACCACAAGTAGTGTTTCTCAAAATATTAACGCTATTTTATCTGGAGATGATATCATAGCCATACAAAAGTTAATTCGTAGAATTCCTGTTACAGATAATGTAATTGAATATGCTGTGGCTTTGGTTGGTAAAACAAGACCAAAATCTGCTGCAGCAACAGCAATGGTAAAGAGCTATTTAGATTGGGGTGCAGGTCCAAGAGCATCTCAAAACTTAATTTTGGCAGCAAAAGCGCATGCTGCAATTCATGGTAAGTATTCACCAGATATTGAAGATGTAAAAGCAGTTGCTATTCCAATTTTATCTCACAGAATCGTTAAAAATTACAAAGCAGAGGCAGAAAATGTTTCAATAGTAGATATTATAAACTCGTTACTTTAGTTTTCTTTTTCAGTAATTTTTTCAAAAAAGCTAAATACATTTCCACCATATCTTTTGTCATAACTATGATTTTTATGTGTGGACAAATCTGTGTGTTTAGAGTGTTCTATAATTAAAACGCCTTCATCTTCTAAAAGATTATTTTCAAAGACGGTATTAGCAATCGTTAAAAATTTTTCAACTTCAAAATCATAAGGAGGATCAGCAAAAATAACATCTGCCTGTAAAGAAGTTTTTTCTAAAAACTTGTACACATCACTTTTGTAAGTGTTGATGTTTAAATCAAGTTCTTTTGCGGTATTGTAAATGTATCTAATACAGTTGTAGTTGGCATCAATGGCATAAATACTTTTTGTGCCTCTAGAAGCAAATTCGTAACTAATATTGCCAGTACCAGAAAACAAATCAATTACAGAGATATCATCAAAATAATAAAGGTTATTTAAAATATTAAATAGTCCTTCTTTAGCCATGTCTGTTGTTGGACGAACAGGTAGGTTTTTTGGAGCCTTTAAACGTCTTCCTTTAAGTTTTCCTGATATAATTCTCATTAGCCTAGCAATATAAAATTAGAATGTCTTGGTAGTTTTAAATGGGTATAAATAGTGTTTTCACTCTCTAAAAACTGTATATTTTTGATGTAGGTATACGAAATGTTATATAATGCTGATTCTTTAGAAATATCGCCTAAAAAATAAAGTTGAAAGTCTTCTGTTTGTAATTGGTTTTGCTCTGCTGTAAATAAAATATAATAGATAAAATCTTCTTTAGATGAATAAGAAAACGAGTTTGATAAGATTAACTTTTTACCATGTAAAATAACAATATCAAAAGTGTTTTTTTGTACGTTAACATACATTACCTTATCGTCAGTATTATTTTGCAATAGTAATTTTTCAATTAAAACAGAGCTGTGATGTTGATAATTGAATTCACCAAAGTTTTGAAACAAAAAGTTATTAATATTTACGTAAGGTATGTAAACGTTTTTTGCTTTTATTTTTGGTACATCATCAAAAGTAATAAAATCTGTATGCAGCGTTTTAATAGTGTACTTTAAATAAGAACTTAATATGTTTTCATCAAAATAAGCTTCTGGTACAATGGTAGATAAGTTATTTTGATGAATTACATTTACACTATTAAACTCTTGCTGTAAATCTGTATCTTCTTTAAAAATACCTTCTATTTTTTTTAATAGATCTTCAGGTGAATTTAAGGTATCCTCAAAATTATAATTCTTAAAGCGTATTTTTTTGTTAGATGCTGTATCTGAAACGCAAAAAGAAAATCCATCCAAACTAAATTGGATGGATAACATAATATTTTCTATCTTTTGTAAAGTAGTCGAATTATTTTTCAACACCACCTTTTCTATCATAAAAAGGAGGCCAGTTACCACCTGTGCTCACTTCTTCTAAAGAACCAACTGAAACATATTCACCGTTAATTTGGTCAGTTTCAATAGCTTCTAACTCTTGTTTTACTAAAGATTTGTTTAATCCGTCTAAAATTGCTGTTTTTGGTGTTCGTGCTCTAAATGTAGGGACTACCAAACCAGGTACTTTTTCTACTTCACCAACTTCAATTTCAAATTCAGTACCCTCCAAATTTGGTACTTTAAACATCGTTTTATAATCTTTGTCTTTAAAATATTTTAAAACTGGTTCATAACCAATTGTATCTGTGACTCTTACTTCTTCATCAACCATAAGTGGTGCCCAAGAAGTACCTTTGTTTACTCTTTTTACAACGGTATTTGTTTCAGTAATAGCTAACTGCGCTGTATCTATGAATTGTATTAATCCTTGCTTGTTATCAGTATATTTTCCTGTAACATCGTAATATTTTACTTGAGCGTCTCTAATAATTTTTAAACTTTTAATAACAGGCTTATATCTTTCTACCTTTTCTTTTGCAAAAAGAATTGGTTGCATTATTCCGTCAAAAATCTTAACTCCAAGGTAAATGGCTAGAGCCAATAGTAAAATAGATGGTAACCATCTTAATTTTAATGGTAAATATTTAACTATAACATAAGCAATAAGAACTGCTACCAATATAGCTCCTACAATCATTAGTATTAAACTCATTTTAATTTGTTTTTTAATAGTGTTATCGCAAATCTACAATTTTTTTTTAATGATAAAAATTTTTCTTTGTAAAGAAATGTATCTTTGTTCATTATTAATTTTTATGGTAAAAAAAACTGCAGATTTTTACAATTTATTACTTCAAAGGTTTCCACACAATCCTACACAAAAACAAGGCCAATTATTAAAATTATTAAGTAATTTTTGTTTTTCTGATGATAAAAATGCGTTGTTTTTATTAAAAGGATATGCAGGTACAGGAAAAACCACCACGATTAGCACATTTGTAAACGCTTTATCTCTTGTAAAAAAAAGAGCGGTTTTGCTGGCACCAACAGGTAGAGCTGCAAAAGTAATTGCATTATATGCAAAAAGGCCTGCTTATACCATTCATAAAAAAATTTATTTTCCTAAAAAGCAAGCTAATGGAGGTGTAGATTTTGTTTTGCAAACAAATAAACACAGAAATACCATTTTTATTGTTGATGAAGCTTCTATGATTCCTGATAGTAAGCAAAATCAAAAATTATTTGAATCTGGATCTTTGTTAGATGATTTAGTATCTTATGTATATGCTGGCCATGAATGTAAATTGATTTTTATTGGAGATACAGCACAATTGCCCCCAGTAAAGTTAGATATTAGTCCAGCTTTAGAGGCAGACACATTAAATTATGAATATTTTAAAAATGTTGATGAAATTGAGTTAGATGAGGTAATGCGTCAACATAAAAATTCAGGAATTTTAGCCAATGCAACCCAGTTAAGATTACTTTTGCAAAATGACGACGATAACTTTAAGTTTAACATACAATTTCCAGATATAGAAAGACTTGAAGATGGTTATGATATTGAAGATGCTTTGGTAGATGCTTATGATAATGATGGGGTAGAAGATACTGCTTTTATTGTGCGTTCTAACAAAAGAGCCAACCAATACAACCAGCAAATACGTATGAAAATTCGTGGTCAAGAAAACGAAATTTCTACTGGAGATTATGTAATGATTGTTAAAAATAATTACTATTGGCTAAAAGATTCTTCTGATGCTGGTTTTATTGCAAATGGAGATATTTGTTTGGTACAAAGAATTTATAAAATTATAGAATTGTATGATTTTAAATTTGCTGAGGTTTTATTAAAAATGATAGATTATCCTGATATGCAGCCTTTTGAAACAGTATTGTTATTAGATACTCTGACTAGTGAAAGTCCATCTTTAACCTATGAAGAATCAAATAAATTGTATCAAGCTGTAAAAGAAGATTATGCTGATGAAAAATCGAAATATAAACAGTTTTTAGCCATCAAAAAAAACAAGTATTTTAATGCATTGCAAGTAAAGTTTTCTTACGCTATGACTTGTCATAAATCGCAAGGAGGCCAGTGGAAAACTGTTTTTATAGAGCAACCTTACCTTCCAGATGGCGTATCAAAAGCTTATTTTAGGTGGTTATATACAGCAATAACAAGAGCACAAGAAAAATTGTATTTAATAGGTTTTAAAGATGATTATTTTGTAGATTAATGTATAAAGTAACTTAAAATTATAGTTCCGTATTTGTTTCCATAGGTATATCGTAAATTTTTAGATTTACTAGTATTGTAATTAAAGACATAGCCAAAGTTAAATCTATTTGCACTGAATTTAAACCCTAATTCCATATCAAAAACAAAAGGAACTAATTCTTTAGTAACATCACTCCCAGTATTTAAAAAACTACCTTGTAAAGTAGCATCATATAATGTATATCTTAGCGTAGGTTTAAAATAAAAAAAGGATTCAATTTCATTATTGTATTTTGTAGACTTATCATTTAAATTTGTATTGAACGCAATAGAGTTTTTAAGATTTTGAAGTGGCGTAAAGCTAAATCTAAAATTAAATCCACTGCTAAAGTCGGTATGTACTGTACCTAAGTTTCCAGAACTAATCCAATACGCATCTAAAACATTCGATTCGTCTTTTCCTAAAAAACGAATATATTCAGTACCAAAATTTAGCCCAAAAGCATTTTTTATTTGATGTTTCCAACCTGTAACTTCTCTATAGCCATAAATATCATGAATAAAATTTTGAACTTCATAGCCTTTTGCATTAGGCCCAATAACTCCTATTTGTATGCTTGTGTTTAATATCTTATTTTTTTTATACACTCTTTTAATTCCAAAACTACCATATAAGTAAGCAGCAAAAGGTCTATCATGCTGTGAAATATTTTGCACAATTGGCTTATTAGGTGTGTACATTTGTTGCCCAATTTGCCAATCAAAAATTCTTTTTTCTAAGTTTTTGTTTTTAACTTTTGTAAGATGTTTATAACTTAAAAAAATTCCACTTGTATAGTAACGATCTCTATTTGCAGAGGTATATAAATCGTTATCTGTAACCAAACTAACTTCTTTTGAAAACTTTTGCTGAGCAATACTATTAAAAACAATAAAAAAGCAACAATAACACAATATATATTTCATGGCGCACAAAGATACGAATCAATTTAAAACGATAAATATTTAGGGAAATTATAAAAAAGGTTTTATTTTAGAGCTACCAAAAATAAAATATGCCTACCAAAGAATTTTTAACAGCAGAAGATTTTGAAAATTTACAAAATAGCGATGACTTAAAAACATTGATAAATAAAAAAGATATACCATTTCATAAAGTAAATAACACACTTTCTTATACCAATGAACTTCGATTATTACAAATTGAATTGGTTAAGTTGCAACGTTATATTTCTGGCCAAAACAAAAGAGTAGCTATTATTTTTGAAGGAAGAGATGCTGCAGGTAAAGGAGGAAATATACGTAGGTTTATGGAACATTTAAATCCGAGATCTACTAGGCTAGTAGCACTTAATAAACCTACAGAAGTAGAAAAAGGGCAGTGGTATTTTCAACGGTATATAAAAGAACTACCAAATCCTGGTGAAATTGTTTTTTTTGATAGAAGTTGGTATAACAGAGCTGTGGTAGAACCTGTTATGGGATTTTGCTCAGAAAAACAATACAAAGAATTTTTACTACAAGTGCCAGAATACGAACATATGATGTATGAAGATGGCGTAATCATCATAAAGTTTTGGTTATCTATTACAAAAGATGAACAAGCAAAACGTTTTGATGCAAGAAAAGAAAATCCTTTAAAACGTTGGAAATTTAGTCCTGTTGATAAGCAAGGACAAATTTTATGGGATAAATATACCTATTATAAAAGAGAAATGTTTTCTAAAACTCATACAACATACAGCCCTTGGATGATTATTAAAACAAATGATAAAAAAGTGGCAAGATTAGAAGCCATAAGGCATGTTTTATCAAAGTTTGACTATGAAGGAAAATCAGATGCTGAAGTAGTATTAAATCCAGATCCAAATGTGGTAATGCGTTATTACAGATCAAACATTCATCAAATAGAATAATTGCAATGAAGAAATTAACAAAATCAGATCTAAAGAAATTAAACTCAAAAAAAGGCTTATTAGCATTATTATCTAAAGAACCTTTAAGTGTAGAAAGAGCTTTACGTTATGTGAATTATGAGAGAAAACTTAAAAAATTACAAGTAGAATTGATTCGTTTACAAACTTGGGCTATCAAAAATAACGAACGTATTATTGTTGTTTTTCAAGGTAGAGATGCAGCTGGTAAAGGGGGGGCAATACGTAGAGTAACAGAACGTATTAATCCACGTTTTATGAGAATTGTTGCATTGCCAAAACCCACAGAAGATGAAAAGTCTCAATGGTATTTTCAAAGATATGTAGAACAGTTGCCAAAGGCTGGTGAAATGGTTTTTTTTGATAGAAGTTGGTATAACAGAGCAGTTGTAGAACCTGTAAATGGGTTTTGTACTCAAAAAGAATATAAAATCTTTATGAATCAAGTAAATGATTTTGAAAGGATGATTTTAGAATCGGGTATTCATTTGGTTAAAATATACATGTCTATTTCAAAAAAAGAACAGGCTAAACGTTTTGCAGATATCAAAAGTGATCCACTAAAACAGTGGAAAATGACTAAATTAGATGAAAAGGCTCAAGATTTATGGGAACAATATACTGAGTATAAAAATGCAATGTTCGAAAAGACAAATACAAAAATTTCACCTTGGAAAATTATTCGTGCTAATCGAAAAACAGAGGCACGTGTTAATGTTATCAATCATATATTACAAAGCATTCCTTATGATAAGAATTTAGAGATATAATTTTTAAGCACTGAAAGTTTTTAGTATTTTTAACCAAAAATTTGCAATGCTAAATAAATCCCCATTTATTTTTTTATTCTTTTTATTTGTATCGTCTGTTGTATTTGCTCAGATACCAAGAGCGAGAGTAGACTACGATACAGCAGATATTAATACCACACTTTCTGTAGCTGCTCCAGGGGTATTAGTAAATGATACAGAATCTAGTGGTGCTACACTAACTGTTGCTCAATTTTTTGTAGATGGTGTCGCTTTTAATGCTGGTGATACTGCAAATTTTGCAGAGGGCAGCATAACCATTTTAGGAGATGGTAGTTATACATTTGTACCAAGAGCAGATTATACAGGGAATGTATCCACAATTACATATCAAATTACAAATGGCACTTTAACAAGTTCTGCTAATTTATTTTTAACGGTAGAATTCACAAATGATCTATTAGTAGTAAGAGGTTTAAGAAGCTGTAATCAAGGTTTTAATTCTAATGGAGAGTATAAAATTGTTTATAGTTTTGAGCTAAATAACACCAGTAATGCAAGAGATTTTCATGAAACTAGTTTAATTAAAAACATCAACATAACCAATAATTTAGAGGCAGCTTTTGGTACAGGTTGTATTATTAATATTGATAATGTAAATATTTTTACCAGAAGTGATGTTACGTATGTAGATACACCTTATCCTAGAGAATTCGATGATTCAACAATAAATCAAGACTTTGTAAATGTAAGATCAAGTGAGTTTCTAAGTACTGCTGCAACTACCAATTTAACATTATACCCAAGACAATCTATCTTTGTTAGTTATTGCGTAACCGTAAACCCTTTTTGTAATGGAAGGTCAAACCCAACACCATCTGGTTCTGGGATAAATTTCACAAACACATTTAGTGTAAATTCTACAAAAGGCGGAAACTCGGAAGCAATAACCCTTACAGATTTTCATACAACTGAAGCAGTAGTTTCAGCGGGTTTACATGTGCCAGAATTTCATAGTAATCAAGAAAACCCTCCAGGTTTGGTAAATTCTGATGGAACTTACGATTACATAAATACTGTAGTTATTACAAATGAAGGATCTTCTGTAGCTCAAAATATCAACTTTAATATGGGGCTAGGAGATTTTGAGGATAAAGTTACCTTTAACGAAATTCGAGTTACACAGGTTTCTGGCCCAAATGTAACCGTAAATACCAATTTTAATGGCGATGATGAAACATTGCTTTTAACATCAAATAACACACTACCACCTGGTGAAACAATAATTTTAGAAGTCTTTTATTTAATTGGTCCAGTAGATAGCCAAAGTTATAGCTTTTTTAATCAAACAGATTTATCACAAACTCAAAGTGATTTAGATGGTTTTGATGCTGAAAATCAGGATAATAAAAAAACATTTTCTTATGTTACTTGGTCAGATAATCTAGGTAATCATTTAGATAGGTACTACGTTTTAAATGCTTTGGAAACCAGCGTTTCATCTAGTTTATATTGTGATTGTTCTTTAGTGGGTATGCGTTTTTTATTTAGTGCATCTTCAAATACAAATAATGAAATTACAACATCAATACCAGAGCCAAATGGAATTTTAGAACACGAAGAAATTACCTTTCAAACAACCATAGAAAATACGAGTCAGGCAGTAGAACTTAATAACTTACAACTAGAAGAAAATGTCAATAATGTCTGTGGTGGAAACATCATTTCTGTAAGTACACCCACAATTGTTAGTTCTTCTGCTACAACAAATCCAATATTAAATCCTTCTTTTAATGGGGTTAGCGACACCAATTTGTTTGATGGTACATCAGGCTTATTAAAAATTACAGAAAAAATAACTGTTGAATATACTGTGGTTTTTAGTGAAGCATGTCTTGGAAACAACACCTCGTTTTTTTCAGCACAAGACCCTTTAGGAAGACAGGTTTCATCATCAAACTCCATAACTGTAATTGCAGCAACTGACACCGATAATGATGGTATAACAAATGATGTTGATTTAGATGATGATAATGATACCATACCCGACGTTTTAGAATACAATGGTTTAGATCCTTTAGAAGATGCAGATGCAGATGATATCCCAAACTATAGAGATGTAGATTTTGGTACTGATGCAAATGCAGATGGTATTATAGATATGTTTGATTTCGATAATGATGGCGTACCAAATCATTTTGATTTAGATAGTGAAAATGATGGTATTTTAGATATTGTTGAAGCTGGAAACTCAGGTTTAGACACCAGTAATAATGGTAGAACCAACAGCAATGTTGGTAGTAATGGATTGGATAATACCTTAGAATCTAACGATTCTACTACTGCATCAATTATTTATACGATAGCTAACACAGACAATAATGGAAATCCAAATTTTTTAGATATTGATGCTGATGATGATGGAATTGTAGATGTTATAGAAGCACAAGCCACAAATAACTTCATCACTTTAAATGGTAGTGTTTCAGAATGGGGTATAGATATTGCGCATCCAAATGGAATACGACCTGTGGATACAGAAAATGATGGAATCCCAGATTATATCGATATAAATTCAGATGATGATATTCGCGATGATGTTTTAGAAGGTTGGGACACTAATAGTGATGGTACTGCAGAAGTAGTTCCTTTAAATTCTGATGCAGATAACGATGGTTTAGATGATGCTTTTGATAATGATGATACTAGATTAAATCAAACCAATGGACAAACACCTCAGAGTTTTCCGAATGCAGATAATACTGATAACCCAGAAAGAGATTGGAGAGAGATTATTGCCATTGTTATTCTTATTGATGATATTACAGTAACTGAAGGTGAAGAAATAACATTTACAATACTTTTTGTAACCAAGAACAATAATACCATTTCAATTGAAAGTGCATCACCAGTAGATATTAACTTTTCCACTTCTAATGGTAGCACAACCACAGATGTATATGATGTGGCAATTGCACCTTTTGATTATCCAGCAGTTACAAATACAACTTTTACGATAAGTCCGTTTACAAATACTGCTCAATTTACAATTACTTCTTTAGAAGATACTATTTACGAATTAACAGAATTATTTACATTAACAGGTACAGTCACATCAAACAACACGTTAACAAAACAATTTAATGGCATTGTTTCGCTTTTAGATAATGATGATCCACCACCAATTGAGATGAATAACACCAAAGAAGATGAAGGTGTTAATTTAGTACATACTATTACTATTGGTAATCCTTGTTCAACACCAATAGAAATTGCTGTAAATACTAGTGATAATTTAGCTATAAGTCCAGATGATTACAATCCAACTTCAGAGCTTTTAACTATAAATGGTACAATTGATCCTAATAATGCAAATACAGAGGTCTCGTTTAGTATTACTTCTTTGTTAGACAATTTAAACGAATTAGATGAAGAACCATTAAATGTAGTAGGCGTTGTACAAACCACAAATGTAGGCACACAAGATTTAACAAAAACAGCAACAATAGTTGATATTGATCCAAAACCTTTGGTGCAAATAGACAGTGTTACAACAGAAGAAGGTGGTTTTTTAAAATTTACAATTCGTCTTTTAAATAATAATGATGAATTGATGCAAAATTATTTACCAATAAATATGATTTTAGAAACTGTAGATAATACAGCAAGTGCAACCTTAGATTATGAATATAAATCTAAACAAATAACAATTCCAGCATTTACAGAAAGTATAACTCAAACCATTAATACCTTAGACGATACATTAAATGAAGATACAGAGACCTTTTTTTTACAAGCCAATCCGTTTAGTAATGATGTTTCAAATACCTTTTCTCCAAAAGGCTTAGGTACCATAAAGGATAACGATTATCCGAATTTGTTTTCACCAAATGGTGATGGTAAAAGTGATGTTTTTGAAATCTCAGGAATAGAAGATTATCCAAATTTTAAAATTAAAATCTACAATCGTCAAGGCAATGAGGTCTACAATTATAGCAATAATGGAAATGTAAATCCTGTTTGGTGGAATGGAACTCAAAAAGGTCAACCTGTACCTACAGGAGTATATTATTACATTTTAGATTTTAATGATGGTGTTAAAAAACCAATTACTAAGTTTATACAATTGATAAGGTAATGAAAAAGAAAATTGTATTAAATAGCATCAGAAAAATTGTTTTTTTAACATTGGTAACAACCTTTATTAGCTTAAATAGTTACACTCAACAACTGCCACATTACACCCAATATTTGTATAATATGCAAATTATAAACCCTGCTTTTGTGGGGTATAGAGCAGAGTTAAGTATTTCTGTTTTAGCACGTCAACAATGGGTAGGTGTAGAAGGTGCACCCACCACAAGAACATTTTCATTAAATGGAAGAACAAGAAGGGGCTTAGGTATTGGAACTACAATTGTAAATGATAAAATTGGTTTATCACAAGTTAACAATATCAATGTTGATGCTTCTTATACTATTGTAACTTCTCAAAATAGTAGATTGGCATTTGGTTTAAAAGGTGGTTTACTTTTTTTTAATAACAATTTATTTAATGGAGTTACTGTAGATAGTGAGGTATATGCATCAACAACAGGAAGATTTGTAAACGTTGGTTTTGGTGGCTTATTTTATACCAAAAAATTCTATGTTGGTTTATCAGTACCCCAATTATTAGAATCACCACAATTTTATATTGAAGATAATTTAAACCAGGCTGTTTTGTCTAAAAATCCAAATATATTTTTGTCTTCAGGAGTGTTATTTAAGTTGTCAGAAAGCTTACTTTTTAGACCATCAACTATGGTAAGATATACCGTAAATCAGCCAACATCAATAGATGTAAATGCCAGTTTTTTATATAACGAAATTTTAGAAACCGGAATTTCTTATCGTTATAAAAATTCAGTGAGTGGTTTATTCACAGTTGTTTTGAATAAAAAGTATAGAGTGGGTTATGCTTACGATCATAGGTTTTCTGTGCTAGGTCGTAATCTGAGCTCACATGAAATTGTATTTCAAATGGATTTAAATTTTAAAAGAAATACAAGGTGGTTATTATTTGATAACTGTTACTTTTAACAATAACAAAATTTTATTTTAAGAGATTAGCTTTTTAACTTGCGAAAAGATAAAATACACTTCCCCAGCAATTTGCTTATTGGTTTCTAAATAAGTTTGTTCTTGAATATCAGATCCATCAGAATGTTTAGGGTCTACAAAAGGCAAGTGAAAACGATGTGTAGCAGAAGGTATAAAAGGGCAATTTTTATCAGCACTATCACAAGTGGTGATGGCCATATATGGCTCTTTATTTTCAGGATGATCATACAATTTTGAAAAACCAAGAATCACATTTTTAGAACCATTAAACTTAATTTGATAAGTTGGGTTTTGATGCGAAAAATCAACTACTTGAAATAAAAATCCTACTTTTTGTAATGTTTTTACAGTATTTCTATAAAATGATGTAACTTCTGTTCCACCAGAAAATGAGTTAATATGTAATCCAAAATAATCAGCTGCATAAAAGCCCCAAACTTGCCCAATTTGGCTTCGTCTTGAGTTGTGCGTACAAATAAAATTTAAGTTTACAACTTCATGAATTGAATATTCTTTTGCTATAGTTTCTGCAATCTTCAATAAAAGTTTTACCCTTTCTTCCGAAATTGTGCTCTTTTTAAAAGCGTTTTCAAAAAAGTTTTTAGTAGTGGTAATTGAAGTTTTTAACATATTACTATTTTTGCAACAAAATTAGGCTAAAATTGTACTTTTGTTAATTAATATAATGTTAAGAATGCGTTTAGAAATTGGAAATAAAGTGGCTGTTTTAGATGATGTTATAAAAGGTATTGTAACTAATATTAATGGTGATGAAATCTCTATAAAGTCAGATGATGGAATGATTTTTAACTTTTCAGCTTCCGAACTTGTTAAAATAGGTAAAGATCAGTACGAATTAAGTAAATTTTCTGATATAAATAACCCCTTATTAAAAGATAAATTATCAACTCAAAAACCAAAGAAAAGTCATTTTGTAAAAGATAAAAATGAAGTGATTTTAGAGGTAGATTTGCACATCAATCAACTCATAAAATCTACAAGAGGTTTAGATAATTATGATATGCTAAACTTGCAGTTAGACACTGCTAAAAGAAAGATTGAATTTGCAATTGCTAAAAGAATATCTAAAATTGTTTTTATTCATGGGGTTGGTGAAGGTGTTTTGAAAGGAGAGTTATTAAGGTTATTAAACAAATATCCTGTTAAATATTATGATGCATCGTATAAAAAATACGGTTTAGGAGCTACAGAAGTATACATTTATCAAAACGCATATTAATTGTATTTTAAATTATGGAGCCAATTTATTTAGACAACGCAGCAACCACCAAAATTGATGATGAAGTTTTATCATTGATGCATAAAAGTATGCAAGAAAATTTTGGAAATCCGTCTTCTACGCATCAATTTGGTAGAAAAGCAAAATCTGCAGTAGAAACTGCAAGAAAACAAATTGCTCAACATTTTAAGGTTTCAGCAAGCGAAATTGTATTTACAGCTGGTGGTACAGAAGCAGATAATTTAATTTTAAATAACGCTGTTTTAAATTTAGGAGTAAAAAGAATAATTACCTCAAGAATAGAACATCATGCAGTGTTGCATGTTTGTGAACATCTTAAAAAAACGCATAACATTCTATTAGATTTTGTAAACTTAAATGAATTTGGTGGCATTGAATTACAACATTTAGAAGAATTATTATCAACTTCAAACCATAAAACCTTAGTAAGTTTAATGTATATTAATAATGAAATAGGTAACATTTTACCTGTAGATGACGTTTGTAAACTATGTGAAAAACATGAAGCTTTGTTTCATTCAGATACGGTTCAGGCAGTTGGGCATTATCAATTAAATTTACAAAAAACACCTATAGATTTTATAGTGGCAAGCGCTCATAAATTTCATGGACCAAAAGGAGTTGGTTTCGCATATTTTAAAAAAGGTTTTGGAATTTTACCCATGTTTTTTGGAGGTGATCAAGAAAGAGGTGCAAGATCTAGCACAGAAAATGTACATAGTATTCTGGGTATGGAAAAGGCCCTAACTATTGCTAACACTAATTTAGAAAGAGATAAAAAATATATAAAAAGCCTAAAATTATATTTTATTGAAAAACTAAAAGACATCTCCGAAAAAATTTATTTTAACGGACTTTCATCTGATGCTGAGAGCAGCACCTACACTATTTTAAGCGTTCGTTTTCCTGTAAAGAATGATATGCTTTTATTTAGTTTAGATATGGCAGGTATAGCTGTTTCTGGTGGCTCTGCTTGCCAAAGTGGTAGTAACAAAGGTTCTCATGTATTAGCTGAAATTTTAAATGATGATGAATCTGAGAACACTTCAGTACGGTTTTCGTTTTCAAAGTTTACAACAAAACAAGAAATTGATAGCACTTTACTAAAAATAAAAGAATTGATTTAAAGAATTATCGTTTGCTAACTTTATTAAATTCTTTAATCATTAAATAAGCCCAAATAATTACACAGAAACCTACAAAAATAGAAAAGTAGAAAATTATATCATCTGCGCTCATTCATAATTATTTTTAAGAAAATCATTACACCTAACAATGTGGGCGCCCAGAGTCCCAAAAATATACCATGCAATTTATCACCAGTTAAAAAAAGATATTCTGCTATTACTATAATAAGTACACATAATAACAACATTAGTGTGTTAACTTTACCCAACTTCTTCATCAAGTTCATTAAATCAAAACTATTTTAAATCTATTTTTGTAAAGTTAACAAATAATATTAAAGTCATAAAGTTTTGTTAAGGATATTTAAATAAACCCCCAAAACTTATAGTTAACACTCTTTTTTATTAATTAATAGACTTTAAAAAATAATTAATCTTAAAAAGTTGTGTTATATTTTGTTAAATTCGTAACTTAAAAATTCAACTCTAACATTCTATATGAGAGTACTTTTATTTTCTATTCTTTGTTTTTTCATAATACCTATTGGTTTCGGACAAGAAATACCTCCAATAAATATCTTTTCTACTGAAGACTATGGTGCAGAAAATCAAAACTGGGGTATTTCTCAAGCTTCAAATAAATTTATCTATATAGCGAATAATAATGGTTTACTAGAGTTTAATGGTTCAGATTGGCAATTATATCCTACCCCAAATGAAACCATTATGCGTTCTGTAAAATGTTTTGGCAACAAAATATATACAGGTTGTTATATGGATTTTGGATTCTGGCAAAAGAATGAATTTGGTTCTCTAGAATTTACCTCAATGGTTCAAGATAGTAAAATACAAATGCTAGAAGATGAGCAAATATGGGAAATAGCAGAATTAGATGGTTGGATGATTTTTAAATCTCTTAAAAGAATTTACTTATACAATTTAGATACAAAATCATACAAAATCATAGAAGCATCAAAATACCTATCAAAACTATCTAAAGTAGATAATATTATATATTATCAAGATTTAGAACATGGCGTTTTTAGGATTGAAAATGGTGGACCAAAATTGGTGTCTGATGAAAAATCGTTAACAGAGAATTTAATTGTTGATATTTTTTATATGAACAATAAACTGTTTTTTATTACACAAAAAGATGGCTTTTATTATTTAGATGATAATATCTTAAAAAAGTGGGATGTATCTGCAAACAGCTTTTTATCAAACAAAACCATTTACAGTGCTCAATTACTTAAAAGTGGTGATATTATTTTGGGTACAATCTCTAACGGAATTATAAAACTTGATAAAAATGGAGATGTATTTTATGAAATTACTCAAGGCTTAGGGCTAAGTAACAATACAGTCTTATCAATTTTTGAAGATATAGACGAAAACGTATGGTTAGGCTTAGATAATGGTATCAATACAATAAATCTTAAATCGCCATTTAAGTTATTTGTAAAAAAAGAAAACTTTTGGGGTACTATTTATGCATCAATTGTTTACAATGACTATTTATATTTAGGTACAAATCAGGGTTTATATTACAGAAGAAAAAACTCTAATGAACGCTTTAAGTTTGTTAAAAATACCCAAGGACAAGTTTGGGATTTACAAGAGATAGATAATACACTATTTTGTAGTCATAATTCAGGAACCTTTGTTGTTAAAAATAATAATGCCACATTAATAAAAGGAGGAGAAGGAACTTGGGGAGTAAAAAAAATAGATGCTAATACTTTAATTATGGGAGCCTATGATGGCTTGTATATTTTAACTAAGAAAGGAAACTCATGGAGTATAAGGAACAAAATAAAAGGTTTTTCTAATTCTAGCAGATATTTTATTTTAAAAGATGATAATAAAATATTTGTAAATCACGAATACAAAGGGGTGTTTAAATTAGAAGTAGACAAAGACTTTAGAAATATTACCAAAGTAGTTAAAGATGAGTCTGTAGAAAAAGGAATTCACTCTAGTTTAATACAATACCAAAATCAAATCTTTTATTCATGTAAAAAAGGAGTTTATAAATATATAGCAGCAAAAGATAGCTTTAAATTAGATACTACTTACAGTAAATTAATGCCCAAAAATAAGTTTTTATCAGCCAAATTAATATACCATAAAACCAATAGTAAATTATGGTCTTTTACTAAAGATGATATCCGTTTTTTTGCACCAGGTAAATTAAGTGATAAACCCGATTTAGAAATAATTCCTATTAGAGGAGGTTTACATTTAGGAGCTTCTGGTTACGAAAATATAATTCACCTGCAAGAAGAAGAATATTTAATAGGTACCTCTGAAGGTTATTTAGTAGTAGATTTAAATAAAATAAAACCACCTAAAGATTTTACGATAAAATTAAATAGAGTTTTAAATAATAAGACAGATGGTGCACAGAGAAAAGTAAGCTTGTTTAAAGAACCAGAATTTAAGGTAAATCAAAATAATATAGAATTCTACTATAGTGTATCTAACTTTAACAAAACATCATCTACCAAATTTCAATATAAATTAGAAGGACTGAATGAAAAGTGGAGTAAACTGTCTAAAAACAATTCTGTACTTTTCGAAAACTTACCTAGTGGAGAATATGTGTTTAAGGTACGAGCATCTTTAGACAATAAATTAAGTAAAAATGTTGCAGAATATGCATTTAAAATTTCCAAAGCATGGTATTTATCTAATGTTTTTATTTTTATTTACATTGTAGTTATCATCACTATTTTTTACTTATTGCATATTGCTTCTAAAAAATATTACAAAAAACAAAGAGAAGATCTTCTAGAAAAAGCACAAAGAGAAATTGAACTCAAAGAACTAGAGAACTCTCAAAAAATCATTAAATTAAATAATGATAAACTTAGAAACGATATTGAAAGTAAAAACAGAGAATTAGCAACCTCTACAATGAGTATCATTAAAAAGAATGAATTTTTAAATACTATCAAATCGGAATTAGTAGAAAATGGTAAAAGTAGTGTCAATAAAGTGATTAAAATTATTGATAAAAACCTAAATAATACTGATGATTGGAAATTGTTTCAAGAAGCATTTAATAATGCCGATAAAAACTTTCTAAAAAAGATTAAAACCAAACACCCTGAATTAACTCCCAATGATTTAAGGTTATGTGCTTATTTAAGATTAAACCTATCCTCTAAAGAAATTGCACCGCTTTTAAATATATCTCCTAGAAGTGTAGAGGTAAAACGCTATAGGTTAAGAAAAAAGATGAGCCTGCCTCACGATGCTAACCTAACCAACTACATAATTGAAATTTAATACTATACAACTAATTAAAATCACCTATACATTCACACAACATTAGGGTATTTTCTTGTTTTTAGCTTCACCAAACACAAATAAATTTATATTGATTTTATTGGCTTTCAAGGTCTTTTTTGTTATGTATGTTTTTTGTTGAGGTGTTTTTTACGGTTTTCATTATTTTTTCACGTTATTTTTGTGTTAAACATAATTAAAACTTTATTAATGAGAAAAATTATCATAGTATTACTCTTTTCATTCAGCTCTGTTTTGGCTTTTGCTCAAACTATGAATGTTAAGGGTGTTGTTAAAGATGCAACCTCTGGAGAACTTTTACCAGGCGTTAGTATTATTATTAAAGGAACTACTGTAGGTACTGATACCGATTTTGATGGGTTATACAGTTTAAAGGTTCAAAAAGGTGAAACTATAGTATTTAATTACCTAGGTTACAAACAAAAAGAAGTAATTGTAGATAAAGAAACCATTAATGTTGGTCTTGAACAAGCTACAGAAGCTTTAGATGAAATCGTTGTTGTTGGTTATGGTAAACAGAAAAGAAAGGATGTAACAGGAGCTGTATCTTTAGTTGGTGAAGAAACATTGGAGTCTCTAAAGCCAACTGATGCTTCAACAGCATTACAAGGTACTACATCTGGGGTTACAGTTAATTTATCTTCTGGTGCACCTGGTGCAGCAGCTAACATTTTAATTAGAGGGGTTAGTTCAAATACCAATAACCAACCTTTAGTAATTGTAGATGGATATCAAGGTGATTTAAATAGTATTAACCCAAGTGATATCGAATCTATTACCGTTCTTAAAGATGCTCAAGCTGCTATTTACGGAATACGTGGTGCAAATGGGGTTGTTTTGGTAACTACAAAAGCGGGTAAGAAAAATAAAGCGCCATCTGTAAAGTATGATGTGCAAACAGGTTTACAAAACACTACAAGAAGGTTAGATTATTTAAACGCTACAGAATATGCTTTGGTTTTAAACGAGGCTTATGCTGCTAGTGGGCAAACGATACCTTTTACCAATGTTGGCGGCCTTGGTAAAGGTACAGACTGGCAAGATCAATTATTCAATCAAGCTTTTATGCAAAACCACAACATTAGTGTTTCTGGTGGTGGTGAAAATGTAAGTTATTTTGTAAGTGCAAATAGAATAGAGCAAGAGGGTATTATTGCCAAAGAAAAATCGAACTTTATTAGAAATAACATAAAAGTAAATTTAGGGATTGATATTTCAGAAAAACTAAAGTTTTCTTTAATTTCAAACTTTTTTACGGCTTATTCAGAAAGTATTCCAGGTTCTCTTTTATTTAATGGATTAAATTATGCACCTACGTTTGGTGTTAATGAAGATGATACCAATAACTTTTTAGGGATAGAATTGATAAATCCCGTAAATCAATTGTCAAATGTTTTTAATGAAACTTATGGAAGTGGTTTAGAAGGGAATTTTAATTTAGAATATCAACCTATTGAAGGTTTAAATGTAACTGCAAGATTGGGATACAAAATTTTCAATCAAAAAGGAAAAACGTTTACACCTATACAAGATTATGGTTTGGGTAAAGTATTTAATACACCTCAAAGTTCAGTATATCAATTTAAGACTACATCAACAAGAATTAATGGAGAAGTTTTTGCTTCTTATAATAAATTAATTCAAGAAGATCACAACTTTACATTTACCCTAGGTACAAGTATGCAAAACGATTATTTTGATGGTCTTTATGCAACAGGTATCGATGTTCCAAGTAATTCAATTGATTTTGCAGAATTGTATTTAACAGATCCTCAAAATATTCAAAGAAGTTTAAATAGTGGTTTTGATGATTTTAGATTAGTGTCTTATTTTACAAGATTACAATACGATTTTCAAGGTAAATATTTATTTTCTGCATTGTTAAGAAGAGATGCTGCTTCGCCTTTTGCAGAAGATTTACGAGTAGATCATTTTTGGTCAGTTACTTCTGGATGGAAAATTTCTGATGAAAAATTCATGGAAGATAATGAAACTATCAGTTTCATGAAATTAAGAGCAAGTTATGGTACATTAGGAAACTATGTAGGGAACAACTTATACCGTTCTTTATTAAATGGTGAAGCTACCTATGTTTTTGATGGTGCTTTGGTTAATGGTAGAGCTCAAGGAGGATTAGCTAATCCATTAGCACAATGGGAAACTGCGGAAAAATTAGATATTGGTTTAGATATTAATTTCTTTAATGATAGGTTAGCAGTTGTAGCAGATTATTTTGAAGAAAGTAGAGATAATTTATTAATACAAGGCTTTCCAGTTTCAGGTATTTTAGGTACTGGTGCTCCAGGTGGTGGAAACCCAACCGTAAATGCGGGTACTTCTAAAAATACTGGTGGTGAATTAGCCATAACTTACAAAGCTTTACAAACAGAGAATGCAAATTTAAACATCAATTATAATGTTACTTATGTAACTAATAATGTAACCGATGTTCAAGGTGGGGCATTTTTAGAAGGTGGTGAATTTGCAATTGGTAATCCTGCTATTTCTAGAATGGAAGTTGGGCAACCAATTGGCTATTTTTACGGTTTGGTTACTGATGGAATTTTTCAAAACCAAGCAGAGGTAGATGCACACCCATCACAATCTGATTTAGGAGCTACTACTACTTCTCCTGGAGATATTCGTTATAAAGATATGAATGGTGATGGAGTAATAGATCTAGATGATAGAGTAAACATTGGTAATCCACAAGCAGAGTTTTTAATGGGGTTAAATTTATCTGCTAATTACAAAAATTGGGACTTTTCAACGTATTTATATGCTGAAATAGGAAAAGATATGGTAAGAAACTTTGAGCGTTTTCTACCTAATGTAAACAGACCAACTTATTATTTAGATAGATGGACAGGAGCAGGAACAAGCAATTCTGTACCAAGATTAACTAATGATGCAACCAATAACAGATTGTTCTCTGATTTTTACGTAGAAGATGCTTCGTTCTTAAGAATGAATAACATTCAAATTGGTTACAGTTTATCATCAGAAGTTTTAGAAAAAATAGGTCTATCTAAATTTAGAATTTACACTACTGTAAACAACCTATTTACATTAACGAAATATACAGGTTTTGACCCTTCCATTAATGGTGGTGCAATAGGGGCAGGTATTGATTATGGTAATTATCCATCTGCTCAGCAGTTTTTATTAGGTTTAAATGTTACATTTTAATATATAGATATGAAAAAAATAAATAAATATTTACAAAGAGCTATCTATCTATGTATAGCTTTAGTCACAATTTCATCGTGTTCAGATGAATACATAGACAATGCAAAAGTAATCGCAATTGATTCTGAATCGTTTTTTAATTCAGAAGCAGAGTATTATCAAGCTTTAGTTGCAGCTTATGATCCATTACAGTCTACATTTATCAATGTTTTAATGGGAGAAATTGCATCTAACAATACATTATGTGGTGGTGAAAGTGCTACAGATGTTCCAGGCTATCAGCAAATAGATGATATGATTCATACCCCAGTTAATGCACAACTTCAAAATTTATGGAGTTGGATGTTTGGTGGTGTAAATAGAGCAGCTTATATAATTGAGTTTAAGGATGAAATAGATTTTGCAGGAAAAGATGCTTTAGTTGCTGAGGCTTATTTTTTAAGAGCATATTACAATTTTGAATTGGTAAAATGGTTTGGAGACATTCCAATCAAACCAGAAGGCCGTTTCTTTTTGGGTGATGAAAAATCAATTCCAAGATCACCAAAAGCAGATGTTTATGCTTTAATAGAGCAAGATTTAGAGTGGGCTGTAGATAATTTAACATATACTGCACCTCAAGTAGGCAGAGCAACAAAAGGATCTGCTCAAGCATTACTAGGAAAAGTATACCTATACCAAGATAAGTTTGATAAGGCTGCAACTGTCTTAGAAAACTTGATTCAAAATGGACCTTATATGCTAGAGTCTGACTACAGCAAAATTTTCGAATTTGCAGGAGAAAATGGACCAGGTTCTGTTTTTGAAATTCAATATACAGATGTTGAAGGTGCTGGTTTTGGTTGTTTACAGTGTAGTGAAGGTAATGTAGCTGTTGGTTTTCAGGGAGTAAGAGGGTATAGTGGTCCAGATTTTACCCCAGGTTTTAGTTTTAACGTACCAACACAAGATGTTGTTGACGAATTTGAAGCTGGAGATTTAAGAAAAGACGTTGCCATTTTAGACATTGAAGCTTGGGCTGCTACAACTGGCGCAGAATTTACAACGGGTTATGAACACACTGGGTATTTTAATAGAAAATATATACCAAGAACTAGAAGTGCAAATGCAGCAGGAGATCAAAACTTAACGAATCCTAATAATTACAGAGCTATTCGTTATGCAGATGTGTTATTAATGGCTGCTGAAGCAAATAATCGTAAGTCTAGTCCAAACGATGCTTTAGCAAGAACCTATTTAAATATGGTAAGAGAAAGAGCTTTTGGTAATGCTGATAATAATGTTACTACAAGCGGAACTAATTTAACTGCGGCTATTTACAAAGAACGTAGGGTAGAATTAGTCGGCGAAGGTCATCACTTTTTTGACTTGGTAAGAACAGGAAGAGGAGACCAAATTCCTGGATTTACATCAAATAAAAACGAGGTATTTCCTATTCCGTTTGAAGAAATTCAATTTTCTCAAGGTAATTGGTCACAAAACCAAAACTATTAATTTTATAGAAATATGAAAAAATTTAAAACAATATACAGAGCATTAGTTGTACTTCTACTAGTTAATGCCTGTACAGAAGAAAGGTCTTTAGACTTTTTAGATAATATAGCTCCACCATCAAATGTTGCAGCTGCTTATACTATAACCCAAGATAACTCAGGTTTGGTAACAATCACTCCAACAGCAGAAGGAGCAGTTGCTTTTGATGTGGATTTGGGAGATTCCTCACCAGTTGTTGAAGGTTTAGAAATGGGTAAAAACATTCAGCATACCTATGCAGAAGGAACGTATAATATTAAAGTTTCTGCATACAATTCTAAAGGAGATGTAACAGAGTTAACACAAGAATTAGTGGTTTCATTCAGAGCACCAGAAAATTTAGTGGTAACCATAGAAAATGATGCAGCAATTACAAAACAAATCAATATTTCTGCCATTGCAGATTTTGCAGCAACCTACGAGTTTTATTCAGGTGAAAGCGGGGTTGATCAACCAGTTGCTACTGCTAATATTGGTGATGCTATCAATTATCAATATGCAGAAGCAGGTATGTATAGTGTAAAAGTTGTTGCTAAAGGTGGTGCTGTACAAACTACAGAATATACAGCAGACATTGAGGTAACTGAAATTTTAGCACCAATTGCTTCTGCTGCAATTCCACCATCTAGAAATCCAGAAGATGTAATTTCAATATTTTCAAGTGTTTATACCGATATCAATGCAACACTTTTACCAGATTGGGGTCAAAGTCAGTTTGGAAGTAGTTTTGGTGAATATGATTTAAATGGTGATAAAATGTTACAATACACCAACCTTTCATATCAAGGTATTGCTTTTGATGATAATAAACAAGATGTTTCTAACATGGAGTTTCTTCATATAGATGTTTGGACACCAGATGTAACTAAATTAAAAACGTTTATTATCAATGAAACAGATGAAGTTCAAGTTACTTCAGATTTAAGAATTAATCAATGGACTACACTTAATATTCCGCTTTCTGAGTATACAGACCAAGGTTTAACATTAGATTTAATTCGTCAGTTTAAATTCGAATCAGAAGGGCCTTGGCCAAGAGAAGGTACAGTATTTGTAGATAATATTTATTTCTGGAAATCTCCAACTCCTGCTGGTACTGCAATTTTATCCGACGATTTTGAGGGTAATGGTAATATTACTTCTTGGGCAGGTGATGATTGTGGAATGGATAATAATTTTGCAAATCCTTTTAAAGACGCATTAAATGATTCTGATACTGTATTAGAATATAATGATACTGGTGGTCAATATGCAAATATTAGATTTGACAAAGATTCTAATTTCGATTTAACTGGTGGTAATAGTATTTTCTCATTAAAAATATACGTACCTTCTTCTAGCGTTAGTGGTAGCCAACCAAATCAAATATCTTTAAAATTACAAGATGGTACAGCTGCAGAACCTTGGGCGCAACAAACAGAAATTATAAAATCTATTGCCTTAGATACTTGGCAAACGGTTTCTTTTGATTTTGCTACTGATGTAACTGCAGGTGCTGCAGATCCATTAAGTAGAACAGACTTTAATAGAGTAGTTTTACAGGTAAATTCAGAAAATAATAATGATACTGTAATTGCTTATTTAGATGATTTTACATACGGTACTGAAGTTGCAGACACCGAACCTTTTGTAAACGATGATTTTGAAGGAAATGGAACAATTACAACTTGGGCTGGTGACGATTGTGGAATGGATAACAATTTTGCAAACCCGTTTAAAGATGCTTTAAACAGCTCTGATACAGTTTTAGAATATAATGATACAGGTGGTCAATATGCAAATGTTCGTTTTGATATTACACCAAATTATGATTTGAATGCAAAATCTAAATTTTCATTAAAAATTTATGTGCCTTCATCTAGTATTTCTGGCAGTCAGCCAAATCAAATTTCGTTAAAACTACAAGATGCTGATCCTAATCCTTGGGAAAGACAATCAGAAATTATCAAAACGATTGCTTTAGATACTTGGCAAGAGGTTACTTTCGATTTTGCAACGGATACAGTTTTAGGAGTTACAGATGCATTAAGTATAACGAATTTTAGTAGAGTTGTTCTTCAAGTAAATTCAGAGAACAATAACGATACTGTTATCGCTTATATAGATGATATTAAACACTTCAAATAAAAAATATAAAAATGAAAAAAATAAAAAATAGTTATATCGTATTATTTTCTGTGATTCTAGCCCTTGTTGGGTGTCAAGAAAATGATTATCAATTTGGAGAAATTGTTACTCCATCAAATATTACCATAACTGCAGACATTGTTGGTGCAGATGCCAACAATCCTTATGGAGATGGTAGTGGTACTGTAAACTTTACGGTTAATGCAAGTAATGCTTCGTCTTATGTATTTTATTTTGATGGTGTTGCTGAGAAATCACCATCAGGAGAATTAACAAAAAGATTTTCAAAAGTTGGTGTAAATACCTATTCAGTAGTTGTAAAAGCTAATGGAACAGGTGGTGTATCTTCAACAGCATTAACAGAAGTAGAAGTGTTTAGTTCTTTTTCTGATGTGGATGCCGAAAACTTTTTAAGTGGTGCAAATGTAGGTGATTCTAAAAAATGGTATTGGCAAGCAAATGTAGATGTACATGTTGGTTTAGGACCAGTTTCAGATGATTATGGAAATGGTGAGTTTGCTTACGAGGCTTGGTGGAATGGAATTAAAGCTTGGGATGCTGAGAAATCTTGTATGTATGATAACGAATTTGTTTTTACAAGAACGGCAAACGGACTTACTTTTGAACAAACAGTTGGGCCTGCTTTTGTACCAGGCACTTATGCTGGTTATTTAGGTGTTGGTGGAGATCAATGTCATGATGAATCAGTAGCAACAAATATGTTTGGTGTTAAAAATGTTTCTCTTTCACCATCAGTATCAAAGGCAGCTACAGAAGGTTCTTACAATAATGAACCATACAGAGGTACTTCTTTTACCATTTCTGAAGGTGGTTTTATGGGCTGGTTTGTAGGTGCTAGTACTTATGACATTATCTCAATTTCAAATACTGAATTAATTGTTAGAATTATAGAAGATACTGCATCTGGAAGTGGAGCAGCTTGGTATCATAAATTTACTTCTACAAAACCAACACAAACTGCTGGTTATACCTATACTGATTTAGTTTGGGAAGATGATTTTAATACAAATGGTGCTCCTGATGCTACAAAATGGACTTACGACCTTGGTGCTGGAGGTTGGGGTAATGGAGAAGAACAAACCTATACCAATAGTGCAGATAATGTAATTGTAGAAGACGGTTCTTTAAAAATTATGGCAATAGCAGATGGTGCAAGCTATACTTCTGCAAGATTAAAATCGCAAGGTTTGTATGAATTTACCTATGGTAGAGTAGAAGTAAGAGCAAAATTACCAGCAAGTCAAGGTACTTGGCCTGCAATTTGGATGTTAGGTGCTAATTTTTCTACAGTTGGTTGGCCAGAAGCAGGTGAAATTGACATTATGGAGCAAAAAGGGCAAGACAAAAATACAGTGTTAAGTACGTTGCATTACCCAGGTAATTCTGCAGGTAATGGTCCTTCTCAATCTACATCTGTTCCAACATCTACTACAGAGTTTCATAACTATACAGTAGAGTGGACAGCTTCAAAAATTGAATTTTATGTAGATGATGTACCATATCATTCTTTTACTAATGATGCAACCTTACCTTTTAATGCAGATTTCTTTTTAATCTTAAATGTTGCTATGGGAGGTTCTTTAGGTGGAGATATCGATCCAACTTTTACAGAAGATTCTATGGAAATAGATTATGTTAAAGTATATCAATAGTTAATAGTAAGAGCCTATTTACTTAAACTTAGTATAAAAGGTCAGAATTTTTTTCTGACCTTTTTTAATGATATTTAACAAGACCTATTTCATTTTTTAAAAGTTCTAATTTAGTAAGGTAACTACAACATTTAATTTAACATCTTCAATTTCAACCTTTACAAGATTATTAACCTTAAATTTTTACCACATCATTTTACAAAATACCTATACAAAGCTACAACACAACTTAAAAAAAACACAATAAAATATGTTTCTAATGCCAATATACATAGGCAATTCGTAAAGAATTAATTCTTTTTTTACAATGTATGTTTTTTGTTGAGGTGTTTTTTAGCAATATCATATAATAAATGCATTAAATTTATAATTCGTTAATAATTCAAATAACCTAACCGACTTTGTTTAGATAATTTATCATAAAACAAACTCTCAACTTAAAAAGAAAATTATGAAGAACGCTTATTTCAGATTACTATTTTTCTTATTTACATTTAGTCTTTGTGCTCAAGGGCCTAAAGTGTCAGTAATGAAAGATGCTAATGGTATGAAATTAATGATTGATGGTAAGCCAACAATGGTTAATGGTATCAATTGGGATTATGTACCAATTGGTTATAATGTATTAGATGCCAAATTTTGGGAAAAATCAGATGAAATTATAAAAGCTGGTTTGGATGGAGAAATGCCTTTATGGCAAAATATGGGCGTAAATGCAATAAGAACATATATAGGTATGCCTCCAAAGTGGATCACCTATATTTATGAAAACTTTGGTATTTATACAATGATAAACCATCAGTTTGGTGCTTATGGTTTAACTATAGATGGAGTTTGGTATCCAAAAACAGATTATGCAGACCCAAAGGTACGTAAGCATTTAATTAATGCTACAGTTCAAATGGCTAAAACCTATGAAAATACACCTGGTCTTTTACTTTTTATGTTGGGTAATGAAAATAACTACCATTTAACTTGGGAAGGGGCAGAAACAGATGAAGGAGTGATTATTAATGATGATGATCCTGCAAAAAGAGCTCAAGCTAGAGCAATGTATAAATTGTTTAACGATGCAACTGTAGCCATGAAAGCTGTAGTTAAAAACCATCCAATAGGTATTTGTAATGGAGATTTATTGTATTTAGATATTGTTGCTGAAGAGTGTAAAGACATAGATATTTACGGAACAAATATGTATCGTGGAGATTCTTTTTATGATGCTTTTGATAGGGTAAGTAGTGAGTTTAACAAGCCAATACTTTTTACAGAGTTTGGTTCTGATGCTTTTAACGCAAGAGATAATAAAGAAGACCAGTTAATGCAAGCGTATTACATGGTAAATAACTGGAAAGAAATTTATGCAAATGCTTATGGTTTAGGTAAAGCTCAAAACTCAATTGGTGGTTTTACTTTTCAATCAAGTGATGGTTGGTTTAAGGCAGGTTTTAATGATAGAAAAAATGCAGATGTTCATGATACTAAAGCTTCTTGGGCAAGTAATGGGTATAGTAGAGACCAAGCTAAAGAAAATGATAAAAACATGAATGAAGAGTGGTTTGGTATCGCAGCAAAAGGACCAACAGATGTTAGAGGCTTGTATACCTTATATCCTAGAGCTTCTTATTATGCTTTAAAAGAAGCGCACGCTGTAAACCCATTTGGTAGTACTTTAGAATCTGTAAAAAATCATTTTAAAAACATTAATTTGATGGATGCTGTACTTAAGGCAAGAGGTGATAAGGCTGCAATGGGAAGTGGAAAAAAATTAGAAATAAGTAATTTAAGAGCACAATTTACAACATTTAATACTGGAGGTTCTTTAACAACTACTCCACAATTTGCAGATGGTACAGGAGATGCTTATCCTGATAGATTAGGTTTCGATCACATGCAATCTTATTTCGTTGGTGTAAAAGGGCAACCTGCTGCGAATATTAAAGCAGAAGTGAATTTTAATATTTTAGGAAATGTTGCTGGTAATCCTATTGATGATATTTTCTATGAAAATGTAGGAAGACCTATTCAAGTAGATTCTCCAGATGGCGTGTTAACTTTAGCTGATAACAACAGGTTAAGAGTTTATAATGCAGAATTTGAATGGAGTGCAGAAGATTTTGATATGAGAGGTTTCTATAGAACAGGCCACTATCATTGGGGCTATGAAGGAGATTTTTTCGGTATTTATCCAGAAGCATATTATGGTCCTAATTTAGATATTTACAATGGAGAAATTTTAGGAGTTGAAGTTGATGGTAAAGGTGCATTTTCAGGTTTAAAAGCAGCTTTTGGTCCTCAACTTTGGTGGGGAGCTAACCCAGCTGTATTATTAAAGTATCAAAAAAGCCATAAAGGCTATGATTTTTCAGCAATTTATCATAAAGATATTGTCTCTGGTTCTGGTGTAGATGAAAATGGGAATCGTGTTTTAGATCCAGTACAATTAAGAACAGGGGTTATACCTGCTTTACCAACAGAAAGAGCTACAATAGCTGTTGAAAGAAAAGGAAATCATTTTGGAATGCAGCTTGGAGCAATTTGGGCTGGTAGACCTTTAAATGGCAGAGGTTATCAAGATATAGATGCTAATGGAAATGTTGTTGTAGATAAAATTCAATCAAAAGACAATTGGGGTGGTAAAGCAAAAATCACCTATTCAAATGGTGGTTTTAATTGGTATGCACAAGGTTCTGTAATGGGCTTAGTGGCTAATGGTGGTGCAGACCCAACATTAACATTTACTGGATGGAAACTAAAAGATTCTGGAAGTGGTAATATGAGTAATTTTTTATCAGGTATTGCTTATAATTTTGGTGGTAAATTTCAAATTGCCCCTAACTTTATGTATCAAAGACCTTTAGTTGAAGCGATGCCAAATGGTGGTGCAGCTCCAGGAAGGTTAAGAAATTTTGTAGATGATCCGTTTGTAGTTAGAGGAGGAAATAGAGAAATGACAGCTGGTGAAATCTTATTTACCTTTGATCCAACACCTGCTACATATATGTATGAGTTTGATAATGACAGAGCCGAAGATGCAAAATTTGCTTTTAATTTAGGGTTTGTATATCGCAGTTTGCCAACTACGCAAGATGCAGCTATTGGTTTCTTAGCAGATCGTTCTTCATTTGCTTTTGCTCAATCAGCGCCTGCAGCAGATCTATGGGAAGTTAATTCTAGAATCGTTTCTAAAATGAATCCTGATTTTGGTTTTATTACGAATTTGTACTATGGTACAGGGCAAGCTAATGGAGATAGTGAAAGACTAATTTATAGAGGTGGTGCAGATTTAAGAATGATTTATAATAAATTAAAAGTTACAGGTATGGTTAAGGTAAATGACTGGGGACCTTTTGATTACCATAGAGATTTTAACTTAACGTTTCCAATGCAATTAATGTTAGATATTTCAACATCTGTAGGTAAGCCAGATTGGTTGATTTTACCAGATACCAAAGTAGGTATTAGAGGTACATGGAGATCTTTAGACCAGTATTCGCCAAGATACGCTCCAAACCAAACTGCATCTGCATTTGCAACCGAAACTAGACTAAGTCCAGTAGGTTTTCCAAATGGTTCAGAATGGGAAATTAGAACTTATATTCACATCAACATAGGTAAATAAAATAAAAAGACATGAAAACAAAAAAATATATACATACAAAATTCACATTCTTTTTAGGCTTAATTTTACTGACGGCCATAAGTTGTGAAAGAGAAGTATCAGACCAAGCAGTTCTTGCAACTTTTAATTCTTCAGGAGAAATTTTTGGTGATGCTCCTTCTGGTTTAACAGATGAATTCTTTATCTCTTTTGATCCAGCTGGTGGTGCAAATACCGAAGGTTTTGGTACAGATGAAACTATCTTTTATGAAGGCAGTAGCTCTATAAAAATAGCTGTTCCAGCTCCTAATGATCCTAATGGAGGTTTCATTGGTGGTATTTTTAGAGATAGAGGAGAGGGTAGAGATTTGTCTGGTTATGATGCACTAACTTTTTGGGCTAAAGGATCAACAACAGGTACTATTGGTCAAATTGGTTTTGGTACTGATTTTTTAGATGGTCAATTCCCAGTTTCTCGTCCTAACATTCAATTAACAACAGACTGGAAACAATATGTTGTTCCAATTCCAGATGCAAGTAAATTAATGCAAGAAAAAGGTATGTTCCTTTTTGCTGCAGGTGGTTTAGATATTATTGACAATATTCCAAATGGAAATGAAATAGGGTGGACCTTTTGGTTAGATGAAGTAAGGTTCGAAAAATTAGGAAACATAGGGCAAGCAAGACCAATGATTTATAATGGTCAAAATGTTTCAGAAGATGTTTTTACAGGTTCTCAAATATTTTTAAATGATTTAAAACAATCATTCCAATTGGGCACAGGCGAAGTGGTTACTGTTAATCCTTCTCACAACTATTATTCATTTAGTTCTTCTGATTCAAATGTAATAAATACAGATAATATGCTATTCGATCAATCAGGCAATCCTTATTTTGAAGTTCTAGGGTCAGGTACAGCTACTATTTCAGCTACATTAAATGGAGTTGCTGCTGAAGGTTCGTTTACAGCAAATTCTTTAGGTGAATTTACTACAGCACCAGAACCAACAAAGCCACAAGCAGATGTAATTTCTATTTTTAGTGATTCTTATACAAGTGTATCAGGTTTAAATTTTGCTGCATTTAATGATGATAATGTAGTAATATCGGCTCCTATTGCTAACGGAAATCAATATATAAGTTACGAAACGCTAAACTTTGTAGGTTTAGGATGGAATGGAACTGTTAATGCTTCAGGAATGACGCATCTTCATGTAGATGTTCAATTAAATAGCGATGGCGCAAAAAACTTTATCGTAGAACTCATAGATTTTGGAGCTAATGATTCCGATGATGGTCTTGGTGGAACTGATGACACAGCTGGTGGATATTTAGTGCCAAGTAATAATCTTGTAAAAGGTACTTGGGTTGGTGTAGACATACCATTAAATGCATTTACAAGAAGCACAGGTGGTGGTGGAGCTGGTAGACCAAACTTAAGTAATATAGGTCTAGTTGGTTTTGTTTCAACTAGTTTAGATTCTTATTTAATTGATAATGTTTATTTCTACAAATAATAAATTGCTTCTAAAACTTATAAATGATGAAAATAAAAAATATAATACTTAAAGTTTCAGTAACCCTATCAATAGCAATATTGATGAGTTGTGAAACGAGTGAAACTCAAACCGTGGCAACACTTACAAATTTAGTTTGGGCAGATGAGTTTGATACTAATGGTGCACCAGATTCAGCAAATTGGAACCTTTTAACTGGTGATGGTTCTGCACAAGGAATTCCGGGTTGGGGTAACAATGAATTACAGACGTACACAGACAGACCTGAAAATGTAACAGTTCAAGATGGGGTTTTAATTATTACAGCTAAAGAAGAAAGTTTTGATGGTAAATCTTATACATCTGCTAGAATTACCACAAAAGGTAAATTAGATCAACAATATGGAAGGTTTGAAGCTAGAATTAAATTACCAGCAGGTAAAGGAGTTTTTCCTGCATTTTGGCTCTTAGGTGATGATGCTAACGGAAGCTTGGTTTGGCCTGAAATAGGCGAAATCGACATTATGGAGTATTTAGGAGATGAACCAACAACTGTTTTTGGTACTATTCATGGTCCTGGATATTCAGGAGCAAATTCTATTACCAAAGAATATCAAATATTACAAGATAGATTCGATAGTGGTTTTCACGTTTTTGGTGTGGAGTGGACACCAAATCGTATTAATTGGTATGTTGATGGAGATTTATACAACTCTATAACTCCAGAAGATGTAAACGAAGAAACTGGTGGTGCAGAATGGGTGTTTAACAGGCCATTTCATATCATTTTAAATGTGGCCATAGGTGGTAATTTACCTGGTGCTCCTGATAGTACAACTGTTCTTCCGCAAAGAATGTTAGTAGATTATGTAAGAGTTTATAATTAATAAAAAAAATCATGAAAGATATCCTAAAAAAAATAAGTATTTATTCGCTTTCAATTTTATCACTTTTTGTGATGATATCCTGTGAAGACAATGAAGGTGGCGTAACCAATCCTGGTGAAATAGGGTCAGAAGTAATGGCTAGATTTACCAGAACTCAAGAAGGTAAAACCATTTCGTTCATCAACATTTCAGAAAATGCTACGAGTTACATGTGGGATCTTGGAGATGGTACTACATCTACGCTTATAAATCCTGAAAAAAGGTATACAAACGGAACCTATAAAGTTACTTTAACAGCTTCAAATGAAAAAGGTGAGTCGAATACTTCTAGTACTACTTTTTTAATTGATGGTTGTGAAGATGAAATTTCAGAAAATATAGATCCAGCTAATGGAGATTTAAATTGGACTTTTTTAAATGAAAACGGAAAATCAAATTTTGATGCCTTTGGTAACATTGGTGGAGGAATCGTTAATAATCCTGTTTTAGATGCTGTAAACACAAGTTGTAACGTTTTTATATACAATAAAATAGGTGGCTGTGAAACATGGTCTGGAGCTGGTTATGTATTAAATACACCTTTAGATTTTTCTAAAATGACCAATAAGATGTTTAAAATTAAGGTTTTAGCTCAAACACAGGTTTCAGATGTAACACTTCTTTTAGAAGAAAATCCTTTTCCTAATAATAATCCATTTATTCAAAGAGTAGCAAGTATTACAGAGGTTGGTCAATGGCAAGAATTAACATTCGATTTTTCTGATGTAAACTCAGGTACATTTAAAAATATGGTCATCTATTTTGAACGAAATGCAGCTTGTGATGGTGATGTTTATTATTTTGATGATATTACACAAGCACCATAACAAACATTAGTTGGAAATCAAAAGTCGATTGCCAACTCATTTTTAGTAAAATTACATTCAAGTTTTAAGAAATAGCTATAAAATTTAAAAATAAAAACATTGTTTTTCATGTCTCTTTAAGATATGTTTTAGTTTAATTTATAATGACGAAAACAACTTTATCAAACAAAAAAGCGGTAAATAATTCAACTCCTAAAATCAAAGGAGAAATGGTGCAATTAAATAATGAAACTTTTTACAAAATTTCTAACAGTCATTTAATGCGTCCATTTTTTATGACGATTGTTTCAGATTCTAATCACTGGATGTTTATTTCAAGTAATGGAGGATTAACTGCTGGGAGAAAAAATGCTGAATATTCATTATTTCCATATTACACAGACGATAAAATAACGGAATTAGCAGAAACTACAGGCTGTAAATCAATTTTTAGAATCCATAAAAATGACAGTATCCATTTATGGGAGCCATTTTCAGAAAGACAAGCAGGAATCTATAACATCAAAAGAAACATCTATAAAAACATTTATGGAAACAAGATTGTTTTTGAAGAAATTAATGAAGATTTAGAAACTTCTTTTCAGTACGAGTGGAATTCAAGTGATGAATATGGCTTTGTTAGAAAAGCAACTTTAACAAATGCTTCTAAAGATGATTTACAAATTTCTTTATTAGATGGTTTTCAAGATCTTTTGCCTTATGGTGTAGGTTCAGATATTCAAGGTATTCGCAGTAACTTGGTAGACGCTTATAAAAAATGCGAATTAGAAGCTGATTCTGGTTTAGGTATTTATGCTTTAAGTGCTATAATTGTTGATAAAGCTGAACCAAGTGAGGCCCTAAAAGCAAACTTAGTTTGGTCTTTAGGTATAGAAAAACCAACATATCTTTTATCTTCATTACAACTTAATAATTTTAGAAGGGGAATTGCAGTTGAGCAAGAAGTTGATATGAAAGCCGAAAAAGGGGCTTATTTAGTAAAAGCTGAAATTTCTTTAGCTGCAAATAGCCATAAAAATTGGTTGCAAGTGGCGAATGTAAATCAAACTGTTTCTGATGTAACTCGAATTTCAGAATTGATTAAGAGTAATGCCAATATTGAATCGCTTTTAGAAAAAAGCATCAATCAAGGTACCAAAAACTTAATCAATTTAGTAGCTGCTTCAGATGGTTTACAACTATCAAACGATCCGCTAATCAATACAAGACATTTCTCAAACACTCTTTTTAATATTATGAGAGGTGGTATTTTTGATAACAATTATACCATTGAAAGAGATGATTTTAGCACCTATTTATCCAAAGCAAATAAACCATTATTTGAAGCTAAAAAAGCAGCTTTAAAAACATTGCCAGAAAATTTTACGTTACAATTTATTAAAGATTTAGCAGAAAATGATGCCGATAAAGATTTTAAAAGATTGTGTTTAGAGTATTTGCCATTAAAATTTAGTAGAAGGCATGGAGATCCAAGCAGACCTTGGAATAAATTTTCCATCAATACAAAAAGTGAAATTGATGGCTCTAAAATATTAGATTACGAAGGCAATTGGAGAGATATTTTTCAAAACTGGGAAGTACTAGCACATTCATATCCTCAGTTTATAGAAAGTATGATTCATAAGTTCTTAAACGCAACTACTTTTGAAGGGTATAATCCATACAGAGTTACCAAAGATGGTTTTGATTGGGAAGTTATCGAAGAAAACGATCCATGGTCTTATATTGGTTATTGGGGAGATCATCAAATTATTTATTTGTTAAAGTTTTTAGAATTTATAGAAAAACACTATCCATCTAAATTAGCGGCATTATTTAACGATGATATTTTTGTGTATGCAAATGTGCCTTATGTTATAAAATCGTATGAGGATATTTTAAAAAACTCTAAAGATACCATTGATTTCAATCACCGTTTGCAAGAAGAAATTGAAAAAAGAAGAGAGGAAGTTGGTGCAGATGGCGCTTTGTTAAGAGACAAAAATAACAATCCGTATAAAGTAAATTTAATAGAAAAGTTATTAGTAACAGTCTTGGCAAAAGTATCCAATTTTATTCCAGAAGGTGGTATTTGGTTAAATACACAAAGACCAGAGTGGAATGATGCCAACAATGCCTTAGTAGGTAATGGTGTTTCTATGGTTACTTTATATTATCTAAGAAGGTTTATCAATTTCTTTGAAAACGTAGTGCAAAATACAAACGTTAACAACATTCATATTTCAGATGAAGTAGCTACATTATTTAATGATATTTTAAAAACATTAGATGAAAACGCAACAATTTTATCAAGAAATGTAACCAACAACGAACGAAAGAGAGTTTTAGATGGTTTAGGAAAACCAGCAAGTACCTATAGAGAATTGGTGTATGAAAATGGTTTTTCAACTCAAAAAGCAGAAATTACAAAAGCATCATTATTACACTTTTTTGCAATCACTAAAAATTATTTAGAGCATAGTATTCGTGCAAATAAACGTACAGATAATATGTATCATGCTTATAATTTAATGACGATAGAAAATGATGAAGAGGTTTCTATTTCTTACCTGTCCGAAATGTTAGAAGGCCAAGTAGCTGCATTAAGTTCTGGATATTTAACACCACAACAAGCATTAGATTTGTTAGATGGTTTAAAAGCTTCTGCTTTATTTAGGCCAGATCAATACAGTTATATCTTATATCCAAACAAAAATTTACCAAGATTTACAGATAAAAACAATATTGCATCAGAAAAGGTAGAGAACTCTAAATTATTACAACAATTAGTTCTTGACGGAAATAATACGCTTATAGAAAAAGATGTTTTAGGCAATTATCATTTTAATGGAAATTTCAATAATGCCAATAGTGTAAAGGAAAGTTTAGGAAAGCTGTCTGAAGAATATGGAGATTTAGTTACGCAAGAAACCGACTATGTTTTAGCAGTTTTCGAAGAAACTTTTGATCATAAATCTTTCACAGGTCGTTCAGGAACATTTTTCGGATACGAAGGCTTAGGATCTATTTATTGGCATATGGTATCTAAATTATTGGTAGCTGTTCAAGAAAATTGTTTGTTAGCCATTAATACTATTGATGATGAAGCAGTAATTGGTAAATTGCTAGATCATTATTACGAAATTAATGCAGGTATTGGTGTACATAAATCACCAGAGTTATATGGTGCTTTTCCAACAGATGCTTATTCACACACCCCAGCAACAAAAGGCGCACAACAACCAGGTATGACAGGTCAAGTAAAAGAAGATTTGTTAAGTAGATTTGGAGAATTGGGTGTTTTCGTAAAAGAAGGTACTGTTATTTTTAAACCAAGATTATTAAAGGATGTCGAGTTTTTAAACATGTCTCAAATTTTTAATTATGTTGATGTTAAAGGCGATAGAAAAGCATTAAATATTGGTGTAAATGAATTGTGTTTTACGTATTGTCAAGTACCAATTGTCTATGTAAAATCAGATACTGAATCTGTTGAAGTGTTATTTAATAATGATACTACAGAAGTATTTAACAACCTTTCTTTAAATAAAGAAATTAGCACTAAATTATTTGATAGAACCAACGAAATCAGTCATATAAAAGTTTCGATTATAAAATAAGATGAATGAAAAGTAACAAGCTAAAATACGGTCTGTACTGTTTTTTATGCTTATATATTTCCTGTAAAAAAGAAATGAATTTAAGTAAAGAAATGCAAATAGAACAAAAAGTAGAAGCACTTTTAGAGCAAATGACTTTAGAAGAAAAAATCGGACAAATGTCTCAAATTAGGCATTTTGAAGATGATGCAGATGCACATGTTACTGAAAAATTTATAGGATCTATCATTCACACACAAGGACCAACTCCTGGTGAAACCGCTTTAGATTGGCAAAAACGTTTTATAGCGCTTCAAAAAAAGGCACTTTCAACAAGATTAGGTATTCCGCTACTTTTTGCAGTAGATGCTGTTCATGGACAAAATACGTATGAAGGTGCAACTATTTTTCCACATAATATTGGTTTAGGAGCAACAGGAAATGAAAAACTGGTTGAAGAAATTGCCAGAATTACAGCTTTAGAGAGTCAAGCAACTGGTTTTAATTGGGTGTTTTCTCCTTGTATTGCCATTCCGTTTAATGAAAAATGGGGTAGAGTTTACGAAGCATTTTCAGAATCTACAGCTCTTACAGAAAAATTAACAAAAGCTTCTGTGAGAGGTCATCAAGGTAATTTATCTGACCCCACTACAGTTTTGGCAACTGCCAAGCATTTTGTGGGCGATGGCGCAACCGATTTTGGTGTAGAAGGTGGTAATACTTCATTAACGGTTAATGAAATTAAAGATTTATTGTTACCTCCATACAAAACTGCGGTTCAGGAAAAAGTGGGTGCTGTAATGGCATCATTTAATTCCATTACAGAAACTTCAATGCACAATCACAAAGCATTGTTAACGGATACTTTAAAAGTGGGAATGCAATTCGACGGAATCTTAGTTTCAGATTGGAAAGCCTATTCTCGTTTTAATGGAATTGCTGTTGTAAATGCTGGAGTAGATGTTATTATGGCTGTTGATGGAGATTTAAATGATTTTCAAGAAGGAATAAAAAAAGCAGTACAAGATAGCGCTGTTTCTATTTTTAGGATTGATGATGCTGTTCGAAGAATTCTTAGACAAAAATTTAGATTGGGCTTATTCGAAAACCCTTTTCCAGATACAACTTTAGTTAATAAAATTGGTATTAAATCACATCGTAAAGTGGCGAAGCAAGCGGTTAGAGAATCCTTAGTTTTATTAAAAAACAAGCAAAAAACTTTACCAATATCTACAGAAACCAAAAAAATAGTAGTTGTTGGTGAGCATGCTAATTCATCAGGATTACAATCAGGAGGTTGGACAGTAGATTGGCAAGGAAAAAAAGAAAATTATAAAGGAGCTACCAATATTTTACAGGGCATTAAAAAACATGCAAAAGGTAAAGTTTTTTTCGATAAAGATGCTACAGGTAAGCATTTTGATGCAGATGTTGCCATTATTGTGGTTGGTGAAATGCCTTACGCAGAATTTTTTGGAGACATTGGTCATGAATCCAATCAGCTGGAATTAACCTTAACAGAAGAACATCAAAAATACATAAAAACCTATCAAGAAAAAGGTGTTAAAACAGTGGTGGTTTTAGTTTCTGGCAGACCTTTAGTGGTAACTGAACAAATAAAACAATCAGATGCTTTTGTAGCTGCTTGGTTAATGGGTTCTGAAGGAGATGGTTTAGCAGACGTTTTGTTTGGAGATTATAATTTTTCAGGGAAACTTCCACATTCTTGGCCAAAATCAGTAACAGATTATAAAGGTAAATATGGTCCTAATTTTTGGGATGATACTATAGAGCCTTTATTTAAAATAGGGTATGGATTACAATATTAACCATAGAATCGTTCTATAAAAAGTAGATTTTATCATAAAATAAGACAAAAAATGAAAAATAAATTACAATCATTTCTTTATGTAATGCTCTTAGTTTCTATGATATCTTGTGTAAAATCAGAAAAAAAAGAAGAAACAGTTTTGAAAACAAAGAAAAATTTAACCGCAGCAGAAATTTTAGGGAATCCAAAGTATTTAGCAATTTCGTATGGTGGTTATAGAGAAAATTCTAGAGAAATTCAGCCTACAATTCCTCAGTTAAAAGAAGATTTAAAAATTATGCACGCAATGGGCATTCGCATTTTAAGAACCTATAATGTGCAACCCAAATTACCTCATGCATCCAATATTTTAAAAGCAATTTCACAGTTAAAAAAAGAAAATGCAAATTTTGAAATGTACGTAATGCTGGGCGCTTGGATAGATTGTTTAAATGCTTGGACAGATAAAGAACCTAATCATGATATAGAAAGTCCTGAAAACGAAGGCGAAATTGCAAGAGCTGTAGCTTTGGCAAATCAATATCCAGATATTGTAAAGGTAATTGCTGTAGGTAATGAAGCTATGGTAAAGTGGGCAACCAGTTACTTTGTGCAGCCTAATGTAATTTTAAAATGGGTGAATTATCTTCAAAATCTTAAAAAAGAAGGGGAACTCTCTAAAGATGTATGGATAACGAGCTCAGATGATTTTTCTTCATGGGGTGGAGGTGATGAAACCTATAAAGTAAAAGATTTAGAAGATTTAATTAAGGCTGTAGATTATGTTTCGATGCATACTTATCCTTACCATTATACGCATTATATGCCTGGTTTTTGGACAGTGCCAGAAAATGAACAAAACCTTTCTGATATAGAGAAAGTAGATAAAGCCATGTTAAGAGCAGCGAACAAAGCAAAGCAATTATATCAAAAAGTTGTAGATTATGTACATAGCATCGATACTACAAAAACGGTTCATATTGGCGAAACAGGTTGGGCAACAATATCTTCTGGTCATTATGGCGTAAATGGCTCAAGAGCAACAGATCAATACAAACAAGGTTTGTATTATAAACATTTAAGAGATTGGACGAATAAAGAAGGCATTGCTTGTTTTTATTTTGAGGCTTTTGATGAACAATGGAAAGATGCACAAAATCCTTTAGGTTCAGAAAATCATTTCGGATTAATTAATTTAAAAGGCGAAGCAAAATACCCAATTTGGGATTTGGTTGATCAAGGTACTTTTAAAGGATTAACAAGAGGAGGAAAAACAATAACCAAAACTTTTGGAGGCGATAAAGATGAAATGATGAAAACAGTGATGGTTCCAAATACAGATTATCCTAGATAAAAAAAATCACAATGAAACAAACTAATTATTTATCTTATATTTTTTTATCATTTATGATTATAAGCTGTTTACCTAAAGAAGCAGAATTGGTAGTAGAGGTTTACGAAACTTCTGCAAGCGGAAATAATTTAACCAAATTAGAAAGTTTTTCTGCGGATGAAAATGCAGCATCAACTGTAAAAGTTACATTAATTCCAGATCAAAAAAAACAAACTATTACAGGCTTTGGAGGTTCTTTTACAGAAGCTACAGCCTACTTGTTAAATCAGTTAAGCAAAAAAAATAGAGATTCAATTATTGAAGCATATTTTGGTGAAAGTGGTGCAAAATACTCGTTAACAAGAACTCACATGAACTCTTGCGATTTTTCATTAAGTCAGTATTCCTATGCTCCTGTAGAAGGTGATAAAAACTTAGAGCATTTTAGTGTTGAGGAGGATAAAGATGATATCATTCCGATGATAAAAGATGCTTTGAAAGTATCTAAAGATGGTTTTAAAATTTTAACATCACCATGGACAGCATCTCCTTGGATGAAGGATAACAACAATTGGGTTGGAGGAAAATTACTACCAGAATATTATGATACTTGGGCACTATTTTATTCGAAATATGTAACTGCTTACAAAAATGAAGGTATTGATATTTGGGGTTTTACAGTAGAAAATGAGCCTTTAGGAAATGGTAACAATTGGGAAAGTATGCATTTTACACCAGATGAAATGACCAACTTTGTGCAACATCATTTGGGACCAAAACTTAAAGCCGATTATCCAGAAGTTAAAATTTTGGGATATGACCAAAATAGAGAACATCTTAAAGAGTGGGTAGATGCTCAATATAAAAACAATGCAACTTCTAAGTATTTTGATGGTACTGCAATTCACTGGTATGCAAGTACTTTTCATTATTACCCAGAGGAATTACAATATGCACATAAAAAAGCACCAAATAAATATTTAATTCAATCTGAAGCTTGTATAGATGCAGAAGTGCCAGTTTGGAAAGATGATGCTTGGTATTGGAAAAAAGAAGCCACAGATTGGGGCTTTACTTGGGCTCCTGAAAAAGACAAACCTATGCATCCAAAGTATGCTCCTGTAAATCGATATGCAAGAGATATTATTGGTTGTTTAAACAATTATGTAGATGGTTGGATAGATTGGAATATGGTTTTAGATACTAAAGGAGGGCCAAATTGGTTTAAAAATTGGTGTATTGCTCCAGTTATTGTTAACCCAGAAACCGATGAAGTATATTTTACACCTTTATACTATACAATGGCTCATTTTAGCACATTTATAAGACCAGAGGCGAAAGTAATCGGGGTAAATTATAATGATAAAGATGTAATGATAACTGCAGCAGAAAACCCTGATGGTTCAATAGCAGTAGTTATTTTTAATGAAAAAGAAAGTGCAAAAAACATTCAATTATCGCTGAATCATAAAAATGTAAATCTAAAAATTCAAGGACAAGCAATACAAACTATTGTAATTCCTAGTTCAAATTAAATAACTATAAACAAATATTAAATGTCAACAAAATCTACTACTCCTTCTAGAGGCAAAGTTCCATTTGGTCAAAAATCTGCATTTGGAGCAGGTCATTTTATTTTGAATATTTTACCAGGTACACTTGGTGTTTTTATTCAGTTTTTTTTACTTACTGCTTGGGGTGTAGATCCTTTATGGGCAGGACTTTTAGGTGGTTTACCAAGAATATTTGACTCTATTACAGATCCAATAATGGGTTTTATTTCAGATAATACAAAATCTAAATGGGGACGAAGAAGACCGTATATTTTTATTGGAGCCATAATTAGTGGTATTCTTTTCTTTTTAATGTGGCAGATAGATGATGATGCTTCGCAAACCTATATTATTTGGCATGTAATGGTACTTCAATTGTTATTTTTAATTGGTAACACAATGTTTGCAACACCATTAGTAGGGTTAGGTTATGAAATGACATCAGATTATAATGAACGTACAAAATTAATGGCATTCTCAAATACAATGGGGCAAATTGCTTGGATGATTGTGCCATGGTTATATGTTATTATTCCAGATTCTAATACGTTTAATACACAAACAGAAGGGGTTAGAACAATGGCACTTATTGTTGGTGGTTTATGTGTAGTTTTCGGAGTTTTACCAGCTTTGTTCTGTAAGGGAATTGACTCTGCGAACATGGAAAATAGAAAAGAAATTAACTTTAAATCTTTGGCATCTAACATGATTGATTTATGGCAAGGAATTAAACAAGTTTCAAAAAATAAACCATTTATGAAATTATGTGGTGCAACTTTTTTAGTATTCAACGGTTTTCAGTTAGTAGCCGCTTTTGGAGTATTTATTATTGTATTTTATATGTATAGTGGTAGCTACGAACTTGCAGGTACTTGGCCAGCTTGGTTCAATACCATTAATGCAATGATTACCGCATTTATTGTAATACCAATTATTAGTAAAATGGCCAGTAAATGGGGAAAACGAAAAGCATTTATTATTTCTACAATAATTTCAATTATAGGTTATATTTTAAAATGGTGGGGTTTTGATAAAGAATTAAATAGTACATTTAATCAAACAAGTTTTGGCGAAAGTTTAAACGCTGGAGTAAGTTCTATTTTTACAACCATTAATCCTTTTTTAGATAGTATTGGAATGTCTTGGTTTAGTATCACTCCTGGAAGTGATGTTCCTTGGTTAATATTTTTACCAATTCCGTTTTTTGCATTTGGTATGGGAGGCTTATTCACATTAATGATGTCTATGACTGCAGATGTATGTGATTTAGACGAATTAGAAAATGGTATGCCAAGAAAAGAAGGTACATTTGGTGCAATTTATTGGTTAATGGTAAAAATTGGTCAATCTATGGCACTGGTATTAGGTGGTGTAATTTTAAGTATTGTTGGTTTTGATCCAAATGTTACAGAGCAGTCTTTAGAAACAATGAACAATTTAAGAATTGCAGATATAATCGTTCCTGCAGGTACTGCAGCTCTAGCTGTTTGGGTAATGTGGACGTATAGTTTAAGCGAAAGTAGAGCTAAAGAAATAAAAGATACGTTAGTAGAACGAAGAGGAGAATTATAAATAAAAACAAAAAAAACAAAAATGTCATATAGAGAAGATCATCATTTTAAACTTAAAACGAACTACTCAGAGAGTTCAGGTGTAGACTTTAGCAAATATGAATCTAATGAGGATTTAATAAAACTTTGGAGAGATACTTTAAATGCGGGTATGCATGGTATTTGTTTTAGTATGTATGAAGATGGACAAGAACCAGGTGATACTATTACAGAAGAACAAGTAGAAAGAAGAGTAAAAATATTAAAACCACATACTCAATGGATTCGTTCTTTTTCATGTATAGAAGGTAACGAACATGTTCCGAGAATGGCTAAAAAACATGGAATTAAAAACCTTGTTGGTGCTTGGTTAGGTGATGATATGGAAAAGAATGAAGAAGAGATTGAAGGTTTAATTCAATTAGCAAAAGAGGGTTGTGTAGATATTGCTGCAGTTGGTAATGAAGTAATGTATCGTAAAGACTTAACAGAGAATGAATTACTAAGTTATATTCATAGAGTTAAAAAAGCTTTAGCTGGCATGGATATACCTGTGGGTTATGTAGATGCGTATTACGAATTTGCACACAGACCAAAAATTACTGAAGCATGCGATGTTATTTTATCTAACTGTTACCCATATTGGGAAGGATGTGATATCAATTATTCTTTAGCACATATGCAAAAAATGTTTGGTTTAGCTTCAGAAGCTGCAAAAGGTAAAAAAGTAATTATTACAGAAACAGGTTGGCCAAGTCAAGGAGAAAGTTTAGGAGGTGCACATTCGTCTTCAGATAACGCTATGAAATACTTTATCAATGCTATGGCTTGGGCCAATAAAGATGATATTGAAATCTTTTATTTCTCCTCTTTTGATGAATCTTGGAAAGTTGGAGCAGAAGGAGTTGTTGGAGCCTATTGGGGACTTTGGGATAAACATGAAAACTTAAAGTTTTAACACCTAAAAACATTCATAGGTAATAATTAAAAATTATCAACTTAAGACACTTTCCCACTAAGTGTGTAAGTTAAAATTACAGGGTTAAACTTTTCATAGTTTAATCCTGTTTTCAAAAATAGCCAAAAATTGGTTTAGAATAATACCCCAATTTCTAATTGGCATTGTCCATTTTCTTGTGGATTCTCTGAGCGCTAAAAATACAGATTTAATTACTGCATCATCAGTTGGATATGAGAGTTTGTTTTTGGTGTATTTTCTGATTTTTCCATTTAAGTTTTCTATCAAATTAGTAGTATAAATAATGGTTCTAATCTCTAATGGAAAATCAAAGAAAACAGTGAGTTCATCCCAATTATTTTCCCAAGATTTAATGGCATAAGAATATTTTGAGTTCCATTTAATCTTAAAGTCTTCTAAAGCAGCTTTTGCAGCTTCTTTTGTAGGTGCAGTATAGATTTGCTTCATATCTTTGGTAAAGGCTTTTTTATCTTTCCATACCACATATCTACAAAAGTTTCTGATTTGATGTACCACACATATTTGTGTTACTGAATTAGGGAAAACAGTTTTAATTGTGTCTGTAAATCCGTTTAAATTATCAGTAGCTGTAATTAAAATATCTTGTGTTCCACGCGCTTTAATATCTGTTAAAACAGTCATCCAAAAAGAAGATGATTCGTTTTTACCAAGCCATAAACCTAAGACTTCTTTCTTGCCATCAACTCGTAATCCAACAGCAATATAGATAGTTTTATTGATCACTTTAGAGTTTTCACGAACCTTAATCCTTTATATTAGAAAGCTTACGCTTTCTTTTCTTAATCTCAAATATCCACACTATCAAATAAGTAGCTTCTAAAGGTCTGTTTTTCCAAGCAATAATATCGGATGTAATTTTGTCTGTAATTCTTGAAATAGCAGAGCTTGAAATATTAAAATCATAGATTTCTCGGATTTGTTCTTCAATATCTGTGGTGCTCATTCCTTTAGCATATAAAGAAATAATAATGTTTTCTACTCCATCTGCAATGTTTTCTCTTTTCTTAATTAGCATCGGATTAAAAGAGCTGTCTCTGTCTCTAGGAACTTGGATGTTGGTTTCTCCTAGTTGGGTTTTAATGGTTTTTGTACCATAACCATTTCGTGAATTAGGATTGTTGCTTTTTTGGTGTTTTGCGTAGTCTAAATGCGCGTCTAATTCGCCTCCTGTATTGAACTTGTTTCAATATCTAATTTTCTCTACTCCTCGTTTGTGAAGTTGTTCTATAAAACTGGTGAGTTCTGAGCCTGTTTTAAATTGTTTTAAAAAATCTTCGCTTAATAAATCTTCTGTTTTCATAATAAATGTGTGTTTATAAATTTAGTGATAATTTAATCGTAAAGTTATTTCCGAAATTTTTCCTCATGGAGCAATCTAAATATTGCTCTAGAAAAATTTCAGAATAACTTTACTTACACACTTTATGGTTTAGTACCCTACTTAAATTTAAAAGCTCTATAAAATATTAATTTATAGAGCTTTTTTAATTTTTAACACCAATACTAATATCTAAATCCACCCAACATCGACTTTTCATTACTATACATTACCCATACAAGCATTTTTTTATGGATTTGTATTCAATAAATTAACATAGCAATATATTTCATGTATCCCTTACATACAAAGGAATTTTTAATAATATTAGTACTATAACGTGTTGTATGTTTTTTGTTGTGGTTGTAAATGGTAAAAATGAATATAATTGAGTTAATATTGTAGTATAACGTTTTAAATATATAACAATTATGAAAAAAATTACATTATTATTTGCCCTTTTGATATCATCAATTGGGTTTTCACAAACTTATGATTTATTAGAATCATTTAATGGTACTGGGTATGAAGGTGCTTTTGGAGGCACTAGTGCAGCGTATGATGCAGATCCAACAGATGCATCTACTCAAGTAGTAAAAATTACAAGTACAGATGGTGCAGGTGAAGTTTGGCAAGGTATAAACGTTGTTTTAACAGGCAATTATACTTTAACTTCTGCTACACAATTGTCTATGCAATTAGATGTTTATTCAACTACAGCAATAACAATTGCACCAAAAGCTCAAGGTGGTATTGCAGGAGCACCAAACGCAGTAACTTCTGTAAGTCACTCTGGTTCAGGATGGGAAACTTTAACGTTCACTTTTGATCAAACCTTAGATGGACAAGGCCCAGCTAATGGAGATTATTCTGATTTTGCATTACATATTAATTGGGATACTGGAGCTAATGGTTATGGAACTCCTGATGGTAGAATTTTTTATATAAAAAATCTTAAAGGTTTACCTGCAGATCCAGTCGATGATTCAGGTAAAGCTCCAACAACAGCAGCTCCAACACCACCAACAAGAAATGCTTGGGATGTAATTTCATTATATAGTGATGCATACACTGATATTGCAGCTAATTTTGATGCTGGTTGGTGTGGTTCTAATTCCATTGAAGAGGTTATGATCGAAAATAACGCAACTATGGCTTACAAAGCAAATGCATGTCAAGGTATTGTTTTAGATGCTGGTATAGATGCTTCTGCTTTTACAAATTTACACGTAGATATTTACATTGCAGATGGATATGATGTAACACCTGCTGTTTTTAACTTAAAGTTTGTTCAACAGCCTGGTGGAGCTGCGAATGAAGTTCTTCTTAATATTGGTACTGATCCAGCATTAGAGGCTGGAAAATGGATAAGCGTGGACGTAGCTGTGGACTTAACTGGTTTTGATGGTTTTAAAGAATTCGGTATAACAAGTAATATGGCAAACTCGGTTTGGTATGACAATTTATATGCCTATAGAGCACCAACCGCTAGTGTAGAAAACAATGAATTATTAGGGTTCTCAATGTATCCAAACCCAGCTTCAGATAGATTAAATATTTCTGCTAAAGAAACTATTCAAAGAGCAGATGTTTTTAATGTATTAGGTAAAAAAGTAATGAGTGTTAATGTTAACAAAACAAATGCTTCTTTAGATATTTCTAATTTAAACACTGGTATTTATTTAGTTAAATACGATGTAAATGGTACTACAGGTACTGCTAAATTTATAAAGCAATAAGTTTTATACTTTATATAATAAGAAAATCCGAACAGCAATGTTCGGATTTTTTTTGTGTAAACTAACATGT
>NZ_CBFHZT010000015.1:0-62931 GCF_965660385.1 Polaribacter sp.
TTATGCTCTTGTAAATAAGAGGTAAAAACTTTTTTAACTATTTCTTGGTTGTCCTGAGAACTACTCATCGTTTTACATTTTACGAAAAAACAAATTTACAGTTATTTCTGAATTAAAATGCACTTTTATAAAAATGATATTTACATTCTATTAACACGTTCAACTTTTTTTACACCTTCAACCTTTTCTATTCGTTTAATTAACTTAGTTAATTGCGAACTGTTTTTTACACTTAATGATATTTTTCCGTCAAAAATACCTTCATCACCAGAAATATTTATTTTGTGCAAATACACACCTGTACTGCTAGAAATAATTCTTGTTAGGTTGTTTACAATACCATCGTGATCAACTCCGTTTATTTGTAAAACAGCTTTAAAGTCTTGTTTTGTAGAATCAATCCATTTAGCTTTCATGATTCTGTAGGCGTAATTAGATTGTAAAGAAATTGCGTTGGGACAATTCATTTTATGAACCTTAATACCATCATTAATGGTTAAAAAACCAAAAACTTTATCACCAGAAATAGGGTTGCAGCATTTAGATAATTTGTAATCTAATTTTTCTTCTTCTTTACCAAAAACTAAGGCATCATATTTACTATTAACTTCATCAGAAGTATCTTCAACTTCGGTATTAGATGGGCTTCTTCTTAATTTGGTTTTAAAGAAATTTAAAATTGTACTATTTCTTTGATTAACAAATGCTTTAAGTTGTGTGTTATCTATGGCACCATTACCAAACCTATAAAATAAGTCAAAACTGGTTTTTAATTTAAAATACACCACCAATTCATTGATGGTTTTTTCGTTAAAAGGTATTTTTAAATGACGTAATTTACGTGTTAAAATGGCTTTACCTTCCTCTGCAATTAATTTTTCTTCTTCTTTTAATGCAGCTCTTATTTTAGTTCTTGCTCTTGCTGTTATTACAAAATCTAACCATCGAGAGTTCGGTTTATTTGTAGAACTGGTAATAACTTCAATTTGGTCACCACTTTTTAAAGTATGGCTTAAAGGCACTAATTTACCATTTACTTTTGCACCTCTACACTTAAGACCAACATCGGTGTGAATAGAGAATGCAAAGTCTAGGGCAGAGGCATCTTTTGGTAACGATTTTAAGTCTCCTTTAGGAGTAAAAACATAAATTTCTTTTGCGTATAAATTGAGTTTAAAATCTTCAACAAAGTCTACTGCATTTATATTTTGATTTTCTAACGTTTCTTTTAGTTTATTAAGCCAAGTTTCTAAACCACTTTCATTATCTGCACCTTGTTTGTATTTAAAGTGTGCAGCATACCCTTTTTCTGCGATCTCGTTCATTCGTTCTGAACGAATTTGAACTTCTACCCATCTTGCATCTGGACCAATAACAGTAATATGCAGCGCTTCATAGCCTGTAGATTTGGGTTGTGAAATCCAATCTCTTAAACGTGCAGGATTAGGTCTAAAATTATCTGTTACTATCGAGTAAATTTTCCAAGCATCATGTTTTACATCCTTTGAGATAGGCTTAAAAATTATCCTTATGGCATACTTATCAAAAACTTCTTCAAAAGTTACATTTTGCTTTTGCATTTTTTTTCTGATAGAAAAAATGGATTTAAATCGTCCTTTTATTTCATAATCAAAGTTTTCTTTAGTTAAATCATTTCCTAAAATTTTAGAAAACTCTTGTAAGTATGCTTGTTGCTCTTCTTTACTTTCTTTTATTTTATTAATAATGCTATTAAAGACCTCAGGCTCAGTATATTTTAATCCTAAATCTTCTAATTCAGTTTTTATGTTGTACAACCCTAATCTATGTGCTAAAGGCGCGTAAATGTATAAAGTTTCTGAAGCAATTTTAACTTGTTTATGCGAAGGCATAGCATCCATAGTTTGCATATTATGCAATCGGTCTGCAATTTTTATCAAAATAACTCTTACATCATCATGCAGCGTTAAGAGCATTTTTCTAAAATTTTCTGCTTGTATGGAAGCATCTTGCTCTTTATTTAAACGAGATATTTTGGTTAATCCGTTTACAATTCTAGCAATAGTTTCGCCAAACATATGCTCCATATCATCAATGGTGTACTCAGTATCTTCTACCACATCATGCAACAAAGCAGCTGCAATTGAGGTTGCCCCTAAGCCAATTTCCATAGCTACAATTTTAGCTACAGCAATAGGATGAAAAATGTACGGTTCGCCTGTTTTTCTTCGTTGTTTAGAGTGTGCATCTACAGCAATATCAAAGGCTTTCCTAATCAAGTCTTTATCTTCTTTAGATAAAACCTCGTAAGTACCTTTTAACAAATCTTTGTAACGATTTGCAATCTCTTTATTTTCTTCTTCTATGGTTGCTGTATATTCCATAATCTCTGCTTCTAAGACTAAGTGAATTTAGGAATAACTATTTTAACAACCAAAAAATAAGTTTTTTAAATTTTAAAAAAATGATGAAACTCTGGCTCAAAAAAAATGATTTGAATTTCATAAACCTTATCTACAATCTGTATAACAATATCTTATTGAAATTTATGTTTAAATTAACGCTCTAAATTCTCAATTCTTTCCAACAAAGTAGGATGAGAATAATGCATAAAAACGTAAGCAGGATGTGGCGTTAAATTACTCAAACTGTTTTTAGATAATTTTTTAAGTGATGTAATTAAAGGCAAACCAGCAAAGGTTTCTTTAGCATAATTATCTGCTTGATATTCGAATTTACGCGACATATAATTCATAAATAAGCCTGTAATTTCTGAGATTGGTGAATATAAAATTCCGAATGCAATTAAGCCTATATGAAAACTTGGTGTAGCAACTCCTAAAGCTTCTGATAAAATAGATGAATTGATAAAAAGTGATAAAATAAACAAGGTAAAACCTGTGAGTAGGATAGAGGAAGCCAAGTTAAAAATGATGTGTTTTCTTTTGTAATGTCCAACTTCGTGTGCTAAAACAGCTACAATTTCATCTGTATTTAGATCATTTATTAAAGTGTCAAAAAGTGTGATTCTTTTTTGAGTACCAAATCCAGAAAAATAGGCATTGGCTTTTGTAGAACGTTTAGAGCCATCAATTACAAATATATTATTGAGTGTAAAACCTACTTTTTTAGCGTACTTTTCGATAGCAGTTTTTAATTCGCCATCTTCTAAAGGAGTTTGTTTATTGAATAGTGGCACAATTAGTTTTGCATAAAACATATTCATAAAAAGCGAAAAAACAGCCACTAGAACCCATGCATATATCCAGAAATCGGCTCCAGCAAATTGATAAAACCAAATGATAAGTGCTAAAATTCCTCCTCCTAAAATCAATGACATGAGCCAACCTTTTAATTTATCTAACCAAAATGTTTTTTTTGTAGATTTATTAAACCCAAATTTTTCTTCGATTACAAAAGTTTTGTAATAAGAAAAAGGAGTCGTTAAAATATCAGCGCCCAAAATTATAACTCCAAAGAAAATTAAAGCCACTAAAATTGGGTTGTTGGTAAAACTTCTTGCAAAATCATCAACATATTTAAATCCATCTAAAAAAAAGAACCCTAAAGTTAAAATTATTGAAAAGGTTGATGTTAAATTAGAAAACTTTGCATTTGTTTTTTTGTAGGCTTGCGATTTTTTGTATTCAGCTTCATCATAAACATCTGCTATCTTTTCAGGAAGCTTATCATCAAAATGTTTTGTGTTTAAGGCGTCTAAAATTTTATCAATAATAAAACTAAGGATAAGAATAGCTATTAGAATATAAAATAGTGTAGTGGGTTTCATTTATTGAACATCATTAATATTATAAAATTAATCGATTTCAGAACTTTAAAATCGAAGGTATTCTCGGTTTTTTTATGGACTAATTTTTAAAAATTAGTCGATAAAAAAATAGTAAAATAAGTGGAATTTACTTTATCTGTTTATGTGCATACATAGCAGCACCAATAATACCAGCATTATTTCTAAACTCGGCAACTTTAACTTTTACATCTGTTGCTAAATACTCTTTAAAATCGTCATATTTTTTACTAATTCCGCCACCTAAAATAATTAAGCTTGGCGAGTAAACGATCCTTACATATTCTAATAATTCATCAAAACGTAAAGCCCATTGCTTTAAGGTCAACTCTTCTCGTTTTCTTACAGAATCTGCAGTATACAATTCAATAATTTTACCATTAGAATGCAACATTTTACCCAACTCTAAATTAGGTATTAAAGAACCTTTATAAAACAAACCAGAGCCAATTCCTGTACCAATGGTAATTACAATGGTTACTCCTTCTTCATTTTTACCAGCACCTAGACTTACCTCTGCTAAACCAGCTAAATCTGCGTCATTACTAATGTAAAAAGGGAGTTTGGTTTCTTTTTTAAATAGCTTATCCACTTTAACATTTAACCATTTAGGGCTTAAATTACCTGAATGAATGCATTTACCATCTACAATTGTTGTTGGAAAGCTACAGCCAACCGCTTTTTTCCAATCAAAATGTTGCACCATTTCCTTTACCACTTTTGCAACAGCCTCTGGAGTAGCTGGTTTTGGGGTGGGAATTCTGTGTCTTTCTGTTAGCAACTCTCCTGTTTTGGTATCTACAACAGCAGCTTTTATTCCTGAGCCTCCTATATCAAAACCTAGTATTTTCATGTCTTATCATTTAAAATTTCGTTGTCTCTTAGCTTCAAAGATAACAATTGCTGCAGCAACAGACACATTCATAGAGTCAATTTTGCCTTGCATTGGGATGTTTATATTTTGTGTAGCATTTTCTCGCCAAATTTCTGATAAGCCAGTTGCTTCAGTACCAACAACTATGGCTGACGATTTTTTGTAGTTTTCTTTATGATATTCATTTGAGTTTTGCAATGTAGCACTGTAGATATTAATATTTTTCTCTTTTAAAAAAGTGATGATTTCTTCTGATGTACCTACTGCAATTTGATTGGTAAACAAACAACCAACACTAGATCTAATTACGTTTGCATTGTATACATCTGATTTTGGATTGGCAATAAAAACAGCATCAACATTGGCAGCATCAGCAGTTCTTAACAAAGCCCCTATATTTCCAGGTTTTTCAATACTTTCAGCTATTAAAATTAAAGGAGTTGAATTTTTAAAATTGATATTTTGTAAAGAAAAATTTTTGGTTTTTGTAACTGCAATAAGCCCTTCTGTCGAGGTTCTGTAAGCTAACTTGTTGTAAACTTCTTTTGATATTTTTATCAGATGAATTTCTTCCGAAATTAGTTGTACGATTTCTTCTTCTGAAATTAAATCTGATTGAAATAAAATAGTATCAAACTCATAATTAGCTTGATTGGCTAAAACAATTTCTCTTTTACCTTCAATTAAAAACAATCCTTGTTTTTTACGTTCTTTAGATTTTTCTTGAAGTTTAAGAAGATTTTTAATGTAACTATTTTGAATGCTTGTAATTTCTTTCATCATTACAAATATACCTAATAGTAGGTATTGTGAACAATTGAAAATTATTAGATATTTACATTGTTAGTAATTAGGTATTTGTCTTTGTTATTTGAATAAATTTAGTTGTGAAAAAGAATCATAAAATATTTTAATTATTATGAATTTCATTAAAAAGGCTCGCATTTGCGAGCCTTTTGTGTATTAATAATTTATAATTATTTTGTTTTATACTTATTACTGTAGCGTTTCCAAAGTTTTGTTTGATGGGTTTCTAGGCTAATATCTCTACCTTGAATAAATGCTTTGGTTAGTTGATTTCCTCTCATGTCTAAAGCATCACCTTTAGAAATAAATAAAGTGGCGTCTTTTCCTACCTCTAGTGTTCCAACCATATTATCGATGCCTAATATTTTTGCAGTATTTCCTGTTAATAATTGCAAAGCAACCTCTTTGTCTAAACCATGAGCAGCAAAAGTACCCGCATAAAAAGGTAAGTTTCTTGTGTTCATACGCTCCATTTGACCTTCCATTCCTAAACTAACAACAACACCTTTATCGGTTAAAACCTTAGCTATAGTGTAGGTGTAATCATATGCATCATCTTCAGAATTTGGGTTTCTATGTGGTCTGTCTAAAACTACTGGAATATTATTTTTTACTAATAAATCTGCCACACTTTCAGCTCCTTCACCATGAACAATAACTATGTTTTTAATGCCTAAGTCTTTAGAAATTGTTATAGCATCTGTAATTTCTCTTTCTCCACTTACGTGAATAAACAAGCGTTGTGTACCATCAAAGAGTCCTTTTGTAGCTTCATAAGGAAGGTGAGTTTTTGTTTTTGTGCCAGATAAATAGTTTTTAGCATTTGTTAAATAGGTTTTAATGTTGCCAATGTTTGCAGGATATTTAGGATCTGCTTTTAATGCAGGATCTTCTCCTAACCACCATCTGCCACTTGTAAAACTACCAGGCCAATTCATGTGAATAGCATCATCAACCTTTATAGCTGCATCTTCCCAATTCCAAGCATCTAATTGAACAATGGATGATGTGCCTGAAAAAGTACCACCTCTGGGTGTAATTTGTGCCATTAAAACTCCATTGGGTCTCATAGATTCCACAACTTTACTTTCTGCATTATAAGCAATTAAACTTCTAATATGTGGGTTGTTTGGGCCTATTTCATCTTCGTCATCACTTGCTTTTACTGCATCAATTTCTACCAGTCCTAATGTTGCGTTTGCTGCAATAAATCCAGGATATACGTGATGTTCTTTTGCATCAATTATGGTTCCTTGCCTAGCAATTTTAGCCATTGCAGAGCCTACAAAAGTAAGTTTACCTTCATTAAACATTATTAATGAGTTTTCTATTACTTTGCCATTTCCTAAGTGTGCAGTTGCGCCTTCTATAGAGATAGCAGTGCTTTGTTTGTTAGCAGGAGTTTGTTGTGCGTTTATGTTTCCTACTATAAAGAAAAACAGTAAACTATATATTATTTTTTTTATCATTTTTTTAGCTTTTTAGTTCTTCTAAAGTATCACATTCAAAGTTTCTGTCTTTTCTTTTCATAGGTGCTTTGGTTTTACCTCCACCCATTTTTTCCTTTAACATCATATTAATTAATGTGCTTTTTTCTTCTTTGATTGCTTTTCGTTTTTTAAGATCTTCATTTCTGTCAAAAAACACTTTTCCATCAATAATTGTTTTTTCAACTTTAGTGTAAATAGACATAGGATGCGCTGTCCATAAAACAACATCAGCATCTTTGCCTTCTTTTATACTTCCTACTCTGTCATCTATGTGTAATAGTTTTGCAGGGTTGATTGTAACTGTTTTCCATGCTTCTAATTCAGACATTCCACCATATTTCATGGTTTTCGCAGCTTCTTGATTTAAACGACGCGACATTTCTCTATCATCCGAGTTAATCGCTACAGTAACGCCTGCATTGTGCATTATGGCAGCATTGTAAGGTATGGCATCATTTACCTCATATTTATAGGCCCACCAATCTGAAAAAGTAGAACCTCCAACACCATGTTCCGCCATTTTATCAGCCACTTTATAACCCTCTAAAATGTGTGTAAATGTGTTTACTCTAAAATCGAACTGTTCTGCAACCTTCATTAACATATTAATTTCTGATTGTACATAAGAATGACAAGAGATAAAACGTTCACCATTTAAAATTTCAACTAAAGTTTCCATTTCAATATCTTTACGATAAGGTTGTCCACTTTTCTTTTTGGCTTCGTATTCTCTTGCTCTGGTAAAGTAATCTACAAACATTTGCTCAACACCCATTCTTGTTTGTGGAAAACGTGTGCCATTAGGACTTCTAGATTGTTTTACGTTTTCACCCAACGCAAATTTTATAAATTTAGGAGTATTATCGTAAATCATATTTTCTGCATTTTCTCCCCATTTTAGTTTGATAATTGCAGAACGACCACCAATCGGATTTGCAGAACCGTGCAAAATTTGTGATGAGGTTGTACCACCAGAAATATTTCTATAAATATTAATATCTCTTGGATTTATAACATCTTCTATAGTTACTTCTGCAGATGAGTTTTGCGCCCATTCATTAATAGCAGATGCTGCAATATGAGAATGTTCATCTACAATACCAGCAGTTAAATGTTTACCTGTACCATCAATTACAGTTGCTTTTCTAGATTTTAGCTCTTTGCCAATTTTTGCAATTTTGCCATCTTCTAATAAAACATCTGTATTTTCTAAAATACCTTCATCTTCACTTGTCCAAAGGGTAACATTTTTAATTAAAATAGTTTCGGTTTTAGGTTGCGTGAAATTACCTAAACCAATATTAGGGTAACTTACAGGTAAAACAGTTACAGCTTCGTCTTCTTTCTTTTTCTTAGCTTCAGAATTGGTTTTAGAATCTTTCTTGTTATCGTCTTTTTTAACCACTTTTCCTGCAGACCATGAGGTTTCATTTCCTTCGCTATCGTAAGCAGTTCCTTGAATAATTCCTGCGTTATTAATAACTTTCCCCATCATTCTAGTATACCCCGTATTTTCGTTTAAAGTGATAGAAATCCAATCATCTTTAAATGAAAATTTAGATTTTACTTTCGCACTATCTAGTGTAACTGTTCCTGTTTGTTTGGCAGCTTTACCAGAAATAACTAATTCGTAACTTTTATCATTCACAGCCATTACATAGGTACCTGTAATATCTTGAATGTTCATATCATTAATTACATTTTTATCACCTTGTACCCAATTTTCATACATTGTTGTTTTTGTGTCAAAAATATCACCAGAAGTTATTATAAAGTTTGCGTAACTCCCTTTATTTAAATTTCCAATAGCGGTGTTTCCAATAATATTTGCAGGTATTGTGGTTAATGCAGCTAATGCTTTTTCCTTATCAAAACCGTATTTAATGGCTTTTTGTAAATTTTTATGGAATGATTTTACAGATTTTAATTTGTGTGTTGTTAAAGCAAAATTCACTCCATTTTTAGCTAAAACACTTAAATTAGAAGGTTCTTGATTCCATTTACGCATATCCTGTAAAGAAATTTGTTGCGCTAAAAGCGGATTAGAAACGTCGAAAGCATTGCTAAAATTAATAGGAATTATAAAATTAGCATTGGTTGCTTTGATGTCTGCAACACGTTCATATTCATCACCAGAACCTACAATGGTATATTGAATTGAAAATTCATCACCAACTTTATCTGCTCTCACAGCATCTAAATGATTGCCAGTTTCAAAAATTTGAACTAAGTCTTTATTGCTATTTAAGGCTTCTAAAGCCATGTCTTTATTTTGCATATTGCCTTTTGCATACCAGTCTGCATCTAAATAAACTTGACGCAATAAAGCCATAGCTCCCATTCGAGAACCAGGATAAGCTTGTCTTGATTTTACGCTTTTAGAAAACGATAAAAATTGTGCAGATTTGGTATCTAAGATTCTGTAAGCATCTGTAGAATTCGGATTTAATGCCACTAAAAGTCCATTACCACGAATAATACCATCGTGTAAATGTGTGTTTACAGCTCCAAAACCAGCATTAATTAAATCTTTGGCTTTTTTGTTATCAAATTTAAAATTTTCAATAGGGTTGGTGTCTGGTCTTATATGGTCGTTCCAATAGTATCCCTCTCTAGTTGCAGCATATTGTGTAATTCTAGAGTTGCTTCTTTCTCTTTTTGGTTTAGCAATTCCGAAATCTGTATAAATATCAATAAATGATGGATAAATAGATTTGCCAGATAAATCTGTTGTTTTTGTGCCATTCGGAATTTTAACAGATTTTCCAACAGCTACAACTTTACCATCTTTAATAAGTAAAGTTCCTTTTTTTATAACTTCAGTTGGCGTTACATAAATAGTAGCATTGGTAAATGCAAAGGTTGAGTTTTCTGTTGTTTTTACTCCTGCATCCGTAGGAAAATAATCTTGAGCTTGTATGACACCAAGACACAAGAAAAACAGTAATGATAAAAGTTTTTTCATGTATTTGAATTATTTGAATTATCGCTAAATTTATTCATAAGCAATTTGTTAAATGTTAAAAGGTGATTTTTTAACAATTTTTTAAGAATATCTAACGCTTTTCTGAGGTCTCAAAATAAGAGATTAACAAATCTACCACATAGTTATAAGATTCAACTCCTTTGGCTTGTTTGTTGGCTTTTAAATATGCATTATACCCTTTTTTTACTATTGGTTCAAAAGGGTTTTGATATTGTTGCCAAAACTGATAGCTAGCGTTAAAATCTTTAATAATGCCTTTGTGTACGCTTTGCCAAAGTGTCTTAGATAGTTCAGGATCACGTTTTCTAATTTCTCGAATACAATACCCAAAAGCCATTCTATAACTTGCATATTTAAAGTAAACATCATCATTATAATTCGCCGCTAAAAAACCTACAAAATTAGCTTCATTTTCTGCAGCAAAACCAATTTGATGCGCCATTTCGTGGCACGTAGTTGTTGGGTAACTTGTTTTTGGAATTTTATCATTTACATGCGCTTCACCAGTTAAAGGGTTTAAATACCCAGAAGTACCATTATAACTTTGTAATAAACTCATCAGCGAACTTTTTATAGATGAAAATTGATAAGCTAATTGAGGATAATCTTGGGCTAAATTACGATAACCTAAAGCAGCCATTGTATACATTTCTTTAGGTTGATACGGATTTTTAACTTGTAAAGTATCGTTTTTAGTAATTTTTACTTGATGCCTGTTTAATTTTGTAATAATGTGTTCTGTAACCTTTTGTAATTGTTTTGTAGTGTACTTTTTTTGTTGATAATTTAAGTTTTTGGCTAAAGGTTCTCTGTAATAATTTAAGCCCCAAAACAAGTAAAAACAAAAATAGATGATTGATAAAACCGCTACAAAATGAATTATTTTTGGAATAAAATTGCGGAATCTTGTTTTTATCAATCGAAATATAAAACGCAGAAAAATAAAGAGTCCAAATGCAAGTAATACATCACCAAAAGAAAAAGGAATCCACCCAAAAACAACTCTAAAAAACGAAGAAATGTAAGGATAAATTCCGTTTGAATAATAACGTTCAATAAAAGCTGGGTTTTTTGCTGCAAGTTGCACCAAAAGCACTTGAATTGGCAAGAAAATTGCAAGTAAAATATGAGATTTGTTCCACTTCATCCCTGTAAAAATAGCAAATCAAAATAGAAGTTCACTGGTTATTAACAAGATAATAACAATTTTGTTTACAATAATTGTCAACAAATTAAAGTGCTATTTTTTGGGGAATCATCAACCTAAAAAATTACTTTTGTAATAATGGAAAAAACGAATACGATAGCAGGTAAAAAGATTGATAAATCAAGAATTATAAGCCTTGAAAAAGGTAAAATACCACCACAGGCAGTAGAATTAGAGGAAGCTGTATTGGGTGCTATGATGATTGATAAAAAAGGAATTGATGATGTAATTGATATTTTACATTCTGATGCTTTTTACGATGCCAAGCATCAAGAAATTTATGCAGTTATTTACGAATTGTTCCAAAATTCACAGCCAATCGACTTATTAACAGTGTCTAACTTGTTGAAAAAGAATGGAAAGTTAGAAATGGTTGGTGGTGATTTTTATTTAATTCGTTTAACGCAAAAAGTTGCTTCTTCTGCGCATATTGAATTCCATGCAAGAATCATTTTACAGAAATACATTCAACGTAGATTAATTTCAATTTCCTCAGAAATTATTGAAAGTTCTTATGATGAATCTACGGATGTTTTTGATTTGTTAGATGAAGCCGAAGGGAAATTGTTCGAAGTAACCCAAGGGAATTTAAAAAAGAGTAGTGAAGATGCAGGGTCTCTTGTAAAACAAGCCTTGAAAAAGATTCAAGAAATTGGAAATCAAGAAGGAATGTCTGGTTTGGCAACAGGTTTTACCAAATTAGATGCGTTAACTTCAGGTTGGCAACCATCTGATTTAATTATCATTGCTGCACGTCCAGGTATGGGAAAAACAGCTTTTGTAATTTCTATGGCTAAAAATATGGCGATTGATTTTAATCACGCTGTCGCTGTATTTTCTTTAGAGATGTCTTCTGTACAATTAATTACAAGGATGATTTCTTCTGAAACAGGATTAACTTCAGAAAAATTAAGAAAAGGAAACTTAGAGCCACACGAATGGGAACAGTTGAACGTAAAAGTAAAACGTTTATCTGATGCACCTATTTTTATTGATGACACTCCATCACTTTCAATTTTCGATTTACGTGCAAAAGCAAGACGTTTAGTGTCTCAGCACAACGTAAGAATTATTGTAATTGATTATTTACAGCTGATGACAGCAGGAGGAAATGGAAAAGGTGGAGGTAATCGTGAACAAGAAATCTCTACGATTTCTAGAAACTTAAAAGCATTAGCAAAAGAATTGTCTGTGCCTGTAATTGCACTTTCACAGTTATCACGTGCTGTAGAAACTCGTGGAGGTTCTAAAAGACCTTTATTATCCGATTTACGTGAATCTGGAGCCATTGAACAAGATGCAGATATTGTAAGTTTTATTTTTAGACCAGAATATTATGGAATGACAGAATGGGATGATGATGAGCACACACCTTGTGAAGGACAAGGAGAATTTATTGTAGCCAAACATAGAAATGGTGGTTTAGATAATATTCGTTTAAAGTTTACAGGCCATTTGGCAAAATTCTCTGATTTAGAAGAAGGTTTTAGTTCAGAATTTCAATCGTCTATGAACAATCCTTTTGATAATGATACTTCTATCAATCAAAGAATTGAGCCTAAAGATGCCTTTGGTGATGATTCTGATGATGTTCCTTTTTAAATGGTAACTAATTTTATTTTGTAAAAAGTTCCATTGTTTTCATTATAGTAACACCATCTTTTACGGTGCAAGGATTTTTATCTAAACCTAGAAAATAATTCACAGTTTGCTGAATCATAGGTTGTTGAACATGTTTTGGATTCGTAAAATTATAAACTTCTTCAATTTCATTGGTAGCAACCAATACGTTTTCACCATAAAATGAAAACGTAATTGTACCTTTTTCTCCATATATTTTACATTCGTCTTTTGTATCCTTTTCAGAAGCATTAAAGTTCCAAACGCCTCTAAATTGAATGCCATTTTTAAACTCAATAATTCCATTCACCAAATCATTTACATTATTATTTTTAAATGAAGTTGAAAAACCTTTCGCATTTTTAATTTCACCAAAATAATAATACATTAAATCTAACTGATGAGGTGCAATATCGTAAAAATATCCACCACCAGAAATTTCTGGTTTTAACCTCCAGTTTGTTTCTGTTTTAGCAATAATACTATTATTTTTAGCCTGTAGAATTTGTATGTCTGCAAATTGTATTTTACCAATAATATTAGTCTCAATTAATTCTTTTACCTTTTCAAAAGCAGGTAATCTTCGTCTGTAATGAGCAATAACTACCTTATCATTATTGGTAGTGATTTTATCTAATTCTTTTGCTTCAGAAAAATTTAAGGTCATCGGTTTTTCCAAATACACAAATTTTTTAGCATCTAAGCATTTTTTTACCATCTCTAAATGCGTTGAAGGTGGTGTAGCAATATACACAGCATTTATTGCATGGTGTTGTAATAATTCATCAACATCATCAAACCAAAAAGCAACTTTATGTCTTTTTGCAAAATCTTCTGCTTTTTCAGTATTTCTTCGCATAACAGCAATTAGTTTCGAGTTTTTTACTTTCTGAAATGCAGGACCACTTTTTACTTCGGCAACGTCACCACAACCAATAATTCCCCAGTTAATTGTATCCATTTTACTAAGTATATTTTAAAATAATAGTTTTAAAAATCAAAGGTATGAACTTCAATGTATTCAAAACCCATAAAAGATAGTTAAAGAAATTAGAGTTGAAAACCTTTTTATTACATTTGATTTATGAAAAAGCTACTTATACTTTTACTAATATTTATCTCAAATTCAATTTGTGCATCTTTTATTTATGTGCCTATGAATCATGATAACCAAAGAAACCATTTAAAAGCATACGGAATTGTCTATTTTGGATTAGAAGCAGGTTTAAAATCAAAGTGGTTATTAAATTATGATGGAGGTGCTTTTTTAATTGAAAACAACAAAGCTATAGAAAACGAATGCAGAATTCGAGGCGTTTCTTATCAAATAGTTTCAGATGCAAAAGCGCAATTAATATTGCAAGAAATAGCTTCACCATCTTCTAATCAAGATGCAGTAACTTTAGAAAAAGCACCAAAAATTGCAGTGTATTCTCCAAAAGATAAAATGCCTTGGGATGATGCAGTTACCATGGTGTTAACCTATGCAGAAATTCCTTTTGATGTTATTTATGATAAAGAAGTCTTATCAGATAAACTACTGTTATACGAATGGTTGCATTTGCATCACGAAGATTTTACAGGTCAATATGGTAAGTTTTATGGTTCTTTTAGAACCACACCTTGGTATATACAAGGTAAAAAAGATGCAGAAAAATTGGCTACAGAATTAGGTTTCAATAAAGTATCTGAAGAAAAATTAGCTGTTTCAAAAAAAATTAGAGATTATGTTATTGGTGGTGGTTTTATGTTTGCCATGTGTTCTGCAACAGATAGTTTTGATATTGCTTTAGCAGCAGAAGGGGTAGATATTGCAGAAGCGATGTTTGATGGAGATGCCTCAACTCCAAATTATCAGTCTAAAATCAACTATAATAAAACCTTTGCTTTTACAAATTTTGAGTTAGAAAGAAATCCAATTACTTACGAGTTTTCTTCTATTGATATGACTCGTAAACGTAGAATTCCTAAAACTTCAGATTATTTTTCGTTGATTGAATTTTCTGCAAAATGGGATCCTGTACCTACCATGTTAACACAAAATCATACCATTTTAGTTAAAGGTTTTATGGGGCAAACCACTTCTTTTGATAGAAGTACAGTAAAAAGTAATGTGTTAGTTTTGGGTGAGAATAAAGTAAATAGAGAAGCCAGATACATTCATGGAACCAAAGGAAAAGGCATGTTTACTTTTTACGGAGGTCATGATCCTGAAGATTATACACACAGAGTTGGTGACCCGAAAACAGAATTAGATTTGCATCCTACATCACCTGGATATCGTTTAATTTTAAACAATGTATTGTTTCCTGCAGCAAAAAAGAAGAAGCAGAAAACATAATAATATGCGTGTAAAAATCTAAAATAAATAAGGATTTATGCCATTTCTTATTCAATCACTTTTGTATTTTTGTCAAGCTAAAATTTTATAAAAATGCCAACAACAAAAGAGTTACAAGATTTTACACAACAGGTTCGTAGAGATATTTTAAGAATGGTACACAAAGTAAATTCTGGTCATCCAGGAGGTTCTTTAGGTTGTGCTGAGTTTTTTACTTGTTTGTATCAAGAGGTAATGGAATATTCTACAGACTTTACTATGGATGGTAAAAATGAAGATTTATTCTTTTTATCAAATGGACATATTTCTCCAGTTTTTTATAGTGTTTTGGCTCATAGTGGTTTTTTTCCAGTAGAAGAATTATCAACATTTAGATTAATTGATTCACGTTTACAAGGACACCCAACAACGCATGAAGGTTTACCAGGAATTAGAATTGCATCTGGTTCTTTGGGGCAAGGTATGTCTGTTGCTTTAGGGGCAGCACAAGCTAAAAAATTAAATGGTGATGATAAAATTGTGTATACTTTGCATGGAGATGGAGAGTTACAAGAAGGGCAAAATTGGGAAGCAATTATGTATGCATCTGGAAAAAAAGTGGATAATTTAATTGCTACAATCGATTTAAATGGAAAACAAATTGATGGTGCTACAGACGATGTTTTACCAATGGGAAGCATCAAAGCAAAATTTGAAGCTTTTGGTTGGGATGTATTAGAAGTAAAAAAAGGTAATGATATAGAAGCTATTTTGGCAGGTTTAGCAGAAGCAAAATCATTAACAGGAAAAGGAAAACCAGTTTGTATACTATTGTATACAGAAATGGGAAATGGTGTTGATTTTATGATGCATACGCATGCTTGGCATGGAAAAGCACCAAATGATGCCTAATTAGAAAGTGCATTAGCACAAAACCCAGCAACTTTAGGAGATTATTAATTTTATGCTGAACTTGTTTCAGTATCTTTAAAATATATGCCTACAATTTGCATTTTAGTTTTTTTTATGATTTCATTTTGATGGTTTTGTAAGAATACTTTTATCTTTACAACTAACAATTAGAGCGATTTGCTTTAATTTTTAAAATATTTAATCTTCAATAAAATATGAAAATCGGCATTGTTTGTTATCCAACTTTTGGAGGTAGTGGAGTAGTAGCAACAGAATTAGGTATGGCTTTAGCAGATAATGGGCATGAGGTTCATTTTATCACTTATAACCAGCCAGTTCGTTTAGATTTTTTATCTCATCATTTGCATTTTCATCAAGTTGTGATTGAGGAATATCCACTATTTCAATATCAACCTTACGAATTGGCATTATCAACAAAAATGGTAGAAGTGGTTCAAAAATACGAACTAGAAGTATTGCACGTGCATTATGCCATACCTCATGCTTACGCAGCTTTTATGGCAAAGCAAATGTTAAAAGAAAAAGGAATTGCTGTGCGAGTGGTAACTACTTTACATGGTACAGATATTACTTTAGTAGGCAGTCACCCAACTTATAAAACGGCTGTAGAGTTTAGTATTAATAACTCTGATGTGGTAACTGCGGTTTCCAATAATTTAAAAGATACTACAAACAATCTTTTTAATATTGATAAAGAAATACAAGTTATTTATAATTTTATTGATGTTGAAAAATACGCTAAAGTAGAAGGAGAAGAATGTAAAAGAGGAGCTTTAGCTAAAACCCATGAACGTATTTTAACGCACATTAGCAATTTTAGACCTGTAAAAAGAGTTGAAGATGTCATTAAAGTTTTTTATAAAGTTCAAAAAGAAATACCTTCTAAATTACTAATGATTGGTGAAGGACCAGACAGAAAAAAGGCAGAAGCTCTAACCAAAAAATTAGGGATTAAAAACAAGGTTTTCTTTCTCGGAAATAGTACCGAAATTGATAAAATTTTATGTTATTCAGATGTTTTTCTATTGCCCTCTAAAACAGAAAGTTTTGGTTTAGCTGCATTGGAGGCTATGGCTGCAAAAACAGCTGTTATATCAACAAATACAGGTGGTTTACCAGAAGTGAATTTAAATGGAACAACTGGTTTTTTAAGCAATTTGGGTGATGTTGATGATATGGCTAAAAATGCAATACACATTCTTAAAGATAATGATGTTTTAGAATCTTTTAAGCATAATGCAAGAGAACATACCAAACGATTTTCTTTAGCAAATATCTTACCTGTTTATGAAGATATCTATAAATCTTGTTACAAAAGTAAAATAGAATAAACTTACTTTTGCCTTTTTCAAGATTACAATGAATTATGAAATACAGACAACTTACAAAAGAACAGTTTGATAGTTTACATAAAGAGTTTGCTACATTTTTAGCAACCCAAAGTATTGATGTAAAAGAATGGAATCTTATAAAAAAAGAAAAACCAAATGTAGCAGAAGATGAAATGAATATTTTTTCTGATATAGTTTGGGATGATGTGCTAACCAAAACAAAATATGTTGAGCATTATTCTAAAACTTCGGCAAATTTGTTTAAATGCGATGCAAATCAAATGCACAGAATAGCCATAAAAGTTAATTGGGATATTAACCTTTTAGAACAAGAGGGCTTTGAATGGTTAGTGAAAAACCCAATGGACAATTCTGTTGATATATTTAGAGGGTCAAAAGCCTATACAACCAATAGAAATAAAGAAATTTTTGATCTTATTGAAAAAGGAAGTATTATCTCTAAAGGAGAGATTTTTGAATACTTCAGTCAGTTGATTGGTTAAGACACCTAAACTTTTTCAAAATACAGTTTATCGATACTTTTTTGCATTTTAACTTACCTTTTATACCTTTAAACACGATTCAGTTAAAAATAAATAAGTATAACTTTATTTTGTATTGTATTAGCCCTAAATCTATGTGTTAGTAAATATGGAAAAATGTTTAAAAGTTTTATTGGTAGAAGATAACTTAATTGAAATAATGAAAATGAAAAGAACAATTTCATTATTAAAATTAAAACATACACTGCAAGAGGCTAAAAATGGGGAAGACGCTCTACATCTTTTAGAAGACAAATCTAATATTCCAGATATTATTTTATTAGACTGGAATATGCCTAAAATAAATGTAATTGAATTTCTAAAAATTATAAAAGCTAATGACGATTTAAAACATATACCTACAATAATATTAACAACATCTAGCAATCAAAAAGATTTATTAGAGTGTTATAGAACAGGAATGTCTGGATACATATTAAAGCCTCTTAAATATGAAGATTATGTAAAAAAGATAGAGACAGTTTTAGCTTATTGGAGCTTAAATGAACTTAGAAAACTATAATTACAGGCAGTGTATTTGCCAAATTTTTAGATTTTGTAGAAGGTAAATTTGCTCCTACTAATAATTAGAATAAAAATAATTTCTGTATTTCAAAACATTTAAGTGGTAAAAATATCTAGAGGTAGATATGAACGTTTTTGAAGAATACGATATCGATTCCAAAACTTTTAAATTTTTATCAATCTTACAGCTATTTTAAAATAATTATGATGATAGGATTGAAGTTTGGTATACAGCGAATCAATTAAATTCAGAAAAATATAATTAAAAAAAAAGAATTTTTGAAGAAAGATTTATAAATTATTAAAAAATTGTAAATTTATAGCAAGAAGATTTTAAATTAAAGAAAACAAAGTGAATGTCTACTTTTTATTTTCAGCTTAAAAAATAAAGAAATGAAAACTGTTCAATTAAAAAAAGTTCGTAATGAAAAGCTAAGATATTTGTCTGAAGCTCATTTGCTAAAAGAACCTTTAGTTTTGGTGTTTGGTGACAGAAAAATGTTGCAAGACGAAAATATTTACAAAGAAATAAGAGCAGTTTTTAAAGACGGACATTTTATTTTTGGTTCTACTTCTGGAGATATTACTTCAAATTCCGTAGATGATGAATCTATTTCGATTACAGCTATAGAGTTTGAAAAAAGTAATTTTATTGTAAAAACTGCCAATGTTTTAAATTCAGATAAAAAAATTAACAGCAACCTTATAGGTAGAGATTTAATACAACAACTACCTCAAGATAATTTAAAATATGTCTTTGTGGTTTCTGAGGGAAGCTTTGTAAACGGTAGTCAATTAACCATTGGTATGAATACTGCCACTCAAGATAATTTACTTATTACTGGGGCTTTGTGTGGTGATGGAGCAAACTTTGAAGCTACAGTAGCTTCTTACAACCAACAACCCAAAGAAGGTGAAATTGTTATTGTGGGTTTATATGGCGATACTTTAGAGGTTTCTTTTGCTACAAATGGAGGTTGGACTCCTTTTGGTCCAGAACGTGTGGTAACAAAATCTCAAGACAACATACTCTACGAAATTGATGGTAAGCCTGCATTAGATTTATATAAAACCTATTTAGGAGAAAAATCAAAAGAATTACCTGGTGCTGCCCTGTTGTATCCATTAAAGGTGAAATCTTCAGATGAAAAAAAATCTATTGTTAGAACAATTTTAAATATTAATGAAGATGAAAACTCCATGATTTTAGCAGGTGATATAAAAGAGGGTTCTATGGTGCAATTAATGATGACTAACGTAGACAGCATAGTAAATGCTGCTGAAGTGGGTGCAGTAAAAGCTTTGAATTACAGAGAAAATAAACCAGATTTAGCTATTTTGGTAAGTTGTATTGGTAGAAAATTAGTCTTAGACCAAAGAGTAGAGGAAGAAGTGGAAGAGGTTGTTGAAGTTATAGGTAAAGATGTTACTGTTTGTGGTTTTTATTCTTATGGAGAAATAGCACCTTTTAATGGCGAGAAAAATTGCCAATTACACAACCAAACTATTGTCATTACTTTAATTAGCGAATAATGAATTCTCTATTAAAAAGACAATTAAGGAAGTATTTGCCAAAAGAATTACATTCTAGCCCAGACCTAGAACTGTTTTTAGATGCGGTAAATAAATCTTACAATAATTCTGATGAGCAATTTACAATGTTGCAAAGAGCAGCTGCTATTAGCTCAGAAGAACTTTTTGAATTTAATAAAAAATTAAAAAAAGAATCTGAATCACAAAAAAAAGTAATCTCTAAATTAAATAACGTAATTAATACTTTAAAATTCTATAATTTAGATGATGTAAAAAACCTAGAAAATTCAGATTCCTTAAAATTAGTAGATTTTATTGATAGCCAAACCAAGGATATCATAGAAATTAACAAAGAAAAAGATAAATTAGTACGCAGCCTAGAAAAGCAAAATCAAGAACTTAACGATTATGCACACATGGTTTCGCACGATTTAAAATCACCCTTACAAAGTATAGATGCACTCACATCTTGGATAAAAGAAGACTATTTTGATGATTTAGGTGAAGGTGGTAGAGAAATTGTAAATTTAATTATTGAAAATGTAGAGAAAATGGATACGCTTATTAAAGGTATTTTACAATACTCTACCATTGGCAAAGTTGAGAAAAAACGGTATGAAATTGACTTAAACATACTCATTTACGATTTATTACTTACTATTGACAACCCTAATAATATAAAAATTTTATACCCAGATAATTTACCCACTATTTATGGAGATTATCAACGAATAGAGTTATTATTCTTTCATTTAATTGATAATGGAGTTAAATTTAACGATAAAGGAGAAAATGGTTATGTTAAAATTAGCTTTAAAGATTATACAAATTTTTGGGAATTTAAAATAAAAGACAATGGTAAAGGTATTGATAAAGAGTACTTTGATAAAATTTTCATTGCTTTTCAAAAATTAGAAAATGATTATAAAGCCACAGGTATAGGATTATCTATAGTTAAAAAAATAGTAGAAGCCTACAATGGAAAAATTACATTAGAGTCAGAACCAAATACATCAACTACTTTTGTGTTTACATTAAAAAAATAGATTTGGAAAAACCCAATATCACATATATAGAAAAATTAGCTAGAGGAGATGAATCTATCAAGCAAACATTGATAGATGTTATAAAGTCTGAATTCCCTATTGAAAAAAAAGAGTACTTTAAAAGTATTGAAAATGAAAATTTTAAAGAAATTGAAGCAAATGTTCATCGAATTAAACATAAATTTAGTATTTTAGGACTCGAAAAAAATTATGAAAAAGCTAATGAGTTTGAAGAAAATTTGAGAGAACATCATTTAAACCCCGCTCAAAAAGAAAATTTCGAAAAAAATCTAACAGCTATTTCTCAGTATTTAAAAACTATTTAGACAGGTAACCTCTATGAACTGTATCGTAATAGATGACGAGAAAATGGCAAGAGTCATTATACAAACGCTATGTAATGAAGTTAAATCCTTAAATCTTGTTAAAGAATTTTCTGGTGCTATAGAGGCTATTAAATACTTAAATGAAAACAAAGTAGATTTAATTTTTTTAGATATACATATGCCAAATTTTAGTGGTTTAGATTTTATAAAAACACTAAAAAACCCTTGTAAAGTAATCTTTACAACTTCAGATCCTAAATTTGCTTTAGAAGCTTTTGAGTACGATTTTATTGTGGATTACCTATTAAAACCTATAGAGCTACCTCGTTTTGAAAAAGCCATTATCAAAGCACAAAAATTAAACTTAGAACAACGTAAAGTTGTGCCTGCTGCAAAAAAAGAAATCAAAAATGATTTTTATGTAAATATTGATAGAAGGTTAATTAAAATAGATTTGTCTCACATTTATTTAATTAAAGCTAATGGAGATTATATTCAAATTAAAACAGAAGATAAAGATTATGTTGTACATTCTACCTTGAAAAAAATTCAAGAAAAGTTACCAGATTCTTTATTTTTAAAAGTTCATCGTTCTTATATCATCAATGTAAAAAAGATTATAGATATAGAAGATAATAGTGTTTTGATAAAAAAAGATGTTGTTCCTGTAAGTAGGTCTAACAGACCCGAACTTATGAAAAGATTAGATTTGTTATAAAGCTTTCTAGTAAAAAAAAATCTTAACTCTTATACCATTAAATAGTTGAAGTATAGCATGTTAAATGTTTAAGAGGCTAAAGCGATTAATCATCAAGTTCTACCAATAAAAGTACATAGATTATAGTTGTAAATAATAAAAATTCAACACCTTAATATGGGTGATGTAGAAAATTATAATCATTTTGCATTAGTAAATCAAATAAATCTTTCTATTAAAATTTTTACTAAATGATCTGTTCCAGAACTCGCCACATCTTTTATGATTTTTAAATTATTAAAATCATTTTCGGTAACAGAAGGTTTTGGATCTATAAAATAAATAGGTACATTTTGGGTAATATAGTTTATTAAACTTGCTGCAGGATATACCTGCATAGATGTACCAATAATTACTAAAATATCAGCCTCTTGGGTAACCTTAATGGCATAATCTAACATAGGCACCATTTCACCAAACCACACAATATGAGGTCTTAACTGGCTTTTATATTTGCATAAATCTCCTATAATAAGGTCTTTATGCCAGTCTAAAACATAAGATTCATCTACAGAACTTCTTACTTTTAACAGTTCACCATGTAAATGTGTAACTTTTGTGCTACCTGATTTTTCATGCAAATTATCTACATTTTGTGTAACAATTTCTACATCAAAATAAGTTTCTAATTTTGCCAAATTATAATGTGCTTTATTGGGTTTTGTTTTTAATAGCTGTCTTCTACGTTGGTTGTAAAAATCTAAAACTAATTTTGGATTTTTATGAAAACCTTCTGGGGTAGCAACTTCCATTACATCATGTCCTTCCCATAATCCATCTGCATCTCTAAACGTTTCTATTCCACTTTCGGCAGAAATTCCTGCACCTGTTAAAATCACTATTTTTTTCATGAGTTTAATTTTATACTTCTCAACTAAAAATAAGAATAAAATCATAAGTTTGTAATTATGATGGATAAAAAACTTTTAGAATATTTAGAAACTTACTTAACACTAAAAAGAAAAAATACTTTTAAAAGGGTTTTAGAGCAAAGAACACGATATTTTACAGCAGTTTTAGAAGATATATATCAACCACACAATGCAAGTGCTGTTGTAAGAACTTGCGATATTTTTGGTGTACAAGATGTACACATTATCGAAAATAAATTTGTGAATAGAATTTCGAGATACGTGGCTAAAGGCTCTCAAAAATGGATTACTTCACACAGATATAAATCAGATGGAAATAACACTCAAATTTGTTTAGAACAATTAAAACAAAATGGATATCAAATAATTGCAACAACACCTCACACAGATTCTTTATTACAAGATTTTGACATTAATAAAAAAACAGCTTTTGTGTTTGGTTCTGAAGCAGAGGGAGTTTCTGATGATGTGAAAGATAATGCTGATGGTTTTTTAAAAATACCCATGGTTGGCTTCACTGAAAGCCTTAATATTTCTGTTGCTGTTGCTATACTTTTGCAAGACGTTACAACAAAATTGAGAAATTCTAATGTAAATTGGCAACTATCTAAAGAAGAAAAAGAAGACTTATACTACCATTGGGTAAAGAAAACTATTAAAAATATTGATGAAGTTGAAGCTCATTTTTATGAACATAAAGCTTAGTACAAAATAAAATTGAAGTTGATTGTGTGGTGTTGCCAGCTAAATAAAAACAAATAAGAATAGTATAAATTTGTATATTATTTTAAAGTTCAGTTTTTATAACTATCCAATAGTTCTAGATTTAATGTTTTGTTCACATAAATCTATAATTTCAGTTATTCTTTTTTGTCTTGTAGTTTCTCTTTTAGCTTGATTTAGCCAATATAAATAGTTCTTTCTATAACTTGGTGCAAATCCTTTATAGTTGATAAATGCAGTATTATTTTTAGTAAATCCCTCTTTTAAATCTTTAGGAATTACTCCTTTTTCAACATTATCTAAAGCTGTCCAAGAACCATTTTGTTTACCAATTTTAATAATATCTAAACCGCTTTTGTGCATTAATTTTTTGGCTTTAAGCTCTGTTATATATTTTTTATTCAAAGCACTCCAAACACTTTTAGCGCTTCTTGGGCAAAAATATTGTTGTCTTTTTCCATTTCCCAAACTTTTTACAGTAGAGTCTATCCAACCAAAACAAAGCGCAACTTTTACAGCTTCTTCCCATCTCATTGAGAGTTCTGAATTACTAATTTTATAAAAGACTAAATAAATACCTTTAGAAGTATTGTAATTTTTAGATAACCAATTTCGCCATTCTACGTCATTCTTAAAATACAATTGTTCTTTGTTGTTCATAGCTTAAATATACAATAATATAAAATTGACACCTTAATAAAATTAAGATGCCAATTTATCAATCAACCAAAATAATAATTAAATAATACTTTAAAAATTTATAACAAACAGATTTAAACTATTTTGTAAAGTTTTGTCGAGTTCTGTTTTTTGTATTTTATTTAAATAAGGGTAAATGTCTTTACCAATTTGTGCTTCGATTTCGGAGGTTATTGGTATGTTTACAATGAGTTGATTTTCTAATTCAATATAATTTTTATAATACTCAATATTTTTATCTCCATAAGTTAAAGCTTCATTAATTTGCATATATCTTAATATTTCTTCAGCAATTTTTTTGCGAATAATGGTATTCACAAATTCTTTCTTTACATTGGTAGATAAGTTTTTTGAAATTTTAGTTTTTTGAACTTCGTTATTATTGTTAAAAATTGATTGTTCATTTTTTTCAACAGTAAAGTATTTTTTATGAGCATTGTTTAAAGAAAATTTACCTTCAGAGTTATTTTTAATATCCTTTAATTCAATCTTAATAATTTCAGAAAAAAGAGGTGAAACTCTTTTTGTAGATTTAAAACGACGCTCGCTTAATTCACCTTCAAAAATTTTATCATTTAATAATGAAATTTCAGCTTTTTCAACTTGAGAAAAAGCAACTTGATTAATAACAATTAGTAGTATGTAAAATGTTTTTCTCATGATTAGTAGTTTTTATTACAAATATAAAAGTATTACTATTAAAAACAACAAAAAACCATAGGATTAACTTATAAATAAATAATTAGCATTTATAATAATTGTAAATAGTGGAATTATATAGGTAATAATTTTCTATCTAATAGTAATCAATTTAAAATTTTATATTATCCTCAATATTAAAAATATAAAAGCCATAATGTTTTATATACTCTCTAAAAATATTTAAATTAGAGATTTAAAACCAATTCAAAATTTAAATGATCGAAGAAAACAAGCAAACAAAATCAATAAAATTACTATCCTTTGATATCGATAATACACTTATCGATTTTTATACTTTTAAAAGTAATTTTAGAAAAGTTTGGAAAAAATATAGCAAAGAAACAGATGTTTTGCTAACTTTTAACACGGGTAGATTAATAGATGATGTTTTAGACTTAATTAAAAAGAAAGTACTGCCAGAGCCAGATTACATTATATCTGGTGTTGGTACTCATATTTATAATTATAAAAAAGCTTCTACAGAAAAGGAATTTAATGATATTTTAGAAGACGGTTGGGATATTAGCGCTGTTGAAAAAGTAATAAATTCTTTAGCACACCCTGTAAGCGAGCAATCCTCTAAATTTCAGCACTCATATAAAAGAAGCTATTTTTTATATGATGCCTCTGCAGAGCTTTTAGACAGCATATCTCAAAAATTTATTAATGAAGGTATGGATTTAAATGTAGTCTATTCTGGCAATAAATTTTTAGATGTTTTACCAAAATTTGCAAATAAAGGAAATGCTTTACAATGGTTAATTAACCAATTACATCTTAAATCAAATCAAGTTTTAGTTGCGGGTGATAGTGGTAATGATTCTGCAATGTTCGATTTACCCAACGTAAACGGAATTGTAGTTGCCAATGCACATAGAGAATTATACGATTATACAAAATATAAAAATGTATACCATTCAGAAAAAGAAAAAGGAGATGGTATTATTGAAGGACTAATTTACTTTGGTATTTTACCAAAAGATGCAAAAGAAGATACTATCATTGATCATTCAGATGATTTTTTTATACAAAAAGAATTAGATATAATTGCCTTAGAAGATGATGATGAAAAAATTGCATTAATACAAGAAGGGTATCAAAAAGCCATAGAGGCATTAAAGAAAAATATAACACCTTTAGGCTTTTCTGCATGTTCTATTGAAGATAATATTGCACATGGTACAGATGAGAATTATTATAGTGTATGGGCTAGAGATGGTGCAATAACCGTAATTGGATCACTCTCTTTAGTGCATGATGAAGAAATTCATAATTGTCAACGTAAAACACTAGAAACCCTATTAGGGCACATATCAAGAAATGGTCAAATTCCATCAAATGTTCGCATCAAAGATAACGAACCAGACTATTCAGGTGTTGGTGGAATCTGTTCAATTGATAGTGGTATTTGGGTAATTATTGCCTTTTATGAATATATTAATGTAACCAAAGATTTTGATTTTTTAAGAAAGTATATTGACGACATTAAAGAAACAATGCGTTGGTTGGGTGCTCATGATAGTAATAATGATGCGTTGTTAGAAATTCCAGAAGCTGGTGATTGGACAGATCTTTTTGGTAGAAGTTATAATATTTTATACGATGAAATACTTTGGTATAGAGCCAATGTATGTTTTGGTAGGTTAATGGAAATGTTAGGCAATCACGAAGAGGCTGGAGAATATATTAGATGGTCACAGGTTATTAAAAAAGAAATTGTAGATAATTTTTGGCCTTCTACAAAACAGCAATTATTTCAATCAGTTTCATTTGCAGAAAAACAATTTACATTAGGTGATACTTCTTATTTAATTGCACAAACTACACCTTTCGATTTTAGTTGGAGGTGTGATGTATTTGGTAATGTTCTTGCTTTTTTACATGGAACAATTGATGCAGAAAAAGCACACCAAACATTTAAGTTTATGCTAGGTGTAGGTGTAAATGATCCTTTTCCTGTATCAAATGTATATCCTGTAGTAAGCCCAGGAGATCCAGATTGGCGTCCTTATTACACCGTAAACTTATTGAATTTACCAAATCATTACCATAATGGAGGTATTTGGCCTTTTGTAGGTGGTTTTTGGGTAAAATTTGTAAACAAATTAGGCTTTAGAGATGTAGCCATTTCTGAATTGCATAAGTTGGCTTTAATCAACAAAGAAGGTATTAATAACGAATGGGAGTTTACAGAGTGGGCACATGGTGTAACAGGTAAACCAATGGGTAAAGCTTATCAAGCTTGGTCAGCAGCACAATATATTTCTGCTTGTAACGAATTAAAATTAATTAAAACAAAAAAATAAAATTATGAAATCAATATTAATGATCTCTTTACATGGGTATGTTGCAGCAAATGCAGAATTAGGAAAACCAGATACAGGGGGTCAAGTAGTATATGTTCTAGAATTAGCAGAAAGATTTAGTAGATTGGGTAAGCGAGTAGATTTGGTAACACGTCAATTCGAAGATCAACCTGAGTACGATCATGTAAATGAAAATTACGATGTTTGGCGAATTCCTTTTGGTGGTAAAAAATTCATCAGAAAAGAAGACATGCACGATCATCTTAAAAAGTTTGTAACCAATACTTTAGCTGCTATTAAGAAAGAAAATAAAAAATATGACGTTGTATATTCTCATTATTGGGATGCAGGTTGGGCTGGTCAAAAAATTGCAGAAGAATTAGGTATTTGTCATGTACATACACCACATTCTTTAGGCTGGTGGAAACAGCACACTATGGGTAGTGATATGGACGAAAAGGAAATGGAAAAAACCTATCGTTTTAAAGAAAGAATTAGAAAAGAATATTTTGTGTATCAAATGTGTAATTTTGTAATTGCAACTACTTTACCACAGGTAGATTTGCTGACGCAACAATACGATGTGCTGCCTAAAAATTGTAGTATGATTCCTCCAGGAATAGATGAAAACCGATTTTTTCCTGTCCCTTCTAAAGAAAATGATAAAATTCGTGTAAAATATGATATTCAGCCTACAGATGTATTGGCATTAGGACGAATGGCGCACAATAAAGGCTATGATTTACTTATAAATTCGTTACCAACACTTTTTGAATTATGTCCAGAAGCAAGACTTGTAGCTGCAATTGGTGGAGATTCTAAACAAGATAGAGATGGTGTAGAAAAGCTAAAAAAAGCAGCTTCTGAAATAGGAGTTATGGATAAAATTAAATGGAAAAATTATATTGCAGATGAAGATTTAGCCAATGTATATCGTTCTGCAAGTATTTTTGCAATGCCATCAAGATACGAACCTTTTGGTATGGTTGCTATAGAAGCCATGGCTTGTGGTACACCAAGTGTGGTTACTGTGCATGGAGGTTTATGCGATTTGATTGATTTTGGTAATCAAGCTTTATTTGCAGATCCTCACAGACCTAAAGAGTTTGGTGCAATGATGGCTATGCCATTATTATATCCTCAATTAAGAAACGAAATGTCTGTAGAAGGTGCACGTTTTGCAAGGCGTAATTTTGGTTGGACAGGTATTGCCAAGCGAATGTTAAATATTTTTAGAAGCTCTATTAACCAAAGAACTTCTGAATCTAACATTTATTAAAATGAATAAATTTGTTTGTTTTGGTGAAGTATTATGGGATGTTTTTCCAACGCATAAAAAAATTGGAGGTGCACCTTTAAATGTAGCTTCGCGATTACGGTCTTTTTTAAATGATGTTAAAATAATCAGTGCTGTTGGTGATGATGATTTAGGAAAACCCATTGTAGACTTTTTACAAAAACAAGAGATAAAAACCAGTACTATTCAAGTTTTAAATGATTTTGAAACTGGAAAGGTAGCCGTAACTTTAAATAAAAAAGGAGCTGCAAGTTATGTTATTGAGCATCCAAAAGCTTGGGATAAAATACAACTTACAACAGAAGCATTAGAGGTAGTAAAAGACGCTGATGCTTTTGTTTTTGGTAGTTTGGCAACTAGAGATGAAGTATCTAAAAACACCTTATTTCAGCTTTTAGAAGTAGCATCTTACAAAATATTTGATGTTAACATTCGTAAACCTTTTTATCAGATTGATACTTTATTCGATTTGATGCAAAAGGCAGATTTTATCAAATTTAACGATGAAGAATTGTATGAAATTGCAGCAGATTTAGATTCACCTTTTCATAATTTAGAACAGAATTTAAATTTTATAGCCTCAAAAACAAACACAAAAACCATTTGCGTTACCAAAGGTGAACACGGTGCTGTGTTATTGTTTGAAGGTAATTTGTATTACAACAGTGGTTTTCTTATCAATGTAGAAGATACTGTTGGTTCTGGTGATTCTTTTTTAGCCTCATTAACCCATAAATTAATTGTAAAAGCGCCTGCACAAAAAGCTTTGAATTTTGCATGTGCTGTGGGTGCTTTAGTTGCTAAAAAATCTGGAGCAAACCCAATAATTACTGAAGAAGAAATTAATAATTTTTTACAAGACTAATTTAATTATTAAAGGCGTATTTTCCTTTTTTATATCTTTTAGATGGTATGGAATCTAAGGTATAGGGTATCGAAACAAACCCGTTTTTTGTGGGTTTAAAAACGCCAAAATGCAAATGTGGTGCTGTAGAAAATCCTGTGTTTCCGGAATAACCAATACGTTGTCCTTTTTTTACAGTATCATTTTTTGTTACAATTGCTCCATTTTTCTTTAAATGCACATATTGAGAAAAAGTACTATCTTTATGATAGATTAAAATGTAATTGGCTTTATCATAATACTTTTTACTTTTTCCACCTTCGTTAGAATCTTCTTTAATAGCAACAACAACGCCATCTCTCATTGCACAGACAGGTTGCCCCACATTCATTTTAAAATCTATGGCATATTTAGAAAAATCTGAATTATGAGAAAATTTACCAAAATGCCCTTGCATAATTTTATAACGCTTGCCTTTGGCAAATGGTAAATTATAGTTAAAAGTAGTATCGTAATTTTTAAACGGATAACTACCATATTTCATTTTAGGATTGTATTTCTTTATAACGCTTAAAGTGTCTAATAATGAATCTTTTAGTTTTAAAATAATTTTTTCTTCAAAAGGAGGTATATTAATTTTGCTATCTAGAGTGCCTTTATTAAAAGTGATAAAAGTTGGACATGAAAGAGGATTTTTTGCACTAACAATTAAAGAGTCTTTGTTTATTTTAAAATTAATATAAGATGGTTTTTTAATTTTCTTTGTTTGACTGTTGCATGCAAATACAATGATGATGATAATACCCCAATAAAACTTCATCAAAAAATGTTTTAACAATTATCGAAATACTTTATTCGGAAAAACAACAACACTTTCATGACCATTTTCACCAACTGCAGCAACCCCAAAAAAGAAATTATCGATTACGATACCTTTTAAAGTAAACTCAGTGTCTTCTACATATCTAGAATGGTCCCAAGTTGGCGATGTTGTATCTCTCCAATAAATTTTGTAGCCTTTTGCACCATCTACTTTATTCCACTTAAATTTAGCAGATGCTTGCACAATACCACCAATTGCTACTTCTTTTGGTGCTGCTGGAGCCCAAGCCAAAGAAGCTAAATTAATAGCGTTTACTGCTGTTAATTTTTTGGCATAAGGAAAGTTAACGTGTTCAAAAGTATCACCATATTCAATGCCATTTTCGGTTCTAATATCTTGGTGTTGTTGCGTATAGTTTTCGTGAGCCTCCATAATTCTAATTCCTGCAAAACCTAAATCGTTAAAAGGTCTATGATGTCCTCCACGTCCAAATCTATCTAATCTATAAATCATCATTGGGTTCATTTCTGGCATGTAGGTTTTAGTAGTTTTATGCACATATCTTGCCAATTGACGCGAAATACCATCAACCTCACCACCATAAAACCTGCGCATTCTACGTTGTCTTTCAGTTTCATTGGCAGGCACTGGTTCACTAAAAATTCTAAAGGTTCTATTATCAATTACACCATCTACACCTTCTATATTTCCTATCATATCATTATTTAAAATTCCTATAATGTCCCATTCTTTTTCTTTGGCATATTTTGCTAATCCAGCTCCACCAAAAAGTCCTTGTTCTTCACCAGATAAGCCTACATAAATAATACTACTTTCAAATTTGTATTTGCTTAAAACTCTTGCAGCTTCTATAGTTCCAGCCATACCAGAAGCATTGTCATTAGCACCTGGTGCATCTGTTTTAAAATCCATGGTGTTGCTTGCTCTAGAATCAATATCGCCACTCATAATAATATATTTGTTTGGATATTTTGTGCCTTTTTGAATAGCTACCACATTTACAACATAAGCATCATGAGGTACTCTTCTTCCCATTTCTTTGGTAACCAAATCTTTTTGATAAAAAACATTTAAGCAATTATTGCAAGTTTTAGAAATTTTATCAAATTCAGATTTTATCCATCTTCTTGCAGCACCAATTCCTCTAGTATCAGAAATGGTATCAGAAAAGGTATTTCTTGTGCCAAATTCAGTTAAGGTTTTAACATCCGCTTTAATTCTATCAGCAGAAACAGCCTCTATAATGTCATAAATCTTTGCATCAGTTTGCGAAAAAATAAAGCCTGTAAATAATAAAAGTAATAGTGTAATTTTTTTCATTATATTTAATTTAAAAATTTCCAGAATGGTATTTGTACTACGTTAAGTAAAATAGTATCTTTTTTATTGTTTATGTATTTTCTATTAATTTTTAATAGATGTTTTCCTTCTTTTAAGCTATCAATTTTAATATAGGTTTCAAAACCTAATTTTTTATTTTTATTTGTAGAAGCCACATAATTTGTTTTGTAATAGGTTTTATTAATTTTAGTAAGGTAAACTTCATTAAACGTTTTGTAGTACACTTTCCTTAAACTATCTTTTTCTCTGTAACTGATGTTTAAATTATTATTAAATACAATGCCAGAACTTAAACCTCTTTGATCTGTTTTGGGTTTTAAATCAGGATTAAAGTCAAATAATCTATCCTCTAGATTATCATCAAAAATAATAAAGATTTTAAGGTAATTCTCTGTAATTACTTTAGATTGAATGGTAGCTTTTTTTATAAAATCATCTTCATTAATTATTAAATTTTCATAATTACCTGAATTTGCTACATACTCTGAAGATCTTCTGTCTTTATCTAGATAGTTAGAATCTATATAATGAAATGAACTTAAATATAGTATTCCTAAATATACAGGAACTAAAATAAAGCTTAAACGTTTACCAAATTTATTGTCTAAAAAATTGTAAACCAAAGGTCTGTATAAAAAAGATAAAGTTATGATATTAAAAACCCTATAAATAGGAAAATATATTTTACTGGTCCAATTTTTACGTTTTAAAAAACCTTGAGTAACAAAATCTATAAAAGTAAAAAGCATACCAATTAAGGTGAAAATTATAAGTGCTAAACCTGTGTATTGAAATATATTTTCCCAAACACCATTAAAATCATTGTCTAGAAAAACGAATGCTATAATAAGTAAGGTAATTACACATAGGAAACTTGCTAAAAAGTAAAAGATAAATAAAAATGAAACAGCAAATACTATACTACAATAATCTTCTAATGTTGCTATATAATTATCAAAAGAGCCTATTCTTTTTTTAAGATATTTGGTAAATTTATTGGAGTAATTTAGTTCTTCATAATCAATATCTCCAGAAACATAACGCAATCCTAAAGCTCCTATCCACAAGCCTCTTAAAATTACATGAATTAATAGGTTTGCAATTAAAATCCAACAAGAAATAGAAACAGCAAACCAAACCAAATTTTCTGCTAAATGGTTTTCATATTGTGCAATTTTAAATTTAAGAAATAAAGTGTCTGTGGCAGAGAATAGCCCTAAAATGGCAAAACCAGAAATCAGTAATTCTAACTGCCAACTTTCTTGTTGTAGTTTATCTAAAAGCGCTTTAAAAGTAGAATTTTGCCTTTCTTTATTCATTTTTTAAAAGTTGTTTAAATATACTACTTTCTAAACAACAAAAAAACCACTTCAACTGAAATTGAAATGGTTTATTTTAGGTGATTGAAACATTTTTCACAAACCTATTCTTGATCTAATTTTTTGGTAAGATTAAAGCCGATGAATAAGCCTACACCTGCCATAAAGAAAATGGTTGCTGGGTAAATGGCATCATCATCTAAACTAGAATACGCATCTAAAATAGAGGCGATAAAAACACCTAAACCAATACCCATTAATAAAAGTGATAGGTTTAAAATAATAACTTTCCAAAAAGGTGCAGCGTTTTTAGCTTGCCCTTTTACAAAAATACTAGCATCTGCGCCTTTTTCTATTAATGCCATTCTTTCTTTATTTCTTGTAGAAAAGAATAAATAAACGATTCCGAAAAGGGTTCCAAAAATTACAATTAATACTGCTATTTCTTCCATAATTTGTTACTTAAAGTTTTAAATTGATTTTTTATATATGTGTTGTAGCTTTGACGAATACTTTTGTGTGAAGGTTACAGTATTTTGAAATAAATTTATTATGGATAACTTTTAAACATAAAAAAACATTTAATTACACTCGTAAAAAGTACAATTAAATGTTTTAAAAAAATAAAAATCAATTTTTTTATATACTATTTAGGATTTAAAATTTCTTTAATCTTTGCCAAACAATCTCTATAATGATATTTGGTAATTCTGTTTACTTTTCTATTCTTAGCAATGGTAAGTTGAAAATTTAATGTTTCTAACTCGCCTCTTGCAATTGAAGAAATATCAGAGTTTTTAGAATTTTTATCATTCAATAACATTCCTAATCGATCTATAAAAGACTTTTGTAGATTACGTCTAAACACATCTACATTTCTGGTATATCTTGCTTCAGAGAAAATTCCTGATCGTAAATCACGCATCATATAAATAACATTATAGGATTTTGAGTCTATAATTTCAGCATCAATCATTCTAGATAATCTAGTTGAATTTAAAATACTGTACAACTGCCTGTTTTGTAAACTTAACATTCTTGCAGTGTATCCACTTTCATTAATATTTGCTAAAATTTTAGGTGTTAACAACCAATCTTGTGTTTTAAAAGCATTTTTTTGCAACCAAGCCATTGCCTCAACTTGCTTTTCTTTAGCTACTGGTTGATAAACCAAACCATCTTGACTCGGTTTTTTATTGTACTCATAAATGCCCCCAATATTTCCTGTTACATGTCCTACATATCTGCTCCAAACTCCCAATAATTCACCATATAATTCAGATAAATCTTCGTAATTATTGGTTTGATCTGATGTCCATTCAGGTAAATTTTCAGCTACTATTTTTAGGTTTTTTATTCCATATGTAGATGCTTTTACTTGGTCATTTCCAATACCTTCTGTTTGTGCTGATGGGTCAAAACGTTGAGCTCCAAATCTATAAATAGGATTATCTGCCTTTTCTTCAATCCATTTATCTAGTGTTTTTATTTCGTCAAATGGGGTTTTTGCATTTGGAATTTTACGATATCCCCAATTGATAGCATAATGGTCATAAGGTCCAAGCTGACGAATAAATCTGATATTTTCATCACCTGGTTGTGCAACATAATTATAACGTGCATAATCCATTATGGTAGCTGCAATTCCCATTTTTTGAGTAAATTTTCCAGAACGTAAAGAATCTACAGGATATGCAAAACTAGCAGCCATATTATGTGGTAAACCTAAGGCATGACCAACCTCGTGAGAAATTACCATGCGCATCATTTCTCCTATTTCTTCATCAGGTGTATTTAAAGTTCTTGCAGAAGGATTTGCAGCGCCTGTTTCTAATAAATAACGATTTCTGTAAGAACGTAAATGATTATGATACCAAATAATATCACTTTCTATGATTTCTCCAGTTCTTGGGTCAGAAACGCTTGGGCCAACTGCATTTCTTGTAGTACTTGCTACATATCTTATAGAAGAATAACGAACATCTTCCATACTAAATTCGGGATCTTCTTCTTTAGTTGGTGGATATTTTGCCATGATTGCGTTTTTAAAACCAGCTGTTTCAAAAACTTTAGCCCAATCATCTACACCTTGTTTAATGTATTTTCTTAATTTATCTGGAGTTCCAGGATCTAAATAATAAACAATAGGTTTTATAGGTTCTACTAATTCTCCACGATTGTATGCTTCTAAATCTTTTGGTTCTAATCGCCAACGCCTAATATACCTTTTATCATCTGCTTTTAAGGCTTCAGAACTATAATCTACATTACCAATTGAAAAATATCCAACTCTTTTATCATAAAGTCTTGGCATCATTTTATCTTCGGGTAGTACAATCATAGATTGGTTTACGCGAATTGTAATGGTATTGGTTCTTGAATTACTTGGTGGTGCATCTGCATCAAAAGTAAAATCTTGTACAACCTCAATATTTTTTGGATAACTTTTTATAGAGTTGATAAAACTTCTTGAAGCATCTAATCTTCTTACTTTATAGGTTCTTCTATACCTTGCAGGTAATGCTGTTATTGCTTTAATATCTGATGAGAAAAATTTGGTGACGTCAATTAAAACAGCAGTAGAATCTGTGTTTTGTGTTTTTACATCAAAAGCATAAATAATAGGCTCTAAATTATTCACTTTTACAGATTGATAAATAGGTAGCGAATCATTTGCTATGGCATTGTATGATTTTACTTTTAATAAAATTTTATTTTGAAATTCTTCCCAAACAATAACTTGTGTATTTATTTTAGATCCTGCATTTACATAACCACCTCCTAAACCAGCAGGAATTTCTTTGATTCTTGTCACCAAAAGCATTTCTTTTCCAAAATGATTTTTTGGAATTTCATACAAATAAGAACTTTTATTATGATGTACCTTAAAAAGACCGTCATCAGTTTTAGTTGTTGCTTTTACAAAATCTGTGTATTTAGGTTTTTTACTTTTTTTGGGCTTTTCAGGCGCTTGTTCAGTTTGGTTTTTTTTTGATTTTTTCTTTTGAGCTTCCATTTCCGTTGGAATTAAAAATGCCAAAATCAATGAAAAGAGTAGAATTTTTTTCATAATGTATGTGTAAGTTGAGAATTTATGTTCCGAAATTAAGGAAAACTTACAATTCTATCAATATTTACTTTGTAAAAAAACAAAAACGACAGATTTATTGTAAAATCTATCGTTTATGAATTTTTAAATTGCTTGATAATCTTATTTTTCGGCTAATTCTTCATCAAAGTTTTCAATGGCTTGTATGATAATTTTTACTGCTTCTATATAAAAATCTTCATTAATAGTATCATAAGTATCCGTATCTCTGTGATAGTCTTTATGATCTGGAACACCAAAATAAATAAAAGGTATTTTTTCTTTATAAAAAACTCTATGATCAGAAGAAAGAGTCCAGTCTGATTGTTCTTTATTTTCAGGATCATCATGGCCAAAAAGCAACATAATTTTTTCAGAATAAATAGCTTCTAAAGGATCTCTTAAATCTGGGTGATGATATAAACCAGATACAAATAACTCTGGATCATAATCGCTATGAGCAATCATGTCTAAATTTATATTTAAAGCAATATTTGATTTATTATTATAATTTTTTAAAAAATAGTCAGCACCTAACGACCCAATTTCTTCGGCATCTACAGCTGCAAAAATTAAATTGTGTTTTGTTGGCTTATCTTTAAAGTATTCTGCGATTGTAAATAACGCAGCAGTACCAGATGCATTATCATCAGCACCATTATAAATTTTCCCTTCTCTAACTCCTAAATGATCATAATGAGCAGTAATTATAAAATCTTTATTTGTTTTTCCTTTAAGCATACCAATGATGTTTGCTCCAGTTGCTGTAGTATCTGGCACATTAGAAAAATCACTTAAAGGTTTAGGTTTTACTACAGGAAAAACTTCGTGTCTTGGTTTTCTTTTAAATGTATGCGAAAACTCTTGCAGGTAGTTATTATTTACAGCAGGTCTTAATCCTAATTCTGTAAATTTATCAATAATAAATTGTTGTGCTTTTTTGCTACCAGGTCTAGAAAATGCTCTACCTTCAAAAGAATCATCAGAAAGCGTTTTTATAGTTTCTAATAACTTTTCAGTATTAATATCTATTTGTTTAGGTTCCTTGCAGCTCCCGAATACTATCAAAAAAGCAACAACTGAAAATGTTTTTTTCATAGTTGTAACATATTTTTAAATCAATTAGGGAATTTTCGGTCACAAATATAACAAAAGACCATTAATAATAATGGTCTTTTTGAATAAACAACTAAATTTTAAATTTTTTTTAAGTTTCGATTTTTTTTTGTGAGGGTAACAAATTAAAAACAATACTTATTTTCTGCTTTTAGTTTTTCAGCAATTGTGTTTCTTAATGAAATAACATTTGGGTAATTTGCATATTTCGTGAATCGTTTTAAGCCCATTAATAGCATGCGTTGTTCATCACCTTCAGCAAAAGAAACAATACCTTCTCTACCTTTTTTAGTTATGATTTCTACTGCATTGTAAAGGTATAATTTTGCCATTGCAATTTGTCCTTCTTGTGCATCTTCTCCAAAACGTTTCGCATTTTTCTCCGCACGTAATAAAGTAGATTCTGCCATATAAATTTCGTTTAAAATTTCAGCAGCTGCTAATAATAATTGTTGATGTTCCTCTAAATCTGGACCATATTTTTGTATAGCTGATCCAGCTACCATCAAAAATACTTTCTTCATCTTTGCTATCATCTCTTTTTCTTCAGCAAATAATTCTGAGTAATCTGGAGTATCAAAAGAAGGTATACCCATTAATTCATCAGCAACTGCAGTTGCAGGGCCTAATAAATCAACATGACCTTTCATTGCTTTTTTAACTAACATACCAACAGATAACATTCTGTTAATTTCGTTAGTACCTTCATATATTCTAGCAATTCTAGCATCTCTCCAAGCAGCTTCCATTGGTGTTTCTTCAGAGAATCCCATTCCTCCAAAAATCTGAATTCCTTCGTCTGCACAAGCTTGTACATCCTCAGAAACGGTTACTTTTAAAATAGAACATTCAATAGCATATTCTTCAACACCTTTTAATTCTGCTTCTTGGTGTGTATTTCCACTTGCTATTCGCATAGCAATTCTATCTTCAATGTCTTTAGCAGCTCTGTAACTTGCAGATTCTCCAGCATAACAGTTTGTTGCCATTTCTGCTAATTTTGCTTTGATAGCTCCAAAATCTGAAATAGGTGTTTTAAATTGTTTTCTTTCATTAGCATATTGTAATGCAGTAGTTAACACTCTTCTTTGAGAATCGATACATGCAGCTGCTAATTTAATACGACCAACATTTAATGCATTTACTGCAATTTTAAATCCACCACCTCTAACAGATAACATATTTTCTGCAGGAACAACTGTGTCATTAAAAAATACTTGTCTTGTAGATGATGCACGAATACCTAATTTGTGTTCTTCTTCACCTAAAGTAATACCATTTGGATTTGCATCATCATATTCTACAATAAAACCTGTTATGTTTTTATCATTTTCAATACGAGCAAAAACAATCATCAAATTACAGAATCCTGCATTTGAGATCCACATTTTTTGACCGTTGATTTTATATGATTTACCATCTTCTGATAATTCAGCTGTGGTTTTTCCTGAATTCGCATCAGAACCAGCACCTGGTTCTGTTAAACAGTAAGCACCCATCCATTCACCAGTAGCTAATTTAGGAACATACTTTTGTTTTTGTTCTTCAGTACCATATAATGTAATTGGCATAGTACCAATTCCTGTATGTGCACCAAAAGCAGTACTTAAAGAACCATTTCCACTAGAAATGTACTCACAAGTAATCATTGTTGATACAAAACCCATACCCATTCCACCATATTTTTCTGGTACAGCAACACCTAAAAAGCCAAGTTCACCAGCTTTTTTCATTACTTCCTCTGTTAAAGCATAATCTTTCGCTTCAAAACGATCTCTGTTAGCAACAATTTCTCTATCTGTAAATTCTTTTACAGCTTCTTTCATCATTATTTGCTCTTCAGAAAAATCTTCTGGAGTAAAAATATCTTCACATTTTGATTCTTTTACAAGGAATTGTCCTCCTCTTAAAATGTCTTTCTTTGTTGTTTCCATAATAAGCCCCCTGTCCCCCAAAGGGGGAAAACGTCCTGCCAAGGGTTTTGCAGGTTTTAATCGTTAATTTATTGTATGTTTTTTATTCATTAGCTTGTTAAAAGTCTTCCCTTTGGGAAGATTTAGATGGGCTTTTTAATTTAAAAATTCAAAAATACCTGCTGCACCCTGACCTGTACCAACACACATGGTTACCATTCCGTATTTGTTTTTCATGTCTCTTTTGCGCATTTCATCAAATAATTGAACAGATAGTTTTGCGCCTGTACAACCTAATGGATGTCCTAAAGCAATTGCACCACCATTAACATTAACGATGTTATTGTCTAAGCCTAATTCACGAATTACAGCTAATGATTGTGAAGCAAATGCTTCATTTAACTCAATCAAGTTTACATCATTTTGTTGTAAACCAGCTTGCTTTAATGCTTTAGGAACTGCAGCAACAGGTCCAATTCCCATAATTCTTGGAGGTACACCAGCAGCTGTATAACTAACCATTCTTGCTATTGGCTCAAGTTTTAGTTCTTTAACCATATCTTCACTCATTACCATAACAAAAGCTGCACCATCACTCATTTGAGATGAATTACCAGCTGTTACACTACCATTTGCTGCAAATACAGGACGTAATCTGGCTAAGCCTTCAATATTAGATCCTTTACGTGGACCTTCATCTTTATTTACAGTATATTTTTTTGTTGCTTTTTTTCCATTAGAATCTACAAAGGTTTGCTCTACATCAATAGGCACAATTTGATCTTGGAATCTATTTTCTTCTAAAGCTTTTAAGGCTTTTAAATGTGAGTTTAAGGCAAATTCATCTTGGTCTTCTCTAGAAACTTTGAATTCTTTAGCAACTGCTTCTGCAGTATTACCCATTCCCCAGTAATATTCTTCATGTCCAGCTGCTACTGTATCATAATTTAATTCTGGCTTAAAACCTGTCATAGGAACAGAACTCATGCTTTCTGCACCACCTGCAATTATACAATCTGCCATTCCAGATTGAATTTTTGCAACTGCCATTCCAATAGTTTCTAATCCTGAGGAACAAAAACGGTTTACAGTTACTCCAGGAACATCTTCAATTTTTAATCCCATTAAAGAAATTAAACGTGCCATGTTTAAACCTTGAGAACCTTCAGGCATTGCATTTCCAACAATTACATCATCAATTCTCTTTTTATCAAAATCAGGCAGTTCATTCATCATATATTGAATGGTTTCCGCAGCTAATTCATCAGCTCTTTTAAATCTAAACAAACCTTTTGGTGCTTTACCAACTGCTGTTCTGTATGCTTTTACTATATATGCTGTTTTCATTTTTTTGTGCTTTTGGCTTTAAGCAATAAGCTTTAAGCTTTAGTTGTTATTTAATTTTGCCTATAGCTTACAGCTTAAGGCTTATAGCTAAGTAGCTTTAGTTACGAAGTGGTTTACCCGTTTTTAACATGTGCTGAATTCTTTCTAAAGTTTTACGTTCTGTACATAAACTTAAAAAAGCTTCACGTTCTATGTCTAGTAAGTATTGCTCTGATACTTTTGTTGGTTCAGATAAATCTCCTCCAGCCATAACATAAGCTAGTTTATTTGCTATTTTTTGATCGTGTTCAGAAATGTAATTGCTGTCTTGCATAGAATCTGTTCCTACTAAAAACATACCTAAAGCTTGTTTACCTAAAACTAAAACATCTTTACGCTTAACTGGTTGTGTGTAACCAGCTTCTGCCATTAAAACTGCATGTTTCTTAGCTTGTGCAATTTGTCTGTCTTTATTAACAACAACTACATCTTTTCCTTTTTGTAATAACCCTAAGTCAAAAGCTTCATAGGCAGATGTTGCAACTTTTGCCATTCCAATTGTTAAGAAATGTTCTTGTAATACGTTTAACTGAACATCACCTTTATGAAATAAATCTGATGCTCTTAGAGCCATTTCCTTAGAACCACCTCCACCAGGAATTACACCTACTCCAAATTCAACTAATCCCATGTACGTTTCTGCAGCTGCAACAACTTTATCTGCATGTAAAGATATTTCACAACCACCACCTAAAGCCATTCCATGAGGAGCAGAAATAGTTGGTATTGCTGAATAACGCATACGCATCATTGTGTCTTGAAAGTACTTGATAGCCATGTTTAACTCATCATATTCTTGCTCTGCAGCCATCATAAAAATCATACCAATATTGGCACCTACAGAAAAGTTGGCTGCTTGATTACCAACTACTAAACCTTGATAATTCTTTTCAGCTAAATCAATAGCTTTATTGACAGCTGCTAAAACATCACCACCAATGGTATTCATTTTAGATTGAAACTCTAAGTTTAAAATTCCATCACCTAAATCTTCGATAACTGCACCAGAATTTTTCCAAACTTCGTTTGATTTTCTAATATTATCTAAAATGATAAATGCATCTTGGCCTGGTTTTTTAGTTTGTGTTTTGCTAACAACATCATAATAATAGGTTGCACCATCTTTAATTGTGTAAAAAGAATCGTTATTGTTTGCTAACATTTCTTCTACCCAAGATGCAATTTCATGACCTTCAGCTTTCATGATTTCTATACCTTTAGCTACACCAATGGCATCCCAAATTTGGAATGGTCCATGTTCCCAACCAAAACCTGCTCTTAAACCATCATCAATTCTATATAATTCGTCTGAGATTTCTGGAATTCTATTTTGTACATAGGCAAACATTGCAGCAAATGATTTTCTATAAAATTCACCTGCTTTGTCTTTGCCACCAACTAACACTTTAAAACGATCAGCAACATTATCAATTGATTTTGTTAATTCTAAAGTTGCAAATTTTGCTGATTTCTTTTCCCTGTATTCTAATGTATTTAAATCTAATGATAAAATGTTCTTTTTACCATTAGCATCTTTTGTCATTTTATAAAAACCTTTGCCAGTTTTACTACCTAACATGTTGTTCTCCATCATGTGATTTATAAAATCAGGAATCACAAACTGCGCTCTCATCTCGTCTTCAGGACAATTGTCTTTAACTCCATTTGCAGTATGTACAAGAGTATCTAACCCAACAACATCAATAGTTCTAAAAGTTGCAGATTTTGGACGACCAATAACTGGACCCGTTAATTTATCAACTTCTTCAATAGTTAAGTCCATCTCTTTTACAACATGGAATAAGCTCATGATTCCAAAAATCCCAATTCTATTTCCAATAAAAGCTGGAGTATCTTTGGCTAAAACAGAAGTTTTACCTAAAAATTTATCACCATATAGCATTAAGAAATCTGTAACTTCTTGCTTACAATTTGGTCCTGGAACTACTTCAAAAAGTTTTAAATATCTTGGTGGATTAAAAAAGTGAGTAACTGCAAAATGCTTTTGGAAATCTTCACTTCTGCCTTCGTTCATAAATTTAATAGGAATTCCAGAAGTGTTTGAAGTAATTAGTGTGCCTGGAGTTCTGAATTTTTCTATTTTTTCGAAAACAGATTTTTTAATATCTAATCGTTCTACAACAACTTCCATCACCCAATCCACATCTTTAATTAAATGTAAATCGTCATCTAAATTACCAGTTGTAATTCTACTTGCAAATTTTTGATTATAAATAGGAGATGGTTTCGATTTTAAAGAAGTAGCTAATGCTTCATTTACTAAACGATTACGAACTACTTTGTCTTCCAACGTAAGTCCCATTGCTTTTTCTTTATCAGTTAATTCTCTTGGAATAATATCCAACAAAAGAACTTCTACACCAATATTAGCAAAGTGACTTGCAATACCAGATCCCATAATTCCAGATCCTATTATTGCTACTTTTTTAATTCTTCTTGTCATTTTATATTTCGTTTTAACTACTAATTTATCTTGATTTATTTATCGAATATTTTCTTTTCAGCAATTAATGTATTTATAATTTTCATCACTTTAAAAAATGCATCCAAGTCATTTTGTGTCACATATTCTCTAACTACATTATTAAATTGATACACATGCCCTTTTGAAACTTTTCGCATTTCTATTCCATAATCCGTTAATTTTATAATAACGCTTCTGCCATCTTCAGGATTTTTTTCTCTACAAATTGCCCCTTTTTCCTCCATATTTTTCAAGATTCTAGAAAGGCTTGTAGGTTCCATACCCATTAAGGGCCCAAGTGCTGTTGATGGTGTTCCGTTTATTTTATCAATAGTTAATAAAACAAAGGCTGTAGCCATTGTGCTATCGTGTTTTGCAGCTTGTTCATTATACATTTTGGCAACCGCTTGCCAAGTGGCTCTTAATTGATGATCTATTGAAATACTTTTATCCATTTTGCCAAAGATATTAAAATATTACTATGCATGCATAGTAAATTGCAAAAAGTTATGCGTGCATAATAAATTTTAACATAAAGTTTACTTCGTTAATAAAATTACAAGAAAAAGTTTAGGATTATATTTTAAGAAGTTTTTGTCTTTTTGTACCCTTTTTATTAGATATTTCAAGGATATATATTCCTTTTTTAAAAGTAGAAAGATCAATCTCTGTTTTAGAAATAGATGTTACTTTTTTTAATAAAGCACCAATTACATTATAAATTTTTATATCTAAAATTTCTGTGTTTTGTATTTGTAAAATATGTTTTACTGGATTTGGAAAAACTTTTACATAATTTAATTGATTGTTTTGTGTGCTTAAAGTTTTTGCACAGTTATTTTGATTTTGAGCGTTTCCATAACAATTTAGTTTCTCTAAAATACCATCTAAAGTATTGATGTAGGGAGTTAAATTATTATCACTTTTCCCAATGCCTTCTGTATAAAAAATACCTTGGTCTGTGTAGAAAACTTTTTTACCATTTTTATTTATAATTACATCTGTAATAAATATGTCTGCCTCCTCTGTATATGGTAAATACACATTTTCTAGTTTGTCGCCTTTTTTTAAGTTAAAATTACAAAGAACATATTCTTTGTCTATAAAATATATGTATAAGATTTTTTCATTTACATCTTCTCTTAAATATATATCTTTAATTATTTTAAATTCTGACGGGTTAATGAAATAAGGAGGCGTGATATTAAAAGTATTTTTATTACTATCTGTAATTATAGTTTGTTTTAGTTTTGTGTATCTCTTATTATTAATTTTAATTTCACCATCAACCTGTATTCTTCTTAAATAATTATGGCCATCAAAACCTTGTTGTATAGTTTCAATATCCCAAAAAGAACCTTCTTTAAGGATTGGTTTGTACTCTTGAGAGATCAAATTTGCGGTAAAAAAGAGAAATAGAGAAGAAAAAAATATTTTTTTTAACATAGCTAGAAATTTGTTTAAAGTTATTATTTTTTTTGAAATTATTAAGGATTTTCCTGTAACAAACTTACATATCTTCTATCTAATAGATAGAAAATATGTAAGTTTGTTATAAAGCAAATTTTTCAAGAAAAAATAAACAGAATTTAATGAGTAACTTACTAGAAATTAATAATGTTTCAAAAAAATATGGAGATTTTACAGCTTTAAATGATGTTTCCATTCACATTCCTAAAGGGAGTGTTTATGGTTTGTTAGGCCCAAATGGTGCTGGGAAAACATCCTTAATCAGAATTATTAATCAAATCACCATGGCAGATGCAGGTGCTATTTTGTTAGATGGAGAACCACTAGCGCCAAAACATACAGCAGATATTGGCTACTTGCCAGAAGAAAGAGGTTTATACAAATCAATGAAAGTTGGTGAGCAGGCTTTGTACTTAGCGCAGTTAAAAGGGTTGAGCAAAACTGAGGCTAAAAAACGTTTAAAATATTGGTTTGAGAAATTTGATATTTCTGCTTGGTGGGGCAAAAAAATTGAAGAATTATCGAAAGGAATGGCACAAAAAGTACAGTTTATTGTAACTGTAATGCACAATCCTAAATTATTAATTTTTGATGAGCCTTTTTCTGGCTTTGATCCTATAAATGCACAATTAATTGCTAAAGAAATTTTGCAATTACGAGATGAAGGGGCTACAATTATTTTTTCTACACATAGAATGGAATCTGTAGAAGAAATGTGCGATGAAATTGCCTTGATTAATAAATCGAACTTAATTTTAGATGGAAAATTAAACGATATTAAACGAGAATTTAGAACCAATACTTTTCAGGTTGGGTTAAATACTGCTCATTCTAATGAAGTGAAATCTGAAATAGAGGCCAATTTTGAGGTATATCCAGCAGATTTTAATTTGTTAGGAAATGAATTGACCATGAACGTAAAATTAGGAAAAACCGATTCTGCCAACGATCTGTTATCGTTTTTAACCAGTAGAGGAGAAGTACAACATTTTGTAGAACTGATACCAAGTGCAAATGATATCTTTATTCAAGCCGTAAATAAAAATAGTTAAGAAAATGAGCAAGTTAAAACTAATTATACGAAGAGAATTTATTGCTAAAGTGCGCAATAAATCGTTTATAGTGATGACTTTTTTGAGTCCGTTAATTATGATTGGTATGGGGGCTTTGGTGTATTTTTTGATGAAAAAAAATGACGAAAAAGTAAAAGAAATTGTGTACGTAGATGAGTCTGGTTTATTCTCTAAAGAAGATTTTAAAGACACAAAAACGGTACATTATCAAGATTTCACAGCATTAGGAATCGAAGAAACCAAACAGAAAGTAGAAGAAGGAAACCATTATGGTGCCTTAATTATTCCGAAACAAGATAGTTTAGAAATATTAGCAAAATCTATTGAATTTTACTCTAAAGATTCGCCAGGTTTATCTATAATGAATACTATTGAGAATAAGATTGAACGAAAAATTAGAAATCAAAAATTGAATGATTTTGGTATTGATATCGATAAGATTAATGCCTCTAAAATTCAGTCTGATATTAAAATGTATAATTTTTCGGGTGAAGAATCTTCAAAACTTATCAATGGTCTAAAAATTGGGGTTGGTGCTATTGCTGGTTATTTATTAATGATGTTTGTAATCATTTATGGTTCTTCAGTAATGCGAAGTGTTATCGAAGAAAAAACAAGTAGAATTATAGAAGTTATTGTATCCTCTGTAAAACCTTTTCAATTAATGATGGGTAAAATTATTGGTAATGCTTCTGCAGGTTTGTTACAGTTCTTTATTTGGGGACTTTTGTTGTTTATCATCTCTACAATAGCATCGTCTGTTTTCGGAATTGATATGGCAGAAATGCAAGCGGATAGGTTATCATCAGAACAGTTAGAGGCAGCAAAGCAAGTAGCTGGTGGCGATAAAATGCAATTAGTTATTCAAGAAATTTTAAGATTGCCAATTTTAAAAATGTTCCTTTTATTTATTTTTTACTTTTTAGGAGGTTATATGTTGTACAGTTCTTTATTTGCGGCTGTAGGTGCAGCTGTTGATAATGAAACAGATACCCAACAATTTATGTTACCTATAATGTTGCCTTTAATTTTAGGAGTTTACGTAGGCTTTGCAACTGTAATTAATGATCCTCATGGACCAGTTTCTCTGGCATTTTCTTATATTCCATTAACCAGTCCAATAGTAATGTTAATGCGTGTACCTTTTGGGGTTTCTTGGTATGAATTGGCAATTTCAATGGCCTTATTGGTTGTAACCTTTGTATTTATGGTTTGGTTAGCAGCAAAAATCTACAGAGTAGGAATCTTAATGTATGGCAAGAAACCAACCTATAAAGATTTGTATAAATGGTTAAAATACAAAGGATAAATGCAAGACACAATTGATACAGTTAAAAATACAATAGTTGATGAAGCTACCTCTATTTTAGATTATAAATTTGTTTTTAGTGAAGAAATAAGTATTACTGTAAAAGGGTTAATATTTATTATTTTAACGCTTATTGTTACTTCTTTTGTATTAAAATTATCTCGAAGGTTTATCACTAGGAATATGCCAGAGAATAACAAACAAAAATTTGTAACAGTTTTTGGTTATATCAGGTGGTTTGTGTTTTTAATAATTTTCTTAATCGCTATGAACGCATCTGGTGTAGATGTTACAGCTGTTTTTGCTGCGTCTGCTGCCTTATTGATTGGTGTAGGTTTGGCACTGCAAACCCTTTTTCAAGATATTTTGTCTGGCATTTTTATATTAGTAGATCAATCTGTGCATGTTGGTGATATTATTGAGCTTGAAGGAAAAGTTGGCAGGGTTTTGGATATACGATTAAGAACAACAAGAGCTGTAACTATTGATAATAAGGTTTTAGTGATTCCTAATCATTTGTATTTAACAAACATTTTATTCAATTGGACAGAAAATGGAACAGAAACAAGAGAGGTTGTAGAGGTTGGTGTAGCTTATGGATCTGATGTAGCATTGGTAAAGAAAATTTTACTTGATATTGCTCATGCACAACCAACTGTTTTAAAAAGTCCTGCTCCAGTTGTTTTATTTACAGATTTTGCAGATAGTTCACTCAATTTTCGATTGGTTTTTACCTTAAACGATAGTTTTGAAGTCCGCTTTACACAAAGTAATATTCGTTTTGAGATTGATAAAGCGTTTAGAGAAAATAATGTAACCATACCATTTCCACAGAGAGATGTTCATATCTTAAAGACAAAAGATAATTAGAGAAAAGAGGCAAGAATATGAGTAAGCATAATTTTAAAAAGTTGAAAATTTGGAGAAGTTCAATGGAGTTATGTGATTTAGTTTTTAAATTGACAAATACTTTTCCTAAAAATGAAGTCTATTCCTTAACATCTCAAATAAATCGTTCTGTAGTTTCAGTTGCATCTAATATTGCAGAAGGTTCTAGTAGAAGTTCAAATAAAGATTTTAATAGATTTTTAGAAATATCTTTAGGTTCTTTGTTTGAATTACAAACACAAATTATTTTATCCCGTTACAAAAATTATATAAATCAAATTGAATTAAAGAAAACCGAACTTAAAATAGAAGAACTTCAAAAAATGATTTCTGGCTTTCAAAAAATATTAAAATAACATAAGCAAGAAAGGAATCTTTTTTCTTTTAGTCTTGAATCTAAAAATCTAAATAATGAGTAAAATATTAATCATAGAAGACGAAGCTGCAATTCGAAGAGTGTTATCAAAAATTATTTCTGAAGAAAATGATGCTTACCATGTAGAGCAAGCTGAAGATGGTTTAGAAGGTATTGAAATGATTAAAAATAATGATTTCGATTTGGTTTTATGTGATATTAAAATGCCAAAAATGGATGGTGTTGAGGTTTTGGAAAAAGCAAAAAAAATAAAACCAGAAATACCTATTGTTATGATTTCTGGTCATGGCGATTTAGATACCGCTGTGAACACAATGCGTTTAGGTGCTTTTGATTATATTTCTAAACCACCAGATTTAAATAGGCTATTAAATACCGTTAGAAATGCTTTAGATAGAAAAGTATTGGTAGTAGAGAATAAAAGACTCAAGAAAAAAGTAAGTAAAAATTACGAAATGATTGGTGAGAGTGATAGCATCAATCATATTAAAGAAATCATAGAAAAAGTTGCTGCTACAGATGCTCGAGTTTTAATTACTGGGCCAAATGGAACAGGTAAAGAATTAGTTGCCCATTGGTTGCATGAAAAGTCTGATCGTGTTAAAGCACCAATGATTGAAGTAAATTGTGCAGCAATACCATCAGAATTAATTGAAAGTGAGTTGTTTGGTCATGTTAAAGGTTCGTTTACAGGTGCCAATAAAGATAGAGCAGGTAAGTTTGAAGCTGCAAATGGAGGTACTATTTTTTTAGATGAAATAGGTGATATGAGTTTATCTGCACAAGCCAAAGTTTTACGCGCTTTGCAAGAAAACAGAATATCTAGAGTAGGATCTGATAAAGATATTAAAGTAAATGTTAGGGTTGTTGCTGCAACCAATAAAGACTTGAAAACGGAAATTTCAGAAGGTAGATTTAGAGAAGATTTATACCATAGATTAGCCGTGATTTTAATAAAAGTACCCGCATTAAATGACAGGAGAGAAGACATTCCTTTATTGGTAGATTTTTTTGCGACAAAGATATCTCAAGAGCAAGGTACTCCTCAAAAAACATTTTCTGATGAAGCTATTCAATTGTTGCAAAAATACGATTGGACTGGAAATATTCGTGAACTAAGAAATGTAGTTGAACGTTTGATTATTTTAGGTGAAAAACAAGTTTCTGGAAACGATGTAAAACTTTTTGCTAGCAAATAATAGGCTAATTATTGCAAATAATGGCCATTAAAAAGAGGCTGTCTGAAAAATACTAAATTTTGTCATTTTGAGCATTACTGAAATCAATATATATTTTGATAGAAAGTAGCTAGCGAAGCTAACATTGAAGTCGAAATGACAGGTTTAAAACACTTTTCAGACACCTCTTTTTATGTTATAATTTTCATCAAATTAAATAGCATTTTTTAAATATATCTTTTGATGAAAGAATAAAAGTGAGTTCGAATTAACTTCTCAGGCTGAAATAGGTTATTTGTTTGAAAATTAACTTGTTGTCATTTCGAACGAAACACAGTGTAGTTGAGAAATCTCAAATTCAGACTAAGATTTCTTCGTTTTCAATAAAAATGACATTCGTATCAAATATTAAAAACGTAACTATTTACTAAAGAGTGTTTTTTAAGCAGAAATCACGTTGTAATTTAATTGCTACTTTCTAAAACATATTTATTGAAACTTTTTCCATTTATTTTGGTGTATTTTGAGTCAATATCATAACCAACTTTCATTTTTGAAATATTAAATTCCCCAGAAACGTTCATATATTTTATATTTAAATCTTCTTCAAAAATGGTGTTTTGAAAAGAAATACCATTTTTAAGTTCAGTGTATTTAAAAATTGCGGAATCTTCAAAAATTGAATTTGCAAAGCTTACATTTTTACTGAATTTGGTATATTTGAAACTAGCTGTTTCTTTGAATTTTGTGTTTTCAAAACTAGCACTTTCTTCAAATTCAGCATATTTAAAAGTGGTGTCGTCTTTAAAAATAGCTCCAGAAAAATTAGTGTTTTTTTCAAAACGAGAGTATTTAAACATACTTTTACCTTGAAAATCACAGTTTTTAAAAACTGCACTATTTTCAAAATCAGCAGTAAATGTATAACCAGAACTTTCATCGGGTATATAGCCTAAAACATCATCTTTAAAAACACAATTTGTAAAAGAAATACTAACTTCAATTACTTTTTTTATATGATTGTCATTATCGTTATTCCACCAACTATTTTTCTTTTTTGTGGGCAATTTTTCTAAAGCTTCATCCATATAGGTAAAGTCTAAAGTACCAACAATAGTTGCATTTTGGTAAGAAATATCTTTACCATTTTTAATATCTTTCATCACATCAGAAGCTTCAATTGTTTTTTGGGCAAATAAAGAAAGGGTTAAAAAAAGGCAGCTTGTAAAGATAATTTTAGATTTCATTTTGTAAGTTTAAGTGTTTTTTATAAAGACATCAACAAAATAAAATTGTGACAGTTTTAAATAAAAAAAGAGCTAATATAAATATTAGCTCTCTTATAGTTAATTATTAGTTTCCCCCAAAACTTATATAATCATACCCAAAAATAATATTATAATTTATATTTAGAGGGTAAAAAATCGTAAATTAACATTCAATTAATCATTTTATTGATAATATTGTATTTGTACTAAAAATTATATGAAAGAAAAATATTGATACCTATTTTTATGAATCTATTAATAGTAGTCGAAAAAGAATCAAATGAATATTAAGAATCTTTAAGATATGTTAGTTTTGTAAATATTTTTTAATAATCGGATAATCTTCTTTTAAGTAAGCGTTCGGTGTTTTGTTTAAAAATTGTTTAAAGTCTTTTTTTAAGTGGGATTCATCGTAATAGTTGTAATCATACATTAAAGTTTTAAGGTCTATTTTACATTTTTCGTATGCTTTCATTAAAGATCTAAAACGAATTAGTCTGATATATTTTCCAGGTGTTAAACCAATTATTTTTTTGAATTTAGTTTCTAATGTTTTTTGACTAAAAGGAACTAAATTTAATACATCACTAAGGTGCAAAATTCCTTTCTTTTTAAAAATTAAATGGATTGCTTTATCAATTTGGAAAATATCTTCGTCTTGATAAATGTCAATATTTTCTAAAAAAGCAACCATATCGTTTATAAATACAGTTTCATTGCCATTGGCGTGTTGAAAAACTTGCATAAACTGTTCAGATTTATGTTTGTCAATTAAATCTAAATCAATGTGTTTGTTCGATAAAGTAGATAAATCAGTTTTAAATATTTTATAGAATGCAGTAGGATGAAATTCTACACCAAAAATTATTCCCTCTGAGTTTATAGTAAAATCATAACTGCGAAAATGTTGTCCAGTTAATCTTAAACCTATATCGTTTTTCTGTATGCCTTTAGGCATTTCGACATTTGTTTTAGCGCTGCTATAACTTAATGTTGTAAATCCAGAGGGCATATAAATAGATTTATAGGGTAAATCTTCTTCAGCGTAAGAGATTTTAAACAATTTGTTAATCAAATTATTTTTGTCCTTTAATTCAAAACATTTAATTTCCATAGGCTAATAGAGGATTTGGGAATTTAAATATATTGAAATAATAAAAAAACAAGAACTTAGCTTCGTTGAAAGAAAGTTATTTGTAGACGAAATGTATGTTTATTAGGTTTTAGTTATTATCAATCCAAAGTTTAGCGTTTGTAAATGCTTCTAACCAAGGAGAAACTTCGTCCTTTCTTCCTTGTGGGTAATTTGCCCAATTCCATTGAAAAATTGATCTTTCAATGTGTGGCATAGTTACCAAATGACGTCCCGTTTTATCGCACAACATAGCTGTATTAAAATCAGAACCATTAGGGTTATTGGGATAACCTTCATAGCCATATTTAGCAACAATGTTATAATTACTTTCACTTTCAGGTAAATTGAATTTTCCTTCTCCATGAGAAATCCAAACACCTAATTCTGTGCCTGCTAAAGAACCTAACATAACTGAGTTATTTTCTTGAACTTTTACAGAGGTAAAAGAACTTTCATGTTTATGAGAATCATTATGATGCATTTTTCCATGAACAGTATGTTCTGGGTTTATCAACTCTAATTCCATAAATAATTGACATCCGTTACAAATTCCTACTGATAAGGTATCTTCTCTGTCAAAGAAATTTCTCAATGCCTTTTTTGCTTTTTCATTATACATAAATGCACCTGCCCAACCTTTAGCAGAACCTAATACATCAGAATTTGAAAAACCACCTACAGCACCAATAAACTGAATATCTTCTAGCGTTTCACGACCAGAAATTAAATCGGTCATGTGTACATCTTTTACATCAAAACCAGCCAAATACATTGCATTTGCCATTTCACGTTCTGAGTTAGAACCTTTTTCTCTAATGATTGCTGCTTTTGGACGTGAGCTCGAAATGACAGGCAATTTACCTGTAAATTTCTTTGGAAAAGTATACTGTAAAGGTTGATTTTTATAATTGTTAAAACGCGTTTCAGCCAAATTATTAGCCGTTTGTTTTTGGTCTAATAAGAACGATGTTTTGTACCAAACATCTCTTAGTTCAGCAACATCAAAAGAGAAATTATCCTCATTATTTTTGATGTTTACTTTTCCTGAAGTATTTGCAGTTCCAATCGTATAAAATTCAATATTGTTTTCTGATAAAATGGTTTCTACAGAAGCATCTGCCTGAAAAACAATTCCAGAATTTTCTGCAAATAAAACCTTAATTGAATCTTCTTCATGTAAAGAAGATAGATTAAAATCAGCTCCTAAATTTATATCAGCAAAACACATTTCTAACAAAGTTGTGATTAATCCACCAGAGGCAACATCATGTCCAGCTGTTATTTTATCAGCCTTAATTAATTTCTGAATTGTATTAAAAACAGTTTTTACATAAGAAGCATTTTTTACATCAGGAGCTTCATTACCAATGGTATTTAACACTTGGTTGAATGAGCTTCCACCCAATTTAAAATCATCTTGAGAAATATTGATGTAATACAAATTTCCGCCATCAGCTTGTAAAACAGGTTCTACAACTTTGTTGATTTCGTTACAATTACCAGCAGCAGAGATAATTACAGTTCCTGGAGAAATTACATCACCATCAGGATATTTTTGCTTCATAGACAATGAATCTTTTCCTGTAGGAACGTTGATTCCTAAATCTATGGCAAATTCTGAAACTGCTTGAACAGCTTTGTACAAACGCGCATCTTCACCTTCGTTTTTACAAGGCCACATCCAATTGGCAGAAAGAGAAATAGATGCTAAATTATCTTTTAAAGGAGCCCAAATAATATTGGTTAAGGCTTCTGTAATCGAATTTCTACTACCAGCTTCTGGGTGAATTAAACTAGAAATAGGAGAGTGCCCAATGGAAGTAGCAATACCTTCTTTACCTTTATAATCTAGAGCCATAACTCCAACATTATTTAAAGGAATCTGTAAAGGACCAACACATTGTTGTTTGGCAACTTTACCACCCACACATCTGTCTACTTTATTCGTTAACCAATCTTTACAAGCCACAGCCTCTAACTGTAAAACTTGCTCTAAGTAAACCTGTAAGTTTTTCGTTTTATATCTTGGATTTTTGTAGTTCCTCTTAACAGTATGATCTGTTAATATAGTTTTAGGAGATGAACCAAACATATCTTCCATCGCCAAATCCATAGGTTTTGCACCATTGGTTTTCGATTCGAACGTAAACCTGTCATCACCAGTAACATCACCCACAGTATACATTGGCGAACGCTCGCGTTCTGCAATTTTTTGTAAGGTTTTGGTATGTTTTTCGGCAATGACTAATCCCATTCTTTCTTGAGATTCGTTACCAATAATTTCTTTGGATGATAGGGTAGGATCTCCAACAGGTAATTTATCTAAATCGATTTTACCACCAGTATCTTCTACCAATTCAGACAAACAATTTAAATGGCCACCTGCACCATGATCATGAATAGAAACGATAAAATTCTCATCACTTTCTACCATTCCACGAACTGCATTTGCAGCACGTTTTTGCATTTCTGGGTTAGAACGTTGTACTGCATTTAACTCAATTCCTGAAGCAAATTCACCTGTATCTGCAGAGGAAACAGCAGCACCACCCATACCAATTCTATAGTTTTCACCACCTAGAATTACAATTTTATCTCCTTCTTTTGGCGTATCTTTTAGGGCTTGTTCTGCTTTTCCATATCCAATACCACCAGCTTGCATAATCACTTTATCAAAACCTAATTTTCTTGCTTTTGCATTGCTAGAAGCTGCATTTTCTTCATGCTCAAAAGTTAATACAGAACCCGTAATTAAGGGTTGTCCAAATTTATTACCAAAATCGGAAGCTCCATTTGAGGCTTTTATTAAAATATCCATAGGAGTTTGATACAACCATTTTCTGGCTTCAAACTTTTGCTCCCAAGGTCTGTTTTCTTCTAAACGAGAATAAGAAGTCATATATACAGCTGTTCCTGCTAAAGGCAAAGAACCTTTACCTCCAGCTAACCTGTCTCTGATTTCTCCTCCAGAACCTGTTGCAGCTCCGTTAAAAGGTTCAACAGTTGTAGGAAAATTATGTGTTTCTGCTTTTAAAGAAATTACAGAATTAAAATCTTGCGTTTGGTAAAAATCTGGTTTATCAGCAGTTTTAGGTGCAAACTGCTCCACTTTTGGGCCTTTTATAAAAGCCACATTGTCTTTGTACGCAGAAACAATATCGTTAGGATTTTGTTTCGAAGTTTCTTTAATCATTTTAAATAAAGAAGTAGGTTGTTCTTCTCCATCAATTACAAACGTACCGTTAAATATTTTATGACGACAGTGTTCTGAGTTGACTTGGCTAAATCCAAAAACTTCAGAATCTGTTAATTTTCTTCCTATTTTTTTTGCAACACCTTCTAAATAACTTACTTCCTCATCACTTAAAGACAAACCTTCTTGTGCATTATAAGCTGCAATATCATCAATTTCTAGAATTGGTTCTGGTTTAATATAAATAGTAAAAGTATCTTGGTGTAAACCTTTGAATTTTTCTGAAATCATTGGGTCAAAATCAGCAAAATCTTCTGAACACGCTGTGAATTCTTCAATTCTAACAATGTCAGCAATCCCCATATTTTGAGTGATTTCTACAGCATTGGTACTCCAAGGTGTAATCATTGCAGCTCTTGGTCCAATAAAAAAAGCGTCGATTGTAGACGCTTCTATTTTAGGAGCTCCTGCACCAAGTTCAGGACTATGAAATAACCAAGTTAATTTAGAAATAGTTTCCGCAGATAATTCTTTTGTTGTTTGAACGGCAAATACCTTGCTGTTTTTGTTTCCAAAGAAATGAATCATTATAAGTTGTGTTTGCTAATTGTTGTAAAAGTGCAAATTTACTTTTTTTCTTTAAAATGAATTGGGTTTATTATAATGAAAAAAGATATTTATTAATTATCGTTTAACATTGCAGAACGAATGACTTTAAAAATAAAAATCAAAAGTTTTCAAACTATTTTAGTTTAGTTGTGTCTAAGTATTAAAATCAACCAATATTATGAATAATAAAGCACCTCACACCTTTGCCTTGATTGGGCTAGCATTTATTTTAATTAGTGGTACTATAGATTTAGACAATCTATTTAATTATGCCAACCAAACTAAACCAATTTACATTGTTAAAGACAACACACCTCAAAATAATGTTATAAATGATAAAACAGCTACTCTAGGGCGCGTTTTATTTTATGATAAAAAACTTTCTGCCAACAACACTATTGCATGTGCAAGTTGTCATCAACAAGAAAATGCCTTTGGAGATGATGCTACACAAAGTATTGGTTTAGATGGAGGTTTAACAGGGAGGCATTCCATGCGTTTAATTAATGCTCGTTTTTCAGATGAAGAAAAATTCTTTTGGGACGAAAGGGCAGTCTCTTTAGAAAACCAAACTACACAACCTATTCAAGATCATACAGAAATGGGTTTTAGCGGAACTAATGGTCAAGAAGATATTAACGATTTAATAGTTAAATTATCAGAAATAGATTATTATTCAGAATTGTTCAATTTTGCTTTCGGCGATAAAACTATTACAGAAGAAAGAATTCAATTGGCTTTATCTCAATTTATTAGAAGCATTCAGTCTTTTGACTCTAAATATGATATTGGTAGAGCAATGGTAACTAATCCAAATACTAATTTTCCAAATTTTACAGCCCAAGAAAATCAAGGAAAACGTTTGTTTAGGGATCCACCGAATTTAGGAGGAGCTGGTTGTTTAGGATGTCATAGAGGAGATGAGTTTGATATTGATCCAAATTCTAGAAACAATGGTATTATTGGTGTTGCAGGGAGCACATCTATAGATCTTACCAATTTCAAGGCACCAACATTAAGAGATTTGGTAAATCCGGATGGTAATTTAAACGGTCCTTTAATGCACGATGGAAGTTTAACCACGCTAATGGAGGTTATTAATCACTATAACGAAATACCAAATAATGCTGCAAATACAGATTTAGATAATAGATTACGTCCTGGAGGAAACACTCAAAGATTAAATTTAACAAATACAGAAAAATTAGCCTTAGAAGCTTTTCTAAAAACGCTTACAGGTGTTGATGTTTATACCAACGAGAAATGGTCTAACCCTTTTGATGCTAATGAAAATATATCTTTAATTGGTAATTCTTTGGCTACAGACGATCATAAATTCGGGCAAACAGTTACCTTATTTCCTAACCCTGTAAAAGAGCACTTAAATATAAAAGTAAATACAGGAGATTATTTAGTAACTATATTTGATTTGAATGGTAAAAAAGTATTTGAACAAAATATTAGTGAATCTGATGCTATGAACTTGTATCGTTTAAGAAAAGGAATTTACTTTTTAAAGCTTCAAAATTTGGATTCAAAAAAAATAATTACAAAAAAGTTTATTAAACAATAATTGATAAGTTTAAAACACTTTTCAGACAGCCACTTTTGTTATTATTTTAATTATTTATGATAATTTTTTTAGTTAAGCTACTATTTGCATCACTTATTCTTAAAATGTAAAGCCCCGTTTTTAAGTTTGGTATACTAATTTTTTGATTTTTGAGTTTAGGATTTTTGGTTTCATAAATTTTAGAACCAATTACAGAAAACAAGACAATTGATGTTATCTGAACTGTATCTGGAGTAGAAATTGTGATACGATTTGTCTTTGAAGGGTTAGGATATACGCTTACATCTTTTAAAGACAAAAAAGATTCAGTAGCCAAAACAGAACCCCATATTTGACTTACATATTCTGGATGGTCTATAAATGGATTCCTATTTCCTTGAAATTTAAAGGCTTCATTGTTCCTAACATTTTCTCTTTGACTAACTGGGTCATTAGTATGCCATTTATATAATAATTTTATATACCAGTTTTCAAACACCTGGTCATTTGTACCATTTAATGGATTGCTTTCTGATGCATTAGGAGCATCCCATGAATTACTAGTAACTTCATCCTCATAACGCGTTGCAAAATAAAAAAGCATTCTTGCAATATCTCCTTTAAATTCATCAATAGGCTCAAAAACAGTACCTGAAAAATTATCGAAAGTATTCGTCCCAACTTTAGAACCATTTTGTGAGGTCCAACTTGCATTAGAAACTTCTCCAAAAGGATAATTACTTCTTCGTCCATTTACATATCCATCAGATGGCACTACATGATGCACATCTGCTTTCATGGGGCTTCTGCTATTAAAAAAGCCCTGAGGAAAAATATGTTCTCTATTATAACAATCATTTTCAGAATTATAGTTTCCGCAGTTTCTAGAGCCATGTTGATAATTGTATGCATCTGTACCATTCGGATTTTCTGAATACATATCTAAAACAGAATTATCATTTTCATAAAAACTGTCTGTATCTGAGGTTTTATAAGCATCATATAATGCTCCATAACCTTGGTCTACATGACCATTAGTAATAATATTTTTTAGTTGTGTTTTTAAGGTGTAACCATCTGCTGATGCAGCACTATAATACCCTGTTGGGACTTGAGACAAACCAACATAAAAAGAAAAAATAGTTGATAAAAAAAGTAATTTTAATTTCATTTATTTTTTGATGAATTTTGAAGAGTAATTCTTGTTTTTCACTACAAATTTAATGAAATAAATTCCTTTAGATAGATGTTGAATATTAATTTCGTTCGTAGAATTTTGTAAAAACAATACTTCTTTACCCAAAACATCAACAATTTTTAACTTACAAATTTTTTGGTTAGATGAGTTTTGAACACGTAGCATATTACTTGCTGGGTTAGGATAGATTTGTATGTTATCTACATTAAATGAAGAAGTAGAAAGTGTAAGGGCACTATGTGTACCAAAATCATCTACAGTATCTTTTGGATAAACATCCCATTCATTATCGATGTCGAAAGCTGTATTTGGTTGAGAAATTCCTCTTTTTCTTCTTAGCGTTTTGTCTTTTGCAAAGTTTGATGAACCTCCATCATAAGTTCCAATAATATCAATTAAAACATCATTTTTAAATAAACCTACAGGATCATTACCATTAAAATTTATAGGTGCCCCAAAATTAGTATCTCCATCATGCACACGAATATAATCAGCATTATCAATTAAAAACTGACCTGCTATTGCAACATTTGGATCTGAGCTAGAACTTGATTCTCCTGCAGCTTCATTGGCAATTGCAAAAACACTTTGAGCAGCAATTATTCCGTCAAGTTGTAGAAACCATTCCCATTCTGCATCATTTAAACCTCCATTAGTTTGTCTTGCAATACTATAAGCGCTTAAGTCAATATCAGTATCAGTAAGATTAACGATTTCAAGAGCTTTGATATTAGATGAACCTTCAATATATTCTGAGAAAAAAAGCTCATTAGCAGTGGTAGTAGAACCATCTGTAGTGATTGCATTTACAGAATTACTTAAAGCAGATTTGTTACCTACTGCATCTTTGGCCAAAACCTGAACAGCATAAGTGGTAGAAACTGTTAAACCAGATACAGTGAAAGTGGTATCAGTGGTTGAAGCATTGTAATTATTATCCACAAAAACCTCATAACCTGTAACAGCAGTATCATCTGTAGCTTTGTTCCAAGAAATTTTAAAAGAAACTCCTGTTTCGTTACTAATAATTATATTTTCTGGGATGGAAGGAGGTGTAACATCTTGAATAGTTTTGGCGGTTAAAGCAACACTTTTATCTGATACATTATTCGCAATGTCTTTTGCTAAAACTGAAAAAGAATAGCTCGTATTAGAGTTTAAACCAGTTATAGTTGTACTTGTATTAGAGGTGTTTTTTACCAAATTACCATTTACAAAAACATCATAACTACTAACTGATACGTTATCTGTTGAAGCATTCCAAGATAAATCTACCGAAAAAGTAGTGATATTTGAAACCGCTAAATTGGTTGGTATAGTTGGTGCTGTTGTATCTGAACTTGTGTAAATTCCCCAAGTATCTTCAGCTACAGGACCTCCCCAAATTCTTGTAGCAAGAATAGGATTGTCTATAAACGGATTACGATTTCCTTGTGCATTTTGATTTGTAGTATTTTCATGATAGGTATTTCTTTGTCTTTCGAAATCTGAAACTGGGTCTTCTGCATTCCATTGTAGAAACAAATCAATCATATCATCTGGAGTAGAGGAGTTGTCTCCAAAACCAATATTTGTTGGTAAGCATCTGTCATCATATCTTACATACATATACATCATCATTCTAGCAACATCACCTTTCCATTCATCTCCTGGGTACCAACCACCATTGTTTTGAGCTCCAGAGTTTCCTGTGCCATCAGTAAATTTTCTATTATTTCTTGATGAGTTTCGCTGTGCATCTGCAGGTCTTAAATGATGTGCATCTGACCCTGGACCAGAATCAGAAAGCGCAGGTGTTCCCAAAGATTGCGAATACACATGTTCTCTGTTCCAATTGCCTGGGCTACCACCATTATTGTTAATTCCTCTAGTTCTATCATTGGTAACATCAGCATCAGAACCATTTTCAAAACCGTAAATTAACAATACTTCTTGATTGTTATTAGGGTTAACATCTGTAATTTTACTGGCATCCCAAATTTGGTCATAAAACAAAAATTGGGTGTGCGTACTACTTATTTTTGTAGCCAGTTCTTCTTTTAAAGTTAACCCTGTTAGGTTTAAATTAACATCATTATAATAAGCCTCTTGGCTAAATAAAAATGTTGAAAAAGTAAGGGTAAAGAGAAACGTAATTTTTTTGTACATAAACTGTTTTTTTTAAACAATTCTTTTTCATACAATTTTTGTTTTACAGATAGCAAGTCTATAAAACTACTTTTTTTCTAAAAGAGCCATATAAAATCCGTCAAAACCAGATTTGTGGGCTAATACTTTTTTGTCTTTTACAAAGGTAAACTCTTTTCCTGCATCCGATGTTAAGAATTCGTCAACTTGTTCTTGATTTTCAGAAGGTAAAATAGAGCAGGTTGCATACACCATTTTTCCACCTGGTTTTACCATTTTAGAATAACTTTGTAAAACCTCTTGTTGTACTTTTTTAATGTTATCTATAAATTCTGGTTGCAATTTCCATTTAGAATCTGGGTTTCTACGAATTACTCCTAAACCAGAACAAGGCGCATCAATTAAAACACGGTCTGCTTTGTTATACAATTTTTTGATGGGTTTTGTAGAATCGATAACACGTAAATCTATATTGTGTGCTTTATTTCTTCGAGCTCTAACTTTTAATTTTTTCAATTTACTTTCGTAAATATCCATAGCAATAATTTGTCCTTTATTTTCCATTAAAGCAGACAAGTGTAAAGTTTTACCTCCTGCACCTGCACAAGTATCTACTACTTTCATCCCTGGTTGTACATCTAGATAGGCAGCAACCAATTGAGAAGAAGCATCTTGTACTTCAAAAAATCCATTATGAAAAGCTTCTGTTTTAAAAACATTAGCTCGTTCTTCTAACACTAACGCATCTGGATGATCTGGAACAAATTTGGTGATCACATTTTCTGTTCTTAACTTTTTTTGCAAAAGTTCTTTGGTAATGTTTAAGGTGTTTGTTCTTAAAATTACTTGTGCTTGTTGGTTTAAAGCAGCAATTTCTTTGGTCCAAATATCTTCACCCAATTCTGTAACACAAAGTTCATCCATCCAATCAGGAATAGATTCTCTGTATTTTCTTGTTTTTGATAATTCATCAAAACGCCCTTTTATTCTTCTTACAGGTACATCTCCTATTTGATTCCAATCTGGCAATGCAATACCTCTTAGAATACACCAAACAGAAAAAATACGCCAAATATCATCTCTTTTATAAGGAGTTTTTACTTCAGCAATTTCTGCGTAAAGCCTGTTCCATCTTGTAATTTCATAAATGGTTTCTGCAACAAATTTTCGATCTCTTGCTCCCCAGCGTTTGTCTCTTTTTAAAGCTTTTTCTACGGCTTTATCTGCATAAACACCTTCGTTAAATATATCTCGTATGCTATCTATAACCGCAAACGTTAAATTTCTGTGTAATCTCATTTTTTAAGGTAATCAGCCACAAAGATACTAATAACTTATAGCTTAAAAATTAAATTTTTGAAGGATCTAAACTGGCGTACAAATACTTTTCATCTTTAAATGAATTTATTGCTTTTCACACATCTTAAATTACTGCTTTTCTATAGATTTTTACCACTTGTCTAACTCTATAAGTATCGATGAAATAACCTAATCTATAGAAAACGAAAGATAATTGCCATTGAGCTTAACAAATTTTGTGTTGCTCGAAGTTAACCTAAAAAAGGACGATAAGATTTTTACCTTTGATGTAGTTAAACGTCTTAAAAATCAATAGTTTAAAGAATTACCCTCAAATTTTTAATTATGAAAACTTTACAAAAATCTTACAGAAACATCGATACTACTTTTATAAAAAGTACTATAGTTTTACTTTTATTTATGTTCATGAGCATTTTTTCATTAAATGCACAGTGTGTAACTGAAACAGATTGCGATGGTGATGGTATTGAAAACTCCATAGATTTAGATGATGATAATGATGGAATTTTAGATTGTGAAGAAAATGGATTGACTACAAATTCGTTAAGTGATTTATTTTCGATAGCAGGAGATGCGAGTTTTGTAAATTCAAACGAAATTGAACTTACTCCAGATGTAAATAATCAAGCAGGGTCTAGCATGTCTTTTGGTAAAATTGATTTTACAAAAGATTTTGACTTTTCCATAGAAATCAATTTAGGTATAAAAGATATTGGTGCAGATGGTATTGCAATTGTATTTCATACAGATCCGGATGGTATTAATACTGTTGGGATTAATGGACAAGGTATTGGCGCAAAACATATTAAAAACGGTATTTCCATTGAATTTGATACTTATAGCAACTATGGTGAATTAGTTAATGATCATACTCAAATAAAAAATACGACTACTTGGCAAGGCTTAACAACTGCAACAGATTTAGGGAATATAGAAGATGGCAATTGGCATTTGGTAACTTTTAAATGGGTTGCGAATACCAAAACCTTAAGTTATTCTTTTGACGGAACTGTAATCGCAAATTACACAGATGATTTAATTACTACTGTTTTTAACGGTCAATCGAGTGCTCATTTCGGCTTTACAGCATCTACAGGTGGACAAAGAAACACCCAAAGTATCCGATTTGTAAATGAATTATGTACATATCCTTTTGCAAAAGATGCTGATAATGATTCCATACCTAATCAATTTGATACAGATTCTGATAATGATG
>NZ_CBFHZT010000016.1:0-62624 GCF_965660385.1 Polaribacter sp.
TCTTGATGCAATGTCTGACATAATTTTGTGTTTTTTAAAATTTTAATCGGCGCAAAAATACGAATCTTTATAATTATAACTAATTTTTGTCCAAAAAATGATTACTAAAAGTAAATAAAAAAAATTAATCTCCCTTCAAAAATCATCAATTTGTTAATATTTATTCTTTTTTTTGTAGCTTAGAAATGTAGTTATGAAGCGTATTGTTGTTTTTGCTTCTGGTTCTGGATCGAACGCAGAAAACATTATAAATTTTTTTAATCATACTAAAACCGCTAAGGTTACTAAAGTATTGTGTAACAATGAACGTGCCAAGGTTTTTGATCGATGTAAAAGGTTAAATATTAGTGCTTTATTGTTTAATAAAGTAGATTTTGTTGCTTCGGATGTTGTACTTAATATCCTAAAAAAAGAAGCAGATTTTATAATTTTGGCAGGTTTTTTATGGAAAATACCTATTAAAATTATTGAAGCTTTTCCTGATAAAATTATTAATATTCACCCAGCATTATTGCCAAAATATGGTGGAAAAGGAATGTATGGGATGCATGTTCATAAAGCGGTTGCTGCAAATAAAGAATCAGAAACAGGTATCACAATTCATTATGTAAATGAAAATTATGATGAAGGTGCTATCATTTTTCAGGCAAAAACAACCCTAAATAATGATGATACACCTCAAACTATTGCTGATAAAATTCATAATTTAGAGCAGCAATACTTTCCTAAAGTTATTGAAGAAGTTATTTTATCTAAAAATGCCTAAAAAAAAGTTTTACGTAGTTTGGAAAGGGAGAAAAACAGGTGTTTTCACTTCTTGGAATGCTTGTAAACGTCAAGTTGATGGTTTTGAAGGTGCAGAATATAAGTCTTTTACTAGTTTAGACGAAGCAGAAATTGCATCAACAAAATTGTATAAAGATTACAAAGGTAAAAACACAAAACAACCGGTATTATCAAGTTCTGATAAAGCCAAATATGGAAAACCAATATTAGAAAGCATTGCTGTAGATGCTGCTTGTGCTGGAAATCCTGGGCAACTAGAATATAGAGGTGTTTTTACACACAACAAAAAAGAAATTTTCAGAAAAGGACCTTACCCAAAAGGTACCAATAATATTGGTGAGTTTTTAGCTTTAGTACACGGAATTGCGCTTTTAAAAAGTAAAAACAAAGAAAATATTCCTATTTATTCTGATTCTAAAATTGCCATGAGTTGGATTCGTCAAAAAAGATGCAAAACAAATATTACTTTTGATTCCTCAAATAAAGACTTGCAAGACCTTGTTAAAAGGGCAGAAACTTGGCTAAAAAATAATTCCTTTAAAAACCCCATTTTAAAATGGGAAACCAAAGCTTGGGGAGAAATACCTGCTGATTTTGGTAGAAAATAAAGCTAAACCTAACACTTGAAATTATCCTTTTTTACTATAGAGCAAAGATCTACATGATATGCGTTAAGTAACACTTTATTAGTTTTTTAACTTAGAGTTGAACTTAAAATAGAAATATTATGAAAACTATAAATTTAAATGCTATAAAGACGATTGTAATTTTATTAGCACTATCAACTTTGACCTTACTGTCTTGTAACAATATAAAAAAGAAAACAAATATAAAAGTAAAAGAAGGAATTGCAGATGCAGTAGAGAAAGAACAAGATAATACTGATATTGAAGCAAAGGATGAAAATATAAATGAAAATGTAGTAAAAACACGCAGTTATACAATGAAAGACAGAACCACACCTATTGTATATGATTTAGATATAAATGGAGTTGTAGGTTTTAAAGATTGGACAGATTTTACAGTAGTAAATTATGAATTACAAAATTTAAGAAATACGAATGTTGACACCACAAAAGTAAGACTTGAAGATTTAAATTACAGAATGGCTAACTTAAGAACTACAATTCCAGATTGGCTACAAACTGAGGAAGTTATGGAAGATGTTGCAGCTATTCAGAAAGAATATTTAAAGCTAATTTCAGATAAAGATGCCTCTGATGACGAAATGAAAGAAAATTTAGAAGAGGTTTTTGAAAAGTTTGACGATTTAAGAAAAGAATTAGACGAAACTGTAACGCAATACATGAAAATTCATGAACATGCAATTGAGGAGTTTAATGAAGAAATAAAAAATATGGATGAGATTATTGAAGATTATCAATAACCCCAATAATAAACATCTAAAGAAAAAGAATTGATAACAAGGTAGGCATAAAGTGTCTACTTTTTTTTATGTGTTTAATAGAAGTTAATTGCAGTAATACATTTGCTGAAACAAAATGCATTTAGATTCCTAAAATCATTTTAGCAATTAAAAAGTAGATTAAAATTCCGAAAATATCATTAGATGTGGTTATAAATGGACCTGTTGCAATGGCAGGATCAATACCTCTTTTATTTAAAAATAAAGGCACAAATGTACCAATTAAACCTGCAACAATAATAACTACAACTAGCGATGATGAAATTGCCAACGCTGTATTTACTTTACCTTCGTAAGCCCACACAAATAAGAATAAAAACAGTGCTAAAATAATACCATTTAAAGCAGCTAAAAGCATTTCTTTTATCAACCTACTGTTTATACTTCCTTTAACGTCGTCATTTGCTAAACCTTGTACAATAATTGCAGAAGACTGTACACCAACATTACCAGCCATTGCTGCAATTAGTGGCGTAAAGAAAAATAATGCTGCATATTTTGCAAAAACCCCTTGAAAACCTTCCATAATTAAAAAAGCACCAACACCACCAATTAAGCCTAAAAACAACCAAGGCAAGCGAGCTCTTGTGAGTTGTAAAATACTGTCATCAGAATCTACATCTTCTGTTAAACCAGCAGCTAATTGATAATCTCTTTCAGCTTCATCTTTCAATACATCAACAATATCATCAATAGTAATTCTACCCAATAATACATTATTGTCATCTACAACAGGTATGGCTTCTAAATCGTATTTTGCCATAATTTTTGCGACTTCTTCATCATCTTCGTTTACATTTACAGCATCAACCTTAGTTTTTAAAATGTCTGCTATTTGATGTTCAGATTTTGCAATAATTAAATCTTTTAAAGACAATCTACCTACTAATTTATCTTCTTTATCTACAACATAAATGGAGTGTACTCTTGTAACATCTTTGGCTTGCCCTCTAATTCTACGCATGCAACCTGCAACTGTCCAAGTTTCATATACTTTTACCAATTCTTTTGCCATTAATGCACCAGCAGTATTATCATCATAAGACAATAGTTCTTTGATATCTGCTGCTAATTCATCGTCTTCTAAAGCATTAATTACATTTGCTTGGCGTTCATCAGATAGTTCTCCAATAATATCTGCAGCATCATCACTATCCATTTCGCCAATTTCATCTGCAATTTCTTGAGCTGATAAGTTTTCAAGAATTTTTTCGCGAATATCATCTTCTAACTCCGTAAGAATTTCTGATGTTTTTTCGCTATCTAAAAGTTTAATAATGTAAATGGCTTCATCAAAATTTACCTCATCTAAAACCTCAGCAATATCTGCATAGTGAACTTCTTTAAACAATTTAGTAATGGCTACTTCGTTGTTGGCTTCTATGAGTTCACTAAGTTTTTCTAAAAAATCATCTGTAATTTCAAAAGTCATTTTCTGAGAGTTTTTTGGTGAGTGAAATAAATTCCAGAACCGATAATTGTTCAGGTCTTTTCGCAAAGATAGGGTCTTCTTTTAAAGAATCCGAAAGATTGAAGGACTTTAAGCTAGAACGTAACATTTTTCTGCGTTGATTAAAGGCGGTTTTTACTACACGAAAAAACAATTTTTCATCTACAGGTAAAGAGTAATCTTTTTTTCTGATGAACCGAATTACACCAGAATCTACTTTTGGTGGCGGATTAAATACAGTTGGTGGTACTGTGAACAAATACTCAACATCAAAAAAAGCTTGGGTTAAGACCGATAAAATTCCGTATACTTTGCTGCCCTCTTTTTCTGCAATTCTTAAAGCAACTTCTTTTTGAAACATTCCAGCAAATTCTGGCACAAGATCTCTGTTTTCTATTGCTTTAAAAACAATTTGAGAAGAAATATTATATGGAAAATTACCAATAATGGCCACTTGTTGTTGATTGAAAATTTGTTTGAGATTACTTTTTAAAAAATCGCCCTCAATAATTTCAAATTTTCCTTTGGATGTGTTTACTTGAATTTGTTCTACAGGAAAAACTTCTTTGAGGTATGTAACGGATTCAGTATCAATTTCAAAAACAGTAACTTTTGGTTTTTTTTGTAATAGGTATTTGGTTAAAACGCCCATTCCTGGTCCTATTTCTAAAATATTTCCATAACCATTTTCGGTTAAAGCATCAGCAATATTTTTCGCAATACTTTCATCAGTCAAAAAATGCTGACCTAAATGTTTTTTTGCTTTAACACTCATTTTATTATTTTAATTTTAAAATTATTTTTTGAGCCACCTCATTTTTTGGATTCAATTCTAACGATTTTTTATATGCTTTTACGGCATTTAAAGTATCTCCTATTTTTAACAAACCTTCTCCATAGCTATCATATGTGTTCCAAGCTTTTGGGTACAATTCTATGTTTAGTTTAAACACTTTTAATGCTTTTTCTGTTTGGTTTATATTAAGAAATGCATAACCTAAAGAGTTAATATAATTTTCTGAAATAGTATATGTTGAATTGTTAAGATCTTCATTTTTTACAATTTCAATAACTTCGTCTAAAGATTTACCCTCTTTTATCAGTTTCTCTAACTTTATTTTTTTATCAATTACGCTATCAATTGAAGAATAAGGGTTTTCAAGTTTGCTATTTATCAAGTTAAATAAAACATCAATTTCTTTTAACATGGCTTCAAAACCTCTTGATTGATCAATTTCTGTAATGTTTTTTAAACCATATGCAGCGTTTACAATTAAAGCAATTTCATCTAAATTAGCCTCAACATTTAAATTATTAAAAATATCTTTCTGCTCGTTTTTTTTATCATTTTTAGCTAAAATTACATTGGGTGTAAAGCCTAATTTTGTAGCTTCTATTAGCCCTTTTGCAAAATTATCGTAATTACCAGAGGTAATGCTTATAAAAACATTTTGTTCGTTCTTTAAATCTATTAATTTATTTCTAATTTTTTCTGGCATTAATTTAATATCTCCTGTAGATTGCAGGGTTTCAATGGTGTTGGTATTAAATTTTAGATAAGGATAATAGTAATTTAGCTTAAGCTGACTAAGAACGAGTGCTTTTAAATTTTTTTGTTGGGCAAAATTTGTTCTATACGTTTTGTATAGCTCAATATTGATGTTTAAATTTTTTATTTCTGTTTTTAAATATTGATAATCTTTGCTTAAATCTTGCAGAATTTGATGATAATAGGTTTTTCTTACTTCATCTTTTTTGCTGTTTTCATTTATATTATTGATTTGTAATGCAATTAAAATACCAATAACTACCAATATAATTTCTCCTAAAGCATAAAAGAAATAGTTTTTAAATTTATTTTCTTTTAAGAGTCTTTTTCGAATTTTTCTAAAAAACTTAATCATAGCCTAAATTAACTAATTGCTAACATTTGTAGGATAAAACTCTTTTATCAACTTTAATTCTGTTCTAAAAGCTAGCATTTTATCGCCAAATTTTTTTGCACTTTGTATTCTTAAAGATTCAGCATCATTTTTATAATAGTCTTCTAAATCTTCTTTAGAGTTTGCTGTATATTGAACAGAATAGGTTTTACCACCCATATCTTCATCAACCAAAACCTGTGTAAATTTTGCTGAAATAAATTTACCTGTATTTAATACATCTAAAATGTGTGTTTCCATCCAAGTTAGCCATTCTTCATGAACGGCATCATCAATATTTATAGTTACGTTATATATGTACATATTATGCTGAACTTGTTTCAGTATCTGTTAAATTAAACTTCTAAATTATGTTATTTTTCTTTTTTTTTGATTTATTTGATAGCTTTAAATCAAGAAAATTAACTAAAAACTAAATGGTATCTCCTCTTAACTTTCGGAATTTTTTTCGAGCATCAACTAAGTAGATGCTAGAAGGATGCTCAAAGATAATTTTTTGATAGTATTCTTTGGCTTTTTCCACATCATTTATATTAAAATTATAGAGTTCTGCCATCATAAAATACACATCATCTGTTAAAAAACCTTGATTATCTGCTGCAATAATTTTTTCTAAACTTGTAATTGCATCTAAATATTTTTGTTGTTTTGTAAGTAGTTTTGCTTGTAAAAACAGCACATCGTCATAAATAACTTCACCTGGTTTTGCACCAGAGAATAAGGTTGTTTCTGTTTGTTTTTTAGGCGATAATAAAGCGTCTAACTCTTGTAAGGCTTCTTCATCTTTATTTTGATACGCTAACAATTCAGCTTTGGCAAATTGCTTTAAACCAGAGGGTATAGAATCTACAGGTTCGTTGTCTGTAATCTTTAAAAATAAAGCTACAGCATCATTGGCAATTAGTTGTGTTGTAGAACTTTTAAGAACTTTTAGTTGTGCTTTTGCCCAATCAAAATCGCCTTTAAAGTAGCTAGTTTGTGCCACTTTAAAACGGGCTTCTTGTGCGAGTTCAGAGCCTTTTAACTGTGTTTGAATTTGTGAAAAGTAAATCAAAGCTTTGTTAAATTTTCCTCTAAATACTAAAACATCTCCAAGTTTTAATTTTATTCTGGCTTTTTTAAATTTTGATAATGAATAGGTTAATGCTTCTTCTAAAACAGCTGTTGCTTTTTCGGGTTCGCTTTTGCTAAACGTTAAATAATCTGCGTATTCTATTTGTAAATTAATGGTCTCTTGATTTTTACCAAATTCATTAAATAAGTTTTGAAATATAGATGCTGTTTCGTTGTTGTTTGTAGCCACTGCAATTTTAGCGATGTATAAATTGGCTTCGATTTTTTCTTGTTTCGAGGTCGATTTTTCATCAATAAAACTAAAACATTGTTGGGCAGCTTCATAATCTTTATTATCAAAAGAAAGTTTTCCTAAGCTAAAAATTTCAGATAAATCTGTTGGATTTCTTTGGTACAAAGCCTTTTCTTGAATCAAAGCTTTACTGTAGTTTTTTTGCTGTGCAAATAGCCAACTTAACAACATGTTCCATTCTTCTTTGGGCTTGCTTATGGATTTTCTTAATAAGGTTTTTCTGAATAAAATGTTGGTTTCATTTTCGGCATCATCTGTAATAAATCTGCTAGCATATCTTTGTACTAAGTTTAAATAACTACCGTTTTTATCGATTAAATTAATGTAGTATTCAAACATTTGCTTAAAATCGCCTTTTTCTCCATAAATCTGTGCAATTTGAAAATTATAATTCGCATTTGCATTTTGCTGCATAGCTTTTTGGTATGCTAAAATAGCTAAATCTAGTTTGTTATAATCTTTAAAAAGTCTACCTATAATTCCTCCATACGCAGCAGAAACATCTAAAGAATTTATAGCTTTATCGTAATTAATTTTGGCAAGTTCCTTACGTTGTTGCTTTTCAAAATTATATCCTAAAAATACATAGAGGTAATTTTGTGTTGGATTTTTTTTGATTTTTTCTGACAGTAAATTTTCAGCAATTAAAAATTGATCTGTTTGTTGATAGCAGGTAATTAATCGATTTAAATAAGTGGTATTAAAAGAGCTTTTATCATATAATTTTTTATAAATCTGAGTTGCTTTTTCGTATTCTCCTTGTCTAAAATAACTTTCTGCTAAGAAAAAATCATTTTGATTGTTATTTTCTTGGCATAAAGAAATAGTGGTATAACCTAGTAATATGATGAGAATAAATTGCTTCATAAAAATCAAAGATAATTAACATAAACGTTAAAATTTTATTAAACCAACCTTAATTCGTGCAAATCTTTGTAACGTTTTGGCACGGAAGTTGTCTATAGGATAAATAACCAATCAAAACACTATTATGAAAGAATTAACTAACAAGTACGAAAACGCAAAGCAAAACTCGATAGAGTTTATGAAAAACGGACAAATTAGTGCGTATTTAAACTCACTTTTAGAGATGAATAAATACAAAAGATTATTGGTTGCTGTTGTAGCAAATTAGTTTTTAGTTGATGGTTTTTGGTTCTTGTTTAAAACGATTGACTAAAAGCCCATAACTAATATCTATCAACCAATAAAATCAAATCCAGTATAAGGAATCAAGACTTCCGGAACTTGAATTCCATTTTCTGTTTGATAATTCTCTAAAATACCAGCTAAAACACGAGGTAAAGCCAATGAGCTACCATTTAACGTGTGTGCTAATTCACTTTTTCCTTCCTTATTTTTAAAACGCAGTTTTAATCTGTTTGCTTGAAAGGTTTCAAAGTTAGAGGCAGAACTAATTTCTAGCCATCTATTTTGGGCTGTAGAAAACAATTCAAAATCAAAGGTTAAAGCTGATGTAAACCCAGTATCACCACCACACAAACGCAAAATTCTGTAGGGTAATTTAAGTTCTCTTAAAATATTTTTTATGTGTTCTACCATTCCGTCTAAAGCCTTGTAAGAATTTTCAGGATGCTCCACACGCACAATTTCTACTTTATCAAATTGATGCAATCTATTTAAACCACGCACATGCGCACCATAACTACCAGCCTCACGTCTAAAACAAGGAGTGTAACCAGTTAAAGTAATAGGAAAATCTGTTTCTTGTATTAAATTACCACGAAACATATTGGTAATTGGCACTTCTGCTGTTGGTATTAAATACAAATCGTCAATTGTAGCATGATACATTTGCCCATCTTTATCTGGCAATTGCCCAGTAGCAGTTGCAGATTCTGTATTTACCAAATGGGGTACTTGAACTTCTGTGTAGCCTGCAGCTGTATTTTTATCTAAAAAATAGTTGATTAAAGCACGTTGTAAGCGAGCACCTTTTCCTTTATAAACAGGAAAACCAGCACCAGTAATTTTTGTGCCTAGTTCAAAATCAATAATATCATATTTTTTAGCCAACTCCCAATGAGGTAAAGCATTTTCTCCTAAATCAGGAATGGTACCTTCTTTAAAAATCTCTTCATTATCTTCTTCAGAAGTTCCTGCAACTACAGAGGCATGAGGAACATTTGGAATTTGGTATAACAAAGCCTGTAATTCATCAGAATAACCATTTAATTTTTCTGACAATTCTTTTCCACTTTCTTTTAACTGCCCTGTTTTTTCTTTTAAAACATTTGCTTTTTGTACTTGCCCAGTTTTGTACAAGTTTCCAATTTCTTTGGATATTTTATTAGATTCAGCCAAAGTATTGTCTAAGGCAACTTGAGTTGCTCTTCTGTTTTCATCAACAGTTAAAACGTTTTGAATAATAGCATCTGCATTGGCAAAATTACGTTTTGCTAATCCTTTTAAAACTGTTTCTTTATGCTCTCTAATAAATTGTACTTGTAACATTTTTGTAGAAATTTTAAGACTGCAAATATATAATTTAATTGCGATGAATGCACGAATAAAAAATCATCTTAAAAGCTAATTTTATTCTATTTTTTTAAGCTTTATAAAACTAGTGCAGCTTATTGTTTTTAATGTAATTTCTAGCAATTTGTTCATCTTTTTTAAGTTGAAGAATCAGTAATTCTAAAGTATCAAATTTTTCTTCATCACGTAAAAAATAAATCAGTTCAATGGTGAGATTTTGGTTGTATAAATTTAGATTAACATCGAAAAAATGCACTTCAATAGTTTGGTGATTTCCATTTACTGTTGGTCTGTTGCCAATGTTCATCATGCCAAATATCTCTTTTTTATTGATGGTTGATTTTACCACATAAACCCCTGTTTTTGGGATAAGTTTGTACGATTCTTTAACATCAATATTTGCTGTTGGGTAGCCAATTTTGCCACCCAATTTTTTTCCATTTACAACTGTTCCATTTAGCATATAATAATACCCTAAATAGTTGTTAGCTGTTTTTAGATTTCCAGCATGTAAAGCACGTCTAATTTTGGTAGAACTTACAGAAACATCGTCAATATCTTGTGCAGGAATTTCTTCTACAGTAAAACCGTATAAATGGCTATATTCTGTAAGTTGTGTGATATTACCTTCTCTGTTTTTTCCAAAATGATGATCATAACCAATAATTAATTTTGAAATATTAAATTGATTTACCAAAATATCACGAACAAACTCTAAAGCAGTAGTTCTAGAAAATTTTCTGCTAAAAGGATGAATAATTAAATAATCTAAGCCCGTTTTTTCTAGTAAAAATGCACGTTCATTGATGGTATTTATCAACTCTATAGAGGCATCTTTTTGCAATACCATTCTAGGATGTGGAAAAAAAGTTAACAAAACAGATTTTTTATTTGCTTTTTTGGCTTCTTTAACTAATTTTTCAATGATTTTTTGATGCCCATAATGTACCCCATCAAAGGTGCCAATGGTTACAAAAGTCTGATTATTAGAGGAAAATTCAGAAATGTTATGTACTATTTTCAACAACCCAATATTTTATATTACAAAGGTACAATAAAGGCTTTTTAAAAAGAACATTAACATTTACTTTTAAGGTATCTATATGATAAATTAGCTCTAGTTAATTTATTATAATCACAAATTAATAGATGATTTATTTAGAAATTCAAAAAAAGTCGTATTTTGCACTAACGTTAACAAATTAATTCAAATTATGATAAAAAAGATTTTATTAATTGCGTTTGTTGCTTTCAGTAGTATAGCAATGGTTGGGCAAACCACTGTTACTGGTACAGTTAAAGATGCAAATACAGGAGAAACGCTTCCTGGAGCAAACATTAAAATTTCAGGAAAGTCAGTAGGTACAACAACAGATTTTGATGGTAATTTTATACTAAAAGTTACAGATAATCCACCTTTTACCATCGAGGTTTCTATGTTAGGATTTCAAACAGCAATGATTGAAATTACCAAAAACAATCAAAAAATAGATGTAAAACTTAATGAAAACGAAACCTCTTTAGATGAAATTGTAGTTTCTGCATCAAGAACTCCTGAACGAATTATGGAGTCTCCAGTAACTGTTGAAAGAATGGATACCAGAGCCATTAAAAACACTTCTTCACCATCTTTTTATGACGGTTTAGAAAATTTAAAAGGAGTAGATGTTAATACGAACAGTTTAACATTTAAATCTGTGAATACTCGTGGTTTTGCTACATTCGCAAATACGCGTTTTATGCAGTTGGTAGATGGTATGGATAACTCTTCACCAGCCTTAAATTTTGCGTTAGGTAATTTATTAGGAATGTCTGAACTAGATGTAAAAACGGTTGAATTATTACCTGGAGCATCTTCTGCACTATATGGAGCAAATGCTTTTAACGGTATTATGTTTATGACTAGTAAAAACCCTTTTGAAGATCAAGGAATTAGCGTTTCAATTAAAGGAGGAGCTACCACCCAACAAGCTGCTGGAAACAATTTATATACAGATGTTAATTTAAGAATGGCTTATGCATTTTCAGAAAAGTTTGCTGCGAAAGCAACAGTAGCTTTTTTAGATGGTACAGAATGGTTTGCAACCGACTACAGAAATAATAGAGAGGGTACTGCTTTAGATGGTGATTATATTCCAGGAGATAGAAATTCTGATAGAAACTACGATGGTTTAAATGTATATGGAGATGAAGTTTCTACAAATATTAAAGGTGTTGCAGAAACCTTAGAGGGTTTAGGAATAATTCCAAATGGCGCTTCTGCTTTAATTCCAAGTGAGAATATTAGTAGAACTGGTTATGATGAAAGAGATTTGATGAACTATGAAGCAAAAAGTGTAAAATTTGGTGGTTCTTTAAACTATCGTCCTTTTGGTGATGATCGTTTAGAAGTAATATGGAACTCTAAATTTGGGGTTGGTAATACCATTTATCAAGGAACGAATAGATATAATATTCAAGACTTTTTTATGGAGCAACACAAATTAGAGTTTAGAGGAAAAAATTTCTTTGTAAGAGGATATTTAACAAGTGAAGATGCAGGTAATTCTTATGATACTCGTTTCGCTGCAATTAATATTAACAGAGCATGGAAAGATGATAATACATGGTTTGGGCAGTATGTTGGTGCGTATCTACAAAGTACGTTAGCTGGTGCCAATTCAGATCAAGCTCATGCTGTAGCAAGACAAACAGCGGAGTCAGGAAGATTTTTACCAGGTTCACCAGAATTTCAAGAGGCGTTTGATAGAGTTACTGCTGATCCAGATTTAATTACAGGATCAAAATTTCAAGATAACACAAAATTGTATCATGCAGATGCAAATTATAATTTACAAGATCATATAGATTGGGCAGAATTTCAAGTAGGTGGTTCTTACAGATTGTATTCATTAAATTCTAATGGAAGTATTTTTACAGATTATGATGGCCCAATTAATTATGATGAATTTGGAATATATACCCAAATGCAAAAGAAGTTTTTAGAAGACGATCGCTTAAAGTTAACAGCTTCTGTTCGTTATGATAAAGCGCAAAATTTTGATGGTAATTTTTCACCAAGAGTATCTTTGGCTTATGCCGCTGGCGAAGATAAAAATCAAAATTTTAGAATGTCTTTTCAAACAGGTTTTAGAAACCCAACCACACAAGATCAGTATATTGGATTAAATGCAGGTAGAGCATACTTAGTAGGTTCTGCTCCAGATAATTTAGATAGATATCAAACACAACCATTAATTGTTAGTGGTAATGGTCAGAACTTTACAGGGTCACCAACTATTGCAGTTTCTGGTAGAGATGCTTACGAAAATGCATTTTCAGCATCATCTGTAACTGCTTTTGCTGCTGGGCAAATAGCAGCACCAGAAGCCGTAAATGTAGATTTAGTAAGACCAGAAAGAGTAACTGCTGCAGAAATAGGATATAGAGGTTTGGTAAATGCTGGAGATCAAAGAATAACAATTGATTTAAGTGTATATTATAATAATTATGAAGATTTTATCGCAAATAAAAATGTAATTGTTCCTTTTTATGGACAGACTGATTTATCAGATACAGCACCTATTGGTCCTGGAGGTGCTCCAGTTCCTTTGGCATTGGCAGCATTAGCAAGCGATGATTTTACAGTTTTTCAAACCTATACAAACTCAGCTGCTGATATCAATTCTTATGGAGCATCAATTGGTGTTAATACAAAAATATTCAATGGTTTTAACTTAGGCTTAAACTATACATATGCTAAATTCGACTTTGATCAAGCTACAGATCCAGATTTTGAAGCAGGTTTCAATACTCCAGAGCATAAAGTGAAAATTCAGTTTGGTAAAGCAGATTTATTCGAAAACTTCGGATTTAATATTAATGCAAGATGGCAAGATGAATATCTATGGGAGTCTACATTTATGGATGCAACTATTGACGCTAGAACTGTTATTGATGCTCAAATTAATTATGCAGTACCAAGTATTAAATCTGTATTTAAATTGGGAGGAGCTAACTTAACAGGACAAGAATATTTAAGTGCACCTGGAGTAGGAGCAATCGGTTCTCAGTATTATTTAGCTTGGACAATTAATAACTAATAAAAATTAAAGTATTTTATGAAAAATTATAAATATATAGGTTTATTTATTTTATCATTAGGCATTATTTCTTGTGATGTTAATAATGATTTAGATGAAATCGAAGCAGAAATTGTACCTGTAGTTGAACTCAATACAAATGGTTTAGACTTTTCTAGTTATGTAGCTATTGGAGCTTCATTTACAGCAGGTTATACAGATGGTGCAATGTTTGCAGCAGCGCAAGAAAATTCTTTTCCGAATATTTTAGCGTCTAAATTTGGTACAGATTTTAGCCAACCTTTAATGAATGATAATATTGGAGGCTTGGTATTTAATGGAACTGTAGTACAAGAACCAAGATTTTTCTTTGACGGTGCAGGGCCAGCAAGATTACCAGCAACGCCTACAACACAATTAGGAGCACCTGCTTCAGGTGGACCATTTAACAACTTTGGTGCTCCTGGTGCAAAAAGCTTTCATTTAGGTGTATCTGGTTATGGACAGTTGAATCCTTATTTTGGTAGAATGGCGTCAAGCCCAACAGCCACTGTTATGGGTGATGCTTTAGCACAAAACCCAACTTTTTTTACATTATCAGAAATAGGTGGTAATGATGTTTTAGGATATGCGTTGTCAGGTGTTCTGGAGTAGATAGAAGTCCAAATGTGCCAGAAAATTTAGATCCTGCCAATTATGGTGTAAATGATATTACAAATCCTGGAGTTTTTGCTCAAGTCTTTAGTGGTATGGTTACAGCATTAACAGCTAATGGCGCTAAAGGAGTTGTGGCAAACGTACCTTATATTACAGATTTAGCTAATTTTACAACAGTACCTTATAATGCAGTTCCTCTTGATGCAGCAACTGCAGGACAATTAAATGCTGCATTTGCAGCATATAATGGAGGTTTGCAACAAGTATTAGATTTAAAAAACGCAAATCAACTACCACCACAAGTTTTACCTTTATTAGCTAATTATGACCAAGCTGAGGTAAATAGAAGACAGATTAATTTTGTAGCAGGGCAAAATGCGGTATTAATCTTAGATGAAGATTTATCTAACTTAACACCAATAAATGCTGCACTAACCAATATGAGACAGGCGACTGCAGATGATTTATTATTATTAGCTAGTTCTGCTCTATTAGGAACCACTGTTGGCGGAAACGCACAGCTAATTAATGGCGTTTCTGTACCTTTAGCAGATCAATGGGTATTAACTCCAGAAGAACAAACAGCAATTAAGAATGCAACAGATGCTTACAATACTACAATTTCTTCAATTGCTTCTTCAAACCCAAATATTGCTTTAGTAGATTTTAAAGGGGTTTTAGCAGAAGCTTCATCTGGAATTGTTTTCGATAATTATACCTTAACAACAAGTTTAGTTACAGGAGGTTTGGTAAGTTTAGATGGTGTGCATTTAACAGCTAGAGGTTATGCTTTAATGGCGAATAAAATTTTAGAGGCAATGGATGCTGAATTCGGTTCTAACTTTACTTCAGCTACAAACGGACTAGCAAAAGCTGGAGATTTTCCAACAAACTACTCTCCAACATTGAGATAGAGGTATTTAATAATAAGACACAAAAAAGGTTGAGAAAATTTTCTCAACCTTTTTTTATTTTGATGTAATTTCCTTTAAATTCTATTTACGATAACATCATTTTAGCGCGTTTAACACCTGCAATAAAAACATCAATTTCATCTTTTGTATTGTAAAAAGAAAATGAAGCTCTTACTGTACCCGGAATTTGGTAGTAATCCATAATTGGTTGTGCACAATGATGGCCAGTTCTAACAGCAATACCTAATTTATCTAAAATAGCACCAATATCGTAAGGATGAATTCCATCAATATTAAAAGATATTACAGCCGTTTTTTTAGAAGTTGTTCCGAATATTTTAAGTCCTTCAATTTTTAACAATTCTTGGGTTCCATATTGTAAAAGTTCATCTTCATAAGATGCAATATTATCAAAACCAATAGCATTCATATAATCAATTGCAGCACCAAAAGCAATTCCTCCACAAATATTTGGGGTTCCAGCCTCAAACTTATGAGGCAAACCAGCATAGGTTGTTTTTTCGAAAGAAACAGTTGCAATCATTTCTCCACCACCTTGATAAGGAGGTAATTTCTCTAACCATTCTTGTTTTCCATAAAGCATGCCAACACCTGTTGGCCCACATAATTTATGTGCAGAAGCTACGTAAAAATCAACATTTAAAGCTTGTACATCTGGCTTTATGTGGGGTGTAGCTTGAGCACCATCTATTAAGACAGCAGCATCAACTTTATGAGCAGCTTCAATAATTTCTTCAATTGGGTTTAGAGTTCCTAAGGCATTTGAAACATGATTACAGAAAACCAATTTCGTTTTATCATTTAATAAATTATGATAAACTTCCATATTTAAGGCACCCTCATCAGTCATCGGAATTACCTTTAAAACAGCACCCGTTTTTTCACATAACATTTGCCAAGGCACAATATTAGAATGGTGTTCTAAAGCAGATACAATAATTTCATCATCTTTATGTAAAAGTGATGCAAATCCGGATGCTACCCTGTTTATTGAATCTGTAGTACCAGATGTTAAAATGATTTCGTAAGCTTGTTTTGCATTAAAATGTTGTTGAATTTTAATACGTGCTTCTTCATATTTATCAGTTGCTTCTTGACTCAATGTATGCACACCTCTATGAATATTTGCATTGTAGTTACTATAATAATCAACAATGGTATCTATAACAACTTGTGGAGTTTGTGAAGTTGCTGCGTTATCAAAATACACTAAAGGTTTTCCGTGAACAGTTCTTTTTAAAATAGGAAAATCTGCTCTAATTTTATCAACATTAATCATACAAATCATTTTAAGATACAAAGATAAAACTTGATTTCTGAAACCCATAAGAAAGCTAATATGATTTTCTTATTTTTACATCACTAAAACTTTTTTTAATGAAGATTTTTAAACGAATATTACTTTTACTTTTGGCGATAATTATTTTAGTAGTTATTTACAATTACCCAAAATTGAATATTTTAGCGGGTTATTCTGCAAAAAATACAGCTTCTTCTGTTTTTGTGGCCAATAGAACTTTAGCGTTTACAGACACTACTGATAATAATTTTTCTCCTGTTAATTTAGCTTCAGATGAAATTAATGCTGATAAAAAAACGGCAACCGCTTCCGTTTATGGGTTGTTAACCAGAAAGGCCATTATTAGAGAAGGTCTAGGATCTGTTTTAACTTTAGACGAAAGTGATGAAACTGCGCCTTATTTATCACCAAAAAGAGCAGAGCCAGATAATACCACTCCCTTTCCATATGGAAATGCAACCCAAAAAGATACCGTTTTTGCAAATGTAGCTTATAATAAGCTCAACGAAACTGTAGATGCTGTTTTTGGTAAAAATAAATCGAGAGCAGTGGTTGTTATTTATAAAGATCACATCATAGCAGAGAAATATGCTGATGGTTTTAACAAAGATTCTAAAATTTTAGGATGGTCTATGACCAAAAGTGTTTTAAGTACGGTTTTTGGGGTGATGCAATATCAACAAAAATTAAAAGTAACGGATGAAGCACCAATAGAATCTTGGCAAGATGACGAACGTAAAAATATTACCATACATAATCTTTTACAAATGAATTCTGGTTTAGAATGGGATGAAAACTATGATGAAATTTCTGACGCTACAAAAATGTTGTTTTTAGAAAGAGATATGACCAAAATGCAAGAAAACAAGCCATTAACAGGGAAAATTAATGCATCTTGGAACTACTCTTCAGGAACATCAAATTTGTTATCGGGTATTGTTCGCAATCAGTTTAAAACACATCAAGACTATTTAGATTATTGGTATACCGATTTAATTGATAAAATAGGCATGAATTCAATGGTTTTAGAAGCAGATTTATCAGGTAATTATGTAGCTTCTTCTTACGCTTGGGCAACTCCAAGAGATTGGGGGAAATTCGGACTTTTATATTTACATAGAGGAAATTGGAATGGGCAACAGATTTTTGCTGAAGATTGGGTAAATTATGTATCAACACCAACACCAACTTCAAACGGAACCTATGGTGCTCAATTTTGGTTAAATACAAAAGGACAGTTTAAAGATGTGCCTAAAAATATGTTTTTTGCTGATGGGTATCAGGGACAAAGAGTGTATATTTTACCAGATCAAGATTTGGTAATTGTAAGAATGGCATTGTCTTGGATGGATGAAAATAAGTTTTTAAAGGGGATTTTGGAATCAATAGAACAGTAATTTTAAATCAACTCTTAAAATGACTGAAACCTGCCAAAACTTCCGAAATTCATTTTGGTACAATTTTGGCAATCAATAGGTTAAAACCAAAAAATATGAAAACCTTTTTAAAAATTTTATTAACGGCAGTTGCTGTGGTTGTTTTGGCTAATATTTTACCAGGTGTAGCTGTTACAGGTTATGGAGCTGCTATTATTGTAGCCATAGTAATTTCTTTATTGAATCTCTTTGTTAGGCCTCTTTTAATCTTTTTTACGTTGCCAGCAACCATTGTAACGTTTGGGTTGTTCTTGTTTGTAATTAATGCAATAATTATTCTTTTGGCAGATAAATTGGTTGATGGTTTTGCAGTATCTGGCTTTTTAGCAGCGTTCTTTTTTAGTATTTTACTATCCATTTTTAGATCTTTCCTTTTTTCGCTATTAAAAGAAGAAAAGCGATAATTACTCTTGAAAAGCTGCTCTTTCTAAACGATCGTTCATAGATTTTCCTAAGCCAACATCAGGCATTTTTTCAACAATAATGATGTCTAATTTTTGATGATCTAATTGATGTAAAGCGTCGTATAATTTTGAAGCAGCTTCTTGCAAATCGTTGTTTTTTGAGAGTACAATTTCTGATTTTATACCTTTATTTTTATACGAACTACTTAAAGTTAACACGCCAATTTTTTTATTAGCATACAGTTGTATGTCATTTAAAACAGTAGAAGTTAATATGGTTTTTGTTAAAGGCGAGTAATGTTTTTGTAACATTCCTGGAGCATCTGGATTTTGTTCTTTTTTATTTTTCACAGTAACTTTTCCAACAACAGCTTCAATATCTTCTAAAGCCAAAGCACCTAATCTATAAATAATTGGTTCTCCATTTTCAAAACCAATAATGGTAGATTCTATTCCGTTTTTACAAGCGCCACCATCTAAAACCATTTTAATATCGTCTTTAAAATAATGTGCTACATGTTCTGGTTTTGTTGGGCTTATGTTGTTAAACGGATTCGCACTTGGTGCAGCCAATGGAAAACGCAATTGCGTTAATAGTTGCAAAGTTGTTGTATGATTGGGAATACGAACAGCTACAGTATCTTTTCCAGCAGTAATTAAATCAGGTATGTTTTTATGCTTTTTTAAAACTAAAGTCATAGCACCTGGCCAAAAAGTTTCGGCTAACAATTTTGCTTTTTCTGGAACTTCTGCAACAATATCTTGTAAAGCTGCTATAGTTGCAATATGAACAATTAAAGGATTAAAAAAAGGACGTTTTTTAGTTTCAAAAATTCGTTTAATTGCTTTTTCGCTAAAAATATTTCCGGCTAAACCATACACAGTTTCTGTGGGTATGGCTACCAACTCTTCGTTGTTTAAAAGTACAACTGCTTTTTGTATGTCTTTAGAAATGATACTCATCTTTTGCGATTGCAAAATTACACATTAAAATGAATAGTTTTTTAAAAATCAGCAGGAACTCTAAAACTCATTTTCTTTAAAGTTGATGGATGTAAAAACTCAATATATTCTGCATGTAAATGCAATCGGTTTGTTTTTTTACCATACAAATCATCGCCTAAAATTGGTGTATTTAAACCGTTTTTATGGGCAGCATGCACTCTTAATTGATGCGTTCTGCCAGTAACAGGATAAAAATAAACGCGTGTTTTACCATCTTTAGCAGCAATCTTTTCCCAATGTGTTTCTGCATTTTTACCATATTTAAAATCTACCAATTGCTTGGGTCTATCATCTAAATCTACACGTAAAGGCAGTTGAATAGTTCCTTTTTTCTCAGTTAAAATGCCATCTAATACAGCAACATATCGCTTTTTTACAGTTCTTTTTATAAACTGACTTTGTAAAACAGCATTCGCTTCTTTTGTTTTTGTTAATACTAAAATACCAGAAGTAGACATGTCTAATCGATGTACAATTAAAGGACCAGTTGCCTTTGGGTATTTCTTTTTAATTCTAGTATAAACAGAGTCTTTAACTGCTTTTCCAGGAACAGATAAAAACTCAGCAGGTTTTAGAACTACAACTAAAACATCATCTTCGTAAACAATTTTTAGTGCTTGGTTTTTTGCTAGGTTTTCTAGTAATACATTTTTATCCATTTCAATGCCTTTAAGCATATGGGCTAAAATGGGTTTACATCTACTTTGGCAAGCAGGATAATAATTTTTATGTTTTCTAACAGTTGAGTTTGGTGATATTCCCCACCAAAATTCTGCCATGGTAATGGGTTTTAAATCATTAGCAAAAGCATATTGTAGCAATTTAGGTGCAGCACATTCGCCAGAACCAGCAGGTGGTTTTATGTTAGGATCAGTAAAAATATCTAACAAATGTTTTTGTTCTTTTTGTTGATTTAAGAAAGCGTAATTTTCAAATAAGGTTTGCTGTAAATAGTTTGAAATCTCTTTTCGTTGCTTTTTTAAAGCCTTTATTTTATCTTCAAAAACAGAAAGTTGCTTTTGTATTTTATCAATTTTAAACTGATAATACTCTTGCAATTCTTTGTAAAAAAATTGCTGATTGTAACTTTCTTGTTGTAGTTGTAACAGTAATTTTTTAAAAGCTGTTTCATGTAAAGAAGCAAGTCCCTTTTTTTTTCTAGCTTTTCTATCAGCTTTGGCAAGTTTCATTTTTTTTCTTTGAAACGCTAAATCTTTTTCTATTGTGGTATGTAAACTGTTAAATTGTTCTTTTAATTGTAGATAGTTATTTTGTTGCTCTAAAAGACCAATTTTAGTATTTATGGTATTAATTTCAGCTTCTCCTTTTGTGTAAAAACTACCATCAGTTCTCATGTTAAAAACGGGTGGTACAAATTTTTTAGGTAAACTATTATCTTCTAATTTTCCTGAAAAAGCAGCCAAATATCCTAATTCTTTTTCTTGGGTTTGCACTACCAAAACTCCAAACATTTTACCAATTCCTTTATTTAGATTTGGGTTTTGTAAGCCAAAGTTGTGATTGAAATCCGTTTGATGTTCTAAATAATGTTGAATTTCTTCTGCAGCAATTTTGGCTAGTGGATGAGGTTCGTAGTAAAACGGAAAGGTGAATTTTTCAGGAAGTTGAATACCTAACACATTTGTTTTAAAATGTAAAAAGTGATTTAATTTCATTCAAAAAAAGTATACATACTTATTGATTATTGAAAGAGTTTACTAAAACAATGCTTAAACTTTTCTATAAATTACGCAACAAAGATATGTAAAACACCTGTTGTACTTTTTAAAAACGCCTAAATTTAATCATTGTCTTGTTGCTACTAACACTGCTTTTTATCACATAGATGATAAAATACCTTTTGTTGAGAAGTTTAAAGTAGGGGTTTATCAGTTTATAAACATCATTTTTTCTTTTATATAAGTAAAACACTATTTTACTGAAATATTATTTAGTATAGGTATGTTCTAAATTATCATATTTAACAAAAAATCTGTTAACTTTGAAAAGTTAAGTTGGGTAAAGTTAAAAACTATGCAAAATAATCATCCAAAATTAGGCTTAGACTGATTAACAATTTATACTGCCATAAAAAACATATCAAATGAAAAAAATAATCTTTTCAATTCTTATACTGTTTCCTAGTTTTTTGATATCACAATCTATAGAAATTATTTCTTACGGAGAAAATCCTTTAGTTGTAAACCCTATAACTGGGAGTGATTTAACGGTTAATTACAAATATACAAGTGAAGCTGGTTCAACCGGAAATCACATTTTTATTGGTTTAGAAGTGTTAGATGAAAACAATAATTATGTTTCTTATGTAAATGGAAAAACTTTAGAAAACCAAACCCCTGGCACTAATAAAACAGGTAGTGTTTCTTTTTTTGTAGGTAGTATTCATAAAAATTCTTCAGATTTACCCACTGGTCATTATTACCAAGTTAAAGCAACTTTATACGCAACTGGTAGTTGGACAGAAAATGCTTGGGCAGGTTATTGGAATTCACCAAAATTAACAATAGAAATCGATACTAACCAACAATTCAGTACAACTAAAATTGCAAAAGGTGCAGATATTAGTTGGATGACAGAAATGGAAGATCAAGGTTACACATGGAAAGATAATAATGGAAATACAAAAGAGTTAATGCCTTTGTTAAAAGAATATGACTTAGATGCTGTAAGGTTAAGAGTTTGGGTAAATCCAGAAAATTCTGGTGCAAATGGTTGGTGTGATATTGACGATTTAGTAGTAAAAGCAGAAATAGCAAAAGCAAACAACTTAGATATTATGCTTACAATTCATTATAGTGATTGGTGGGCAGATCCTGGAAAACAAAACAAACCATCTGCTTGGGCTAACTATTCAGTTTCACAATTAGAAACCGCTGTTACAAACCATACAACAGATATACTTAATGCCTTAAAATCAAAAGGGATAACTCCTAAATGGGTTCAGATAGGGAATGAAACTAATGATGGAATGTTATGGACAACTGGTAAAGCATCTACAGGTGGTTTTGCGAATTATGCCAAATTCTTAAATGCTGGTGCAAATGCTGTTAAAACGTTTAATAATGATATTAAAACCATCTTACACTTAGCAGAAGGTAATAATAATGCTTTGTTTAAATGGAACATTGGTGGATTAATTAATAATGGTTTTCAACTCAATAATTTTGATATTATTGGAATGTCTTTATATCCTAATGAAAACAACTGGAAAACTTATGTAGATGATACTTATACTAATATGATTGATTTAAAATCAAGATATAATAAAGAAGTAATGATGGTAGAAATAGGTTTTGCTTACAATCGCCAAGATATAAGTTATCAATTTATTACCTATATGATTGAAAAAACAAAGCAAGCAAATGGATTGGGTGTATTTTATTGGGAGCCTATTGCAAGAAGCCCTTTTACCTCATACGAAAAAGGCGCTTGGGACTCTGATGGAAGCCCTTCTATTGCAATGGATGCCTTCTCAAATCAATCAACATTACGTATAGAAAATGTTAAAAATGTTGTAGAAAATTTTAGTATTTATCCAAATCCAATAAAAAATAGTATTACAGTTAACACATCCAAAAAAATAATTTACAGCCTAAAACTTTATGATATTAAAGGGTATTTGGTAAAGGATAAAAAAGGAAATAAAAGCAGTTTAGAGGTAGATATTTCTAAACTAACACCAGGTATTTATTTCTTAAATATAAATAATAAGGCTGTAAAAAAAATAGTTAAACTTTAATATCATAAGAAAATTATAACTTCAAAATAATACAGTTGTTATTGTACCTAAGGTTATTAAGAACCTACTCTTTTTTGCTTTTTATAATTTCTTCCATACCACAATAAAACACCAGTTACAGGTAAACTTGCAGTTAACAAACTAATTACAAATGCAATTATTTTACCAGCAATTCCACCAATTGCACCTATGTGTATGTCATAATTCATACGTTGAATTTTGTCTGCTACATTCGCATTTTTATATTTTCCATATATACTTGGAGTTTCAATTTCTTCTAGCGTATTTTGATCAAAAAACCTAAAATCAGAGTCATAATACAAGCCTTTACTGTTTGAAACTTCTACATAAATACTCTCATCTTTTGTTTTAGGATAATGCAGTTCAAAACTTTCAGCATTTGGGTTTTCTTTAGATAATTTTTCGATAAGATAATCCATAGGAATTTTAGCATCTTTATCACTGATTTTTCTTTTGTTTTCTGGTATAATAAAACGAGCCGCTTTTTCTCCACCTGTTGCTTTATAAACCACATATTTCAACCAATTGTAAGACATCATTGAGCCTGTAAAAGCCAAAACTAAGGCTAAAGAACAAATATAAAAGCCAACTACTGTGTGCAAATCAAAGTTTTTACGCTTCCAACGTGTGTTTTTTTTCCAATCAAACGTTAAACGTTGTTTGAGGTTTTTACGTTTTTTTGGCAGCCACAAAATAAATCCTGAAATGATGATGAAAATGAACATTAATATGGAAACTCCAACCACTTGTTCACCAATTTCTTTTGGCAACCAAAGTCGCATATGACCTTTTAATATGAATGCAAAAAATCCAGAAAGATGATTATCTACTTGAATAAGCTCTCCAGAATATGGATTTAAGAATACACTTTGGTAAAATTCTGGCTTAGCATCATAGAATATTACTTCAATGGCATCATCATCTTTTTTAAATAACGTTCCATGAACTGTGTTGTTAGGAAAAACATTTTTTGCCAGTTCTTTAGCTTTTGTGGGTGTTAAAATAGGCTCGTTTTTTGGAACTACTTTTTTGTAGTCATCATAAAGGCTTTCAATTTCGTCTTTAAAAGTCCAGCAACAACCAGTAATTGCAACTACAAAAACCACCAAGCCTGTTGTTAATCCCAATATTTTATGAAGCTGAAGTATGAATTTTTTAAAGTTCATTTGTAAAAAATTTAAAAGAGCAAGACCTTTAAAGTCCTGCTCTTTTTTTTTGATTTATTAAAATTGATATGAAATGTTTGCCAATAAAGCTCTAGGCATTTGTGGATTTATGGTAGTCCAACCTTTATAATATTCTTTATTGAAAGCATTATTTAGCTTTAATCCAAGTCTGTATTTATCTGCTTGGTAAAAAACGGAAGCATTAGCAATGGTGTAACTTGGTAAAATAAATTCGCCAGTTGATTGGTAGTTAATTGCAAAACGATCGCTTGCACCGTTAAATCCAAAACCAAGTCCAAAACCATCTAAAGTTCCGTTTTGAAATTCGTAATTCGCCCAAAAGTTATACAAAGTTTCTGGACCTGCTTCAAGTGGTCTTCTATTTAGGATTTCTGTATTGTCAGATTCTGTAGTCTCACTATCATTATTACTAAAACCAGCTCTAATATTTAATCCTTTTATAGGGTTTGCGTTAATTTCAATTTCAAAACCTTTGCTTACCACTTTTCCTCCTTGTATTTTATTAAAAGGGGATGAAGGATCAGTAATTACGCGATCTTTCACATGAATATCATAATAACTTATAGTTGCATTTAATCTATTATTAAAAAGATTTGTTTTGATACCAAATTCTAACTGATTGGCTTGTTCAGGGTCAAAAGTTTGTAAGGTTTGAGGACCATTATTTGGATCGCCAACTAATTGAGGTGCTACATTAGTAAACCCATTTTGATAATTTCCAAACACAGAAAGTTTATCTTTTATAGGTTGATATACTATTCCAAATTTTGGAGATAATGTGGTTTGATTAAAATCATCTTCAAGATTTGTTAAATTTCCTTCATTATCAAAATGATCTAATCTTAAACCTATCATAGCAGAAAATTGATCTGTGAAATTGATAACATCAGAAGCATACAAACTATAAATATGATATTTTGACTTTACGTTACTAACGCCTTGTGAAGCTAAAGCTTCATCAACTCCTGAAGTTGAAAGTGGAAATAAATCTGTTTCTACATCAGCTGTAAAAGGATTATCACCATTTGAACCTCCATTTGGTGTTATATTTCCATAAAAAGCATATCCAGTACTATTGTTTGTTTGCGTTTCATTAAAATAATCGATACCAATAACTATTCTATTTCTAAGTGAAGCGATTTTGAAATCACCAATAAAGTTTTGTTGAATATCAGTGGTTAGTGTGTTCGCATTTTGTTTATTAATAAAACGTGTAAACGTATTATTACCTAAAATACCATAGTCGAACAAATACGAATAATAGCCTTTTGTTGATGTAGAACTTTTTGAAAGTAAGGTTTGTGACTGCCAATTATCAGACATTTTATAATCCATTTCAATTCTGTAATTCTGGGTTGGGTTTTGCAACGTTAAATCGTTACTTGTAAACGAAAGTTTATTATTGTAACCCAATTCTTCAAGATTATTAGCTTCTGTTGGGGCGCTTCTATTTAAGAATAAAAAGGTTGGGTTGGTTTGTTCTGCCTGTGTAATTTCTCCATAAAAAGAAAACGAAAGTTTGTTATTTACTTTATAAGATAAAGAAGGGGCTATAAAAAAGGATTTTCTAAAACCTGCATCTTGAAAACTTTGCGCTGTGCTGTAAGCTGTATTTAATCTAAAATACAAATTGTCTTCTTTACTTAAAGGCGTATTAAAATCACCTACTATTTGATTTAGGCCATAAGTTCCAGAAGTAAAAGATAATTCTCCTCCAGTTCCAACATAGGGCTTTTTAGTAACAACATTTATAAGTCCACCATAAGAACTTACTGCATTTCCAAACAAGGTTGCAGAAGGTCCTTTTAAAACCTCAATACGTTCAATATTTGCAGGATTTATGGTTCCATTGGTTAAACCAGGCAATCCATTTACTAATTGGGGTTGTAAAGAAAAGCCACGTAACGAAAAATATCCTGCTCCATCTCCACCACGTCCTGTTGAAGTCCATAGTTGTTCTACACCAGTTGCATTTTTTAAAGCATCATCAAAATTTGTTACTATTTGCGATTTTAAAATTTCGTTAGTAACTGTGCTGTATACTTGCGTGTTTTCGATGTCTTTTAAAGGAAGTTTTGAAACATAAGCCGTTTTTTTTCTTGAAAATTTGTTACGACGCTCTCCATTAACAACTATTTCGCTTAAAATTTCATTTCCCTCATAAAGTGTTATTGATTTTAAAGTTGTGTTTTGATTATTAGCAATTGAAAATGAAATTTCCCTCGTTTTAAAACCTAAATAAGAAATTAAAAGTGTGTAATTGCCATTTTCTAAATTTGAGATTTTAAAACTTCCATTTTCATTAGTTTGTGTGCCTTTAGTTGTGTTTTTTAAAGATACGTTCACACCAAAAAGAGGGGTTTGTGTGTGGTCTTTTATTGTTCCAGTTACTGATCCACTTTGTGAAAAAGATAAATTTGTTACTAGAAATAAGGTTAAGATTGATAATAGATCTTTCATTGTTTTTATTTAGATTTAATATAAATAATATTTTTTTGGCAAATATATCTACCCATTTTAAATTGACCAAATTATTTATAATAAATCTAAATAATAATTTTTTGATGCGATGATGCTATCTAATTATTTTGCTTTAAGACTATAATAGTTTTTGCAAAAAAATTAATTCAAGGTGATTTTTAACTTTATTATCGAAGTTATTTTAAGTTTATGGCTATAGATTAAGTAATGATTATTATAAACTAGCTATTGCTTTTATTTCTGTTTTTCAATTTTAATTTGCATCTCAAACAGAAAATTATCTTAATCGCATATAATAAGTTTTTTGATGTTTATCCAAGCTCAAAAATTGTATGTGTTTTTAGAGGTTTAGCAGTTGTAATTAGCTTTAGAAATGTCCATTCAAAAATTTATGTTTCTTTACAATAGTAAGTTGTTTAAACAAAAAAAACCAACTTTTTCAAGTTGGTTTTCAATAACAATTAAAACTAAAATTATTCAGCATCTTGCTCTAATAAATCAAAAAATTGATTTAATTTAGGCATAATAATAATTTTGGTTCTTCTATTTTTTGCTTTATTTTCTTTAGTATCATTAGGTACTAAAGGTATATACTGACTTCTACCAGCCGCAATTAAACGCTGTGGTTGTACTCCATACTTATACTGTAAAATACGCGTAATTGAAGTTGCACGTAGTGCAGATAAATCCCAGTTATCTTGAATAAGGTTTCTTTTAATTGGTGTAGAATCTGTATGCCCTTCAATCATCACTTCCATTTCAGGCTGTCCCTTAATTACTTTTGCAATTTTTTCTAATACTGTATAGGCTTTATCAGTTACATTATAACTTCCTGTTTTAAATAATAATTTATCAGAAATAGAGATAAAAACCACTGTTTTTTCAACGTTAACTTCAATATCTTCATCTTGTATACCATCCGTTAAATTCTTAGTTAAATGGTATTTAATCGCTAAATTCAAAGAATCTTTTTGAGTCATAGCTCTTCGAATTCCGTTGATATATTTATCTTTTTCACTCAATTGAGAAATTACATTGTTAATTCCTTCTGATGATGACTTTGATAAAACCGTTAAATTTTCAACCTGTTTTAAAGCGTTTTTCTTATCTTCTTTTAAAGACGCAACTTGATTGCTAAGTGAAGATACTTGAGTGATTTGTTTTTCTTTTTCAATAAGGCATTTTTGCAAAGTGGTTTCCACTTTTAATAATTCATCTTTTGTTTTTGCATGATTCAACTCTAATTCTGCGTATTGTTTTTTAGATACACAAGAACTTATTAAAATTACAGACAATGCTACTAATGCTGTTGTTTTTTTCATAATTTAAAATTAAATTTAGGTTACAAATTTAACAAAATCGAGAGATAATAAATGCTTTAAACAAGATTTTGTGAAAATTTTATATACTATTTTTGTAGAAATATTTTTTTAAATGAAAACTACGCAAACTGTGCTCTTTTTATTAACGCTAATTATTTTTACAAATTGTAAAAAAGAAATAGTAAAAGAAGATTATGTGTTACAAGGTGGCGTTTTTGGTACTTCGTATAAGATTACTTATTTAAATGCAACTAAAAACTATCAAAAATCGTTAGATAGTTTATTCTTAAAAATCAACAATTCAGTATCTACATACATACCAAATTCAGCGATTTCAAAAATAAATAACGGAGAAGAAGGAGTTGTTCTTGATACTATTTTTAAAGAGGTAATGCAAAAGGCCAAGCGTATATATAAAGAGACCAATGGTTATTTTGATCCAACAGTAGGAAACTTAGTAAATGCTTATGGATTTGGCCCCAAAAACGAGAAAAAAAATCTTACTAATGCAGAAATTAAAGACTATATGCAATTTGTAGGATTAAATAAAGTTATATTAAAAGATGGTGAAATTGTAAAAGAACACCCAAAGGTTTATTTAGATTTTAACTCTATTGCTAAAGGTTTTGGAATTGATATTGTTGCTCGATTTTTAGAAACTAAAAAAATAGAAAATTATTTAATTGAAATTGGAGGTGAAATACGCGCTAAAGGTACAAAAGCAAATCAAAAACCATGGTTAATTAAATTGGTAAACCCTGTAAAAGCTGACGATAATGATGGGTTTAAGGTGATTGATTTAACTAATAAATCTATGGCAACCTCTGGAAATTACAGAAAGTATAGAATTACTGATGATGGTAAAAAGTATGTGCACACCATAAACCCTAAAACAGGGTTTGCTACTGAGAGTAACTTGTTAAGTGCTTCTGTAATTGGCAAAATGGACTGTGCAGATGTAGATGCCTACGCAACTGCTTTTATGGCCATGGGTTTAGAGAAAACAAAAATATTTTTAAAATCTAGAAAAGATTTAAAAGTAATTTTAATTTACACAGATGCTGATGGCGCTTTGTTAGAATTTTCTACCTATTAATTGTAATGGTTATCAAATACTCTTTAAATTCGCCACTTTTAAGGATGAAAATTTTGAATATGAAAAAAATTATATCAATTTTAATGTTAGTTTTTGGCTTGTTGCAAATCAATGCACAAACCAATACAAAATTAGCTTATAGCTATATTAGAAAAGCAAATAGAGCCATCGAAAAAAGTATCGATTACTCAGAAGCTTTTATCAATTTTAATAAAGCTGTTAAATTGCTAGGTGTTATTAAAGACAAAAATATAGCGAGTTTAGGAGCTAGAACTTATTTTGAGGTACATCACAAACAGAAAACAATTCAAAAACAAATAAAGTTTTTAGAAATATCTCATATTTATTCTAGGCAGTACTTTTTATTGGCGACAAATAAAAATACAAATGATTATAGGCAAAATGTTGAACTATACACCTTATCTAGAAAAACACTCAAAAAGTTACAATACAAATTACGAAGTAGGGGAATGGCTAAATTCTAAATTTAAGCTATCATTTCTTATAACAAACAGGTAAAATTTCACCTTTCATCAAACAAAATTGTTCTAGTTTCTCTGGAGCGATTTTTTTTGTATAATCAATTTCATCAACTTTAAAACCTATGTTTCTTAATTTGTCAAAATAATCACGACCATACACTCTTACATGATCGTATTGACCAAAAATTTTAGCCCGTTCTTTTTTGTCTGTTATTGAATTGTCTTCGAAAGTTTTTTCTCGAGATAAATCTTGTGGAATTTGAAAAATACCAAATCCGCCTTTTATCATCACTCTAAACAATTCTTGCATGGCTTTGGTATCATCTGTAATATGTTCTAAAACATGATTGCAAAATACAACATCAAACTCATTATCTTTAAAAGGTAAATTGCAAATATCTGCTTTTACATCTGCTATAGGGCTTTCTAAATCAGCAGTAATGTAGTCTAAATTTTTTTGTTTTCTAAAGATGTCTAAAAAGCATTGTTCTGGTGCAATATGTAAAACTTTTAGTTTTTTGGGTGATGAAAAAAAATTAGTTTCATCTTGTAAAAAAAGCCACATTAAACGATGTCTTTCTAAAGATAAAGTGGATGGCGAAAGTGCATTTTCGCGCTGTTTTCCATATCCATAAGGTAAAAACTTACGAAAAGATTTTCCATCTATAGGATCCGTGAATTTATCACCTTTTAAACTTAACGCAATTACTGGACGAACAATATAACTTAGTTTTATCAACCAAGGTCTAGGAATTGTATTTAATATCGATTTGAATACAGACATCAACTTTATTTATAATCTTCTCTAACAGGAGAAAAAATATCTGTTATTTTGCAGTTAGTTATGGCTTTTCCTTGATGTTCTGCATTAGATGGTATTGAAAGTATTGTTCCAGGTGTGTATCTTTTAGTTTCACCATTAAGAGTCATTTCAAACTCACCTTCAATAACTTGTGTTGTTTGCTCATGAATATGAGAGTGTAATGGAAGTATTGAACCAGCGTCAATTTCCCAAAAAGCAATAGTAAAAGATGCCGTATGCAAAAAACGACCTTTAAAACCTTTAATTATTTCTTTTTGTTCAATTTCAGATATCTTCATTACTATAAATTTTGTCGAAATTCATCTTCTTCATGAGTAACTATGCCAAGCGCTTCATTTACATATTTAAAGGTTGATAATAGTTCTGGTTTTCCATTAACAATAGCAACATCGTGCTCAAAATGTGCAGAAGGTTTGTTGTCTAAAGTAGTAATAGTCCATCCATCTGAATGCTGTTTGATTTGGTGTGTTCCCATATTTGTCATAGGCTCTATGGCTACTACCATACCTTCAGTAAATTTTTTACCTCTTCCTCTTCTACCATAATTTGGCATTTCTGGGTCTTCGTGCATTTTGCGACCTAAACCATGGCCAACCAATTCTCTAACAACGCCATAACCATGTTTTTCGGTAAAATTCTGAATTGCAAAACCAACATCTCCAACTCTGTTTCCTGCCTTAAATTCGCGGATTCCAACGTATAAACTTTCTTTGGTAACTTCTAATAGTTTTTTGGTTTCAGCATCAATTTCACCAACAGCAAACGTATAAGCATGATCACCATAAAAACCATTTTTTAAAGCACCACAATCAATAGAGATGATATCTCCTTCTTTTAGTGGCTCTTTGGTAGGGAAACCATGTACAACTTGTGAATTTGGACTCATACATAGTGTATTTGGAAAATCATACAAGCCTAAAAAACCAGGAATTGCACCTTGTTCTCTTATAAAATCTTCTGCAAGTTTATCTAAATATAAAGTAGAAACACCTGGTTTTACTTCTTTAGCAAGCATTCCTAAAGTTTTAGAAACGATTAATGCACTTTCGCGCATAATTTCTATTTCTTCTCTAGTTTTAATCTTTATCATCTTAAAAAAATTGAGCCACAAAGTTACTATATTTATTAGGAATTATTTAAAAACTATGCTTGATACTATTGAAAATTAAAAAGACACCAATTTCACAAATTCATTCGAATAAAATTCGTTAGAATCTGTGAAATAGGTGTCTTAAAAAAGATTAATTATTAGTTACTCATTCTTATCATAAGCATGTTTATAAGGCGCTCCTGTAACAATTTTTAAAATATCTTTTTCCATGGTTTCTCTTGGTCTTTCTACAAAACGCCCAATTTCTTTACCGTCTTTAAAAAAGATAAAGGTTGGCACTCTTACCAAATCAAAACCATCTTGTAAATTATCTGGTGTTTTTTTATTTCTGCCTACAGTAACCAACTCAAAATAGTCTTGGTCAAAACCAGTTTGTTCTAAAATTTTATAAAAACGCGGTACACCTCTTTTGCTGTCTCCACACCAAGTGCCCATAAAACCTTTAATAGTATAGTTGTTTATTATTGGTTTAAGTTTTTCAATAACTTCGGTATCTGTTTTGTATTCAGCATATCTGCTGTCAAACCATGGCTTGTATTTTACATCATCAAAAGAGGCTTTGTTGGCAATACCTATTAAATAACCTCTATCATTTTTTGTAGCTGTTGCTTCTTTTGCTTTTTTTCTAACAATTTTTTGAGTGGCTTCTTTTTTATTTTCAACTGCAGATTTATTAGCATTGCATGCCATAAAGATAAGAGTTGAAAAAAGTAGGATTAGATTTTTCATAGTTTTATAATAGTGAATGTTGTGTCATTTCTTTTGGTTGTGCTACCCCAATTAATTCTAAAATAGTTGGAGCAACATCACCTAAAATACCACTTTTAATTGATTTAATTTCATCATCAATTAAAATAAACGGAACTGGATTCGTAGTGTGCGCTGTATGAGGTGAGCCATCTGGGTTCATCATCGTTTCGCAATTTCCATGATCTGCAATTAATAAAGTACTGTATCCATTAGCTAAACCTGTTTCAATAACCTCTTTTGCACAAATATCTACAGCTTCACAAGCTTTTATAGCGGCTTCCATAATTCCTGTATGGCCTACCATATCTCCGTTTGCGAAGTTTAAACAAACAAAATCTGCTTCACCTTTTTTTAAGTCTTCACAAAGGGCATCCTTTAATTCGTAGGCAGACATTTCTGGTTTTAAATCGTAAGTGGCTACTTTTGGTGAGTTTCTTAAAATTCTACTTTCTCCATCAAAAGGAGTTTCTTGTCCGCCAGAAAAGAAAAAGGTAACATGTGGATATTTTTCTGTTTCCGCAATTCTAATCTGCTTTTTACCAGCTGCTGATAATACTTCTCCTAAAGTGTTTTTAATGTTGTCGTTATTGTAAATTACATTAAGTCCTTTAAAAGATGCATCATATAAAGTAATCGTTGTGTAATAAAGATTTAACTTTTTAGTATTTTGCTCTGGGAAATCATTTTGCGATAACATGTTTGTTAATTCACGGCCTCTATCTGTTCTGTAATTAAAGAAAATTATTGCATCTCCTTCTTCAATCTGTGCTTTTGGAGCACCATTTTCATCGGTTACAATAATTGGCTTATGAAATTCATCTGTTAAACCATCTTCATAGTTATGGTTTAGGGTTGCAATAACATCAGTAGTTTTTGTGCCAATACCGTTTACAACACCATCATAAGCTTCTTTAACACGTTCCCAGCGATTATCTCTATCCATAGCATAATAACGACCTGTAACTGAAGCCAGTTCTCCAGTACTTTCTTTCATGTATTCTTGAATGTCATTGATGAAAAAAGTACCCGATTTTGGATCACAATCACGACCATCTGTAAATGCATGTAAGAACACATTATCCACTTCGTTTTCTTTGGCAACATCTAAAATTCCTTTTAAGTGGTTAATGTGAGCATGAATTCCACCATTAGAAACCAGGCCTAATAAATGTACTTTTTTGTTGTTTTCTTTGGCGTATTTAAACGTATCTAACAATACTTTTTCTTTGCCTAACGTTTTTTCTTTTACAGCTTTATTTATTCTTGCTAAATTTTGGTACACAATTCTACCTGCGCCTAAATTCATGTGTCCCACTTCAGAATTTCCCATTTGTCCTTCTGGTAAACCTACATGTTCTCCATCCGTTCTTAGTTGTGCATTTGGGTATTTATCATACAAAGAATTAATGTAAGGTGTTTTTGCATTGTATATGGCAGATACTTTTGGGTCTTGTGTAATTCCCCAGCCATCTAAAATCATTAAAATTACTTTCTTGTTCATTTGTGTAGGTTTGAAGTGTAAAAATAAGAAAGATTTTGATGATATTTTTAAAATTTCACGAAACCGATAACGTAAATGACGATTAATATTAAAACACTAAAAATAATAAGGTTTTTTCTGAATTGTTTCCTGTTTTCTTGTGTGAGTTTTCTTTAATTTTTAAAAGTTCTTCTGATGTAGCTTCTTTATTAAAATGGAGTTTAATTTTACTTTTAGTGGTGTTGTTTTTGATTTTATCAAAAGCAGAAACACGTGTTCTCTTGTTGTTTTTTAAACTTGTAATCATTGCAGAAACTGCACCACCAAAACTCATAACTTTATCTTTTGATTATAAGTAGTTAAAAATCAACAAATGTTACCATTTATCTATGGTTAAATTCTGATTTTAGTTTAACAAAAACAGCTTTTTGTGCATTCGTTAAATCATCAGCAGTAAAAATTGAAATTCCTTTTGCCCCATTTTCTTTAGCAATTTTTATGGCTTTTTCTAAATCTTTAGGTTTTCTTAAGGCAGGTGAATATAAGCCAGCAATAATTGGAAAATCAACATCAGCAACACCTTGTTTTGTTGCAAAACCAATCCAATTGATATTTTCTCTGTAAAAATTTTGATATAACATTGGGTAAGCTTTATCTAAATTCCAATCGTTCCAAGCTTGCCTTACCATTTGTCTAGACATGGTTGGGAATGGAAAAACGGCAGCTGTCACTTTTTTGTTTTTTTGATGTGCAATATCAATGATTTCATTCACCAAAGAGGTAATTGCATTTAACCTGAACTGACGCCATTCAGTAGATAATTCAGGATGAATAAAGTCAATAGGATCTTTATCAAAAATCGCTTTGAACTGTTTTCTTGCAATTGGGTGATAATCATAATCAAACTCAGGCATTTCTGTGTCTTGCACTAAATTGTATTTTGGTTGTAAATCTGCCCCTAAAATTACATCGGGATAACGCACATAGTCTAAATGAACAGAAGCTAAACCCTCAACTTCCATTAGTTTTTTAGCATTCTCAATCACATAGTTTCTAGCTTCTGGATGAAAAGGGCTCAGCCATTGATAATAATCTACGTACGCTCTATATTTTAAAGAATTTTGTCCATTTTTATTTACAGCATACCATTCTGGATGTTGCATGGCTAAGGAATCGTTTGGTCTGTTTAATGTCCATAACCAACCATGGACTTTTATGCTTTTTGTTTGGGCAACTTTTACAATTTTGCTCAAAATTTCTGGAGAACCACCCACTAAAATCTCGCTAATTCCTAAGGAATCGTAATAGCTTATTTTTTGTTGCCATTTAGGTAAATTAAATGAGTTGTCAGCAGAAGTCCAAGTAGAAAAGGTGAATTTTTCTTTTTTTATGATACCAATATCTTTTTTTTGGTTGGTGCAACTGTGTAAAAATGCTACCATCAAAATACTTCTTAAAACTTTTTTAAACATATTTTTTAATTTCTTTGTAATAAACCATCTTCTCGAATACTATATTTTTGTTGTAGTTTTTTATTTTTAGTGATGATGTTAAACCCACTATAAGTTTTTAAAAATGTAGCATCTATTTTGGTATTTTTATAATCAATAGTTTCAAAATTAATGATAAAACCAGCAGGCTTATCTTTTAAATATTGAAGTTTGCCGAAGTTAATTTTTCGATACAAAGCATAACTTATTTGTTCTGAAATAATAGATGTTTTGGGTGTGAATACCACGTTTTTAGAAGCATTTTTTGTTGAAAATTGTAAATAACCCCAGTTTTCAGGAAGGTGCATATTTATTGCTCCTTGATTGCTCCATACCCAATTGTATTCTGGTAAAAAATTATCATCTACCTTTTTTCTTTGGTAGGTTTTATGAATGATATCAAAATCCCATTCTACTCTAGAAAAGTTTATGCGCCACTGTTCACCATCTATAGGTATTGATTTTGGGTTATTTTTTAAAGCGATGAGTGGTTTTAAGGGAATTGCCATTTCTACTGCCCAAAATTCATCTTCATCAGAAAAATCATTTAAAGAACCTTTTATAAAAATTGCAGATTGTAATTGAGTTAAATTCCATGTATTTATAGGTTTTCCACCTACGTTGTACGGTTTATTTAGCAATAAATCCCAAACAGTATTTAGCGGGTTTATTTCAATTTCTCCATACATGTGGGTATCATTTGACGGATTTATAAAAACCTCAAAATCATTATTGTAAAAAATAACTTCATCTCTTTTTGTAATATCTCCCCAAATGTGTTTTTCTTTTAATTTAGCATACACATATAAAAAAGTATCATCCCAAAGCATTTTAACTTTTGTGTCTTGTTTAGGAATTTTTACACCTTCAATATCTATAAAAGAATCCGTAAATTTTGCGTTTTTCCAATCTTTTTCATCTGGTTTGCCATCAATTATAATTTCTGATGTTACTTTATGAACCACATAATTTTTAGGTATTATGATGTGATCAGCAACAGTTACCCGAATTTTTTCTTTGGATGAGCAAGAAATAAGTACAGTGAGGACGCCAATTTGGAACAATTTTTTCATCAGTTTAAAGCCTTTGAAAGCTAATTTAAGAAAAAATCAATGATAAATATATTGTATTGAAGTTAATGTAGAAATCCGTAAATTTACAACAACAAAATTACGATATTCATAATGAAAACGCATTTTAAGCTCAATGAAGTCACCAAAAAACTCCCTAAACATTTGCATAAGTTTGTGGTAAAACAGCCTTATGATGAATATACAGCTCAAAATCAGTCTGTTTGGAGGTATGTTATGCGAATGAATATTGACTTTTTAAGCAAAGTTGCACACAAATCTTACATACCAGGACTAAAAAAAACTGGAATTTCAACAGAATCTATTCCACATATGGAAGGAATGAATAGAATTTTAAAAGAAATTGGTTGGGCTGCAGTTTCTGTAGATGGCTTTATTCCGCCAAATGCTTTTATGGAGTTTCAGGCTTATAATGTTTTAGTGATTGCATCAGAAATGAGAACAATAAATCATATAGAATATACACCTGCACCAGATATTATTCATGAGGCAGCAGGGCATGCACCCATTATTGCAAACCCAGAATATTCCGAGTATTTAAGACGTTTTGGAGAAATTGGAAGCAAAGCCATTTCATCTGCCAAAGATTATGAAATGTATGAGGCAATTCGCCTTTTATCAATTTTAAAAGAAAATCCAAATTCTGCAGAAAAAGAAATTCAAGAGGCACAAGAAAAAGTAGAATGGTTACAAGAAAATATGGGAGAATTGTCTGAAATGGCAATGATTAGAAATTTACATTGGTGGACTGTAGAATATGGGTTGATTGGCACTTTAGAAAAACCTAAAATTTATGGAGCAGGTTTGCTTTCATCAATTGGCGAGAGTGCTTGGTGTTTGCAAGATAAAGTTAAAAAAATACCGTATTCTATAGATGCTGCTACCGTTAATTTTGATATCACCAAACCACAACCTCAATTATTTGTAACACCAGATTTTGCGTATTTAAGCTTGGTTTTAGATGAATTTGCAAACACAATGGCCTTGAGAAAAGGTGGTTTAAATGGTGTTAAAAAATTAATAGATTCTAAAGGTTTAGGAACTATTGAGTTAACAACAGGAATTCAGATTTCTGGAAACTTTGACAAAGTAATTCCGTTTAAAAATAACAAAGTTGCTTATTTTCAAACTATTGGAGAAACTGCACTAGCCAATAGAGATAAAGAATTAATTGGCCATGGAATTGCAAGGCATAAAAATGGTTTTGGAAGCCCAATTGGAAAGTTAAAAGGAATTAATTTACCTATTGAAGATATGAGCCCAAGAGATTTAAAAGCTTATGGTATTTATGAAGGCGAATTTATGACCTTAGAGTTTGAAAGTGGTATTATTTTAAAAGGCAAAGCCATTACTGGAACACGAGATTTACGAGGTAAAATTTTAATCATCACTTTTGATGAATGCACAGTAACATACAAAGATGAAATATTGTTTCAACCAGAGTGGGGTTTGTATGATATGGCAGTTGGTAAAGAAGTAATATCTGCTTACGCAGGTGCTGCTGACGTAGATTCTTTTACAGATGCTACCAAAGTATCTGAAGTAAAAACACATAAAATATCATATACCAATAAAGAGAAAGAATTGTACGCTTTATACGATAAAGTTCGTAAAATGAGAGTAACAAATTCAGCAACAGAAGAAGAGCTAACCTTGTTATTTCATCAATTAAAAAAAGACTTTGCTAAAGATTGGTTGCTGTTTTTAGAAATTTATGAACTGGCAAAAACGAATAGTTACGCTTTACAAACCGAGGTTTTAGGTGTTTTAAATGATTTAAAAAGTAATAAAAGTTACACAAACCTTATTGAAAATGGTTTAAATTTGCTGCAAGTTTAATCATAATAGAATGGGATTATTTGACATTTTTAAAAGAAAAGATATGAGTGCAGAAATTAAAGAATATTTAGAAAAGGGAGCAGTTGTTTTAGATGTAAGAACACAACAAGAATGGAATGAAGGCCACATTGATGGTGCAAAACATGTTGTTTTACAAACAATACCTGATAATATTGAAGCCATTAAAGCTTGGGAAAAACCAGTAATTGCAGTTTGTAGAAGTGGTGCAAGAAGTGGACAAGCTACACAATTCTTAAAACAAAATGGAGTTGATATTATTAATGGTGGACCTTGGCAAAACGTTGCACAACATATAGAGGGATAAGCAGATTTAAAATTTTATAAAAGGATACTTAGCCGTAATTCTTTCTTTTTTTTCTGATAAATTTTTTAAAAATAATTGATGCTTTTCTGACTTTTCATTAAAAGGTCTGTGCATCATTCCTTTTTGAATTGTTTCAATTTCTTTAAGAGTTGGTAGTGTTGTTTCTGAAAACCAGCTGTATACAAATCTTTCCCAGATATAGTTAATGGCAGTGGTATTTGGATGAATCATATCTTCCGCATAAAAACGGTAATCTCTTAATTCATCCATCATAATTTCATAAGATGGAAAGTAATGGGTGTTATTTCTTTTATCAACTACACTATGAATGCCTGCAATTAAGTGACTTTTGCTTAGTGTGTTTTCTATAAAACCGTCTTTTAAATGTCTTACAGGAGATACTGTAAAAATAATATTTATATGATTATTAATGGATTTTAGGAGGCTAATTATAGCTTCGAGACTTTCAGTAATTTCATCAACAGTTAATAATTCTTTTAAGAACTTTTTCTGTGGAATTTTATGACAATTAGCAACGATTTCATCACTTTCTATAAAACGATATATCCAAGAGGTTCCTAAAGTGATGATGATGTGCGAAGCTTCTTTTATATCTATATGAGTTTTTGAAACGGCTAGATTTAAGTTTTCTAAAAGCTGTTCTTTATCGTGAGAACTTAAGCTTGAATGCGCATCAAAGCAATGCCAACGTTCGTTTTGATATATTAAATTATCCTCTGAATATATCTTTTCGTTTATTGAATTTATAATTAAGTTTTCTATCGCTTTTGGGTGAAATAAAATTCCAAAAGGATTTTGTTGTGATTGAAATTTATAATAGTTGAATTTAGTTCCAATGTTTTCAGAAAAACAAGATCCTAAAAGTAAAACTTTTGAATTGTAGTCAATTTGATTTCTGGTTTCTTTTTGTATTGAGATGTTGGTTTGGAATTTCATGTAAAGAATGTATAGCTAAATGTCAATTATTTATAAAACAAAAAAGAGCTCACATACCAAATCCCAAATCCTAATAAAATTAAAATCACGATAATAATTGATAGAATAAATAGAAATATTGATTTGTTTTTTACGTTCTTCAAAATAAATCATGTTTACACCAAATACTCTTTTGCCTTTTCTAAAGCTTTAGGAATTCCACCTGGATTTCTTCCTCCAGCAGTAGCAAAGAAAGGTTGTCCTCCACCACCTCCGTGAATTAATTTCCCTAATTCACGAACAACTTTACCAGCATTATAACCACGTTCATTTGCCAATTTTTTAGAGATATAACAGGTTAATAAAGCCTTGTCTTTTGTTGGTGAAGATGCAAATAATAAAAATAGGTTTTGGTATTCTTTACCTAAAGCAAACGCTAAGTTTTTAATTCCGTTTGCATCCAAATCCACTTCAGTGGCTAAAAACTGTACACCATTAACCTCTTGCAATTGATTTTTAATTTCGCCAGATAAGTTTTGTGCTTTATCTTTTAACAATTGCTCTATTTGTTTTTTGAGAGATGTATTTTCGTCTTGTAAAGTTTTAATCGCTTTTACAGGGTCTTTGGTGTTATTCAATGCATCTTTTACTTCAAATAAAACTCTATTATTTTCAAAGTAAAAATCTTTAACAGCATCATTGGTTATTGCTTCTATTCTTCGAATTCCAGCTGCAACAGCACTTTCCGATTTTATTTTAAAATGCCAAATATCACCTGTATTTTTTACATGTGTTCCTCCACATAATTCAATAGATTTTCCAAATTTTATAGCTCTAACAGTATCTCCATATTTTTCTCCAAATAAAGCCACTGCACCTTCGTCTATTGCTTGTTGCATAGGGATGTTTCTTTTTTCTTCTAAAGGGAGGTTGCCAGAAATACGTGCATTAACAAAGTTTTCTACATCTTGCAATTCTTCATTGGTGATTTTAGAAAAATGTGAAAAGTCGAAACGTAAATAAGTAGGTTTTACTAAAGACCCTTTTTGTTGCACATGCGTTCCTAAAACTTCTCTTAATGCTTGATGAAGTAGGTGTGTAGCTGTATGATTACTAGCAGATAAATTTCGATGTTTTTTATCTACAATAGCCTTAAAGTTTTCGTTTAAATGATTAGGTAAACTTTTGGTAAAATGAATAATTACATTATTTTCTTTTTTGGTATCTAGAATATAAATTACATCACCATGAATATCTTCTAAATACCCATTATCACCAACTTGCCCACCACCTTCTGGATAAAATGGTGTTAAATTAAACACCAACTGATACATTTCACCATCTTTTTTAGAGGTTACTTTTCTATATCTTGTAATTTTTACATCAGCTTTTAAAGTGTCATAACCAACAAATTCTTCTACTGCATCATCAACTAAAATAGTCCAATCATCTGTAGACATTTCACTAGCAGCTCTAGACCTGTTTTTTTGTTTTTGTAATTCTGCTTCAAAACCTTTTTCATCTAAGGTATATCCTTTTTCAGATAAAATTAAAGCTGTTAAATCTATTGGAAATCCAAATGTATCATACAACTCAAAAACTTTATCTCCAGAAATTTCTTTTGTTTTTGAGGATGCTATAATACCATCTAACAAAACTAAGCCTTGATCTAAAGTACGTAAAAAAGATGTTTCCTCTTCTTTAATTACGTTTTCAATTAACTGTTTTTGTGCTTTAATTTCTGGAAAAGCTTTTCCCATTTTATTACTTAAAACAGTAACTAATCTGTAAATAAAAGGTTCTTTTTTATCTAAAAAAGTAAAGCCATAACGAACTGCTCTTCTTAAAATTCTACGAATTACATAACCAGCACCTGTATTGCTTGGTAACTGACCATCTGCAATTGAAAAAGCAACCGCTCTTACATGATCAGAAATTACTCGAATAGCAATATCTTGTTGATTATTTTTACCATAAATGGTATTAGTAATCGTTTCGATTTCTCTTATTATAGGTGTAAAAACATCTGTATCGTAATTTGATTGTACGTTTTGTAAAACCATACACAAACGTTCAAAACCCATACCAGTATCAATATGTTTGTTGGGTAAATCTACCAAAGAACCATCCGCTTTTCTGTTGTATTGCATAAAAACCAAGTTCCAAATTTCTACAACCTGAGGATGATCTTCATTGACTAAAGTTTTACCATCTATTTTTGCTTTTTCTTCGGCAGAACGAATATCAACATGAATTTCAGAACACGGACCACAAGGGCCTTGTTCTCCCATTTCCCAAAAGTTATCTTTTTTGTTTCCTTTTAAAATTCGGTCTTCTGCAATGTATTGTTTCCAAATATCATAAGCTTCAGTATCCATTTTTAAATTATCGGCATCGTCACTTCCTTCAAAAACAGTTACATATAAAATATCTTTATCAATTTTATACACTTCTGTTAACAATTCCCAAGCCCAAGCAATCGCCTCTTTTTTAAAATAATCACCAAAAGACCAATTCCCTAACATTTCAAATAACGTATGATGATAGGTATCATAACCAACTTCTTCTAAATCGTTGTGTTTTCCAGAAACTCGCAAACACTTTTGCGAATCTGTAATTCTGTTGTTTTTCGGAGTTCCATTTCCTAAGAAATATTCTTTAAAAGGAACCATACCAGCATTGGTAAATAGTAATGTTGGGTCATCTTTTGTAACCATTGGTGCAGATGGCACTATCAAGTGTTTTTTATCTTGAAAAAAGTTTAAAAAAGTAGCACGAATGTCTTGTGATTTCATAAAAAATAAGTTTCCAACGAGTTGGATTATGTTAATTTATTTTTAAAAAAAACTGCTCTAAAATAGCAGTTGTAAAACATTTTGTAGATTTGTGTGTTATTTATAGTAAATTGTAATGAAAAATCTATAAAACGTACACAAAAATACTATATTTAGTAATATGGCAAAAGTAAAATATTATTATGATGAGAATACCCTTTCTTACAGAAAAATTACTGTAAAAAAAGGCGATTATTATCGTAAAATACTATTTATCTTTTTAGGCGTAATTTTAATAGCATTTTTTGGTTTTATTGGTTTTAGCCAAATTATAATGTCGCCCACTGAGCGAGCTCAAGAAAGAGAGCTAGAAAATTTAAAGTTTCATTACGAGCTATTGAATAAAAGAATGGAAGAAAGTTCTATGATTTTATCGCAATTACAAGAAAGAGACAATAATATTTACAGAAGTTATTTTGAAGCAAACCCAATTCCAGAAGAACAACGTAAGGCAGGTTTTGGTGGGGTTAATCGTTATAAAAATTTACAAGGTTTTGAGAATTCAGACTTAATTACCAAACTCACTAAAGAGGTAGATGTATTATCAAAACAAATGGTAGTACAATCAAAATCTTTAGACGAAATTGTTGCTTTAGCAAAAGAAAAAAAAGAAATGTTGGCATCAATCCCAGCAATTATTCCAATAAAGAAAGGCGATTTTTATGTAGCATCTGGGTATAAAATGAGAATGCATCCTATTTTAAAAATCAATAAATTTCATAAAGGTATGGATTTTACGGCACCAAAAGGTACACCAATTTATGCCTCTGGAGATGGTACTGTAAGTCTCGCACAAAGAAGTACAACTTTTGGTAAAGTAGTTTTTATTGAGCATGGTTATGGGTATAAAACCGTATACGCTCACATGAGTAAAATGGCTGTGAAAAGACGAGATAAAGTAAAAAGGGGCGATTTAATTGGTTATGTTGGTAACACAGGTTTATCTGTAGCACCACACTTGCATTACGAAGTACATAAAGATGGTAGAGCAGTAAATCCTATTAATTTTTATTATGGAGATTTGTCTTTAGATGAATTTGCAACTTTACAAAAAACTTCAGAAGAAAGCGAATCTTATGATTAATCTATAATAGTTTCTAAAAACTATTTCACTCAACTTTTGTTGTTCAACGAAGATTTTTATTTAGTTTTGATTACTGATTACTGATTACTGATTACTGATTACTGATTACTGAACAATGCACATAGATTTACCCGAAAAACGATATTACAAAATTGGTGAAGTGGCCAAAGCTTTTAAGGTAAATACCTCTCATATTCGTTTTTGGGAAAAAGAGTTTGATATAATACAGCCCAAAAAAAACGCAAAAGGGAATCGACTTTTTACTGCAAATGATATCAAAAACTTTAAACTAATCTATAACCTTGTTAAAGAAAGAGGTTTTACTTTAGAAGGCGCCAAACAAAAGTTGAAGAAAAATCCTGATGGGATTTATAAAAATCATGAAATTATTAGTAGGCTTGAGGCTGTTAAAGCGGAACTTCTTAAAATAAAAAACGCACTCTAATTTTTGTTTTAGTACCCATTTGGCACTTAATTGAGTAGTTATTTACTATGCATGCATAGCTTATTTTTGTTATATTTGATAAAGTGATCAAGACGTATTGTAGTGTTGATTAAAAATTCACCTTAAAATTTAAGAAATGTCAAAAAAGTATGTAGATATTGAAACCTTAAAATACATACTTTATGATATCCATAAATTAGAAAATGTTTTATCAAAAGAAAGATTTAAAGATCATGATTTAGAATCTTTAAATCTTTTTATAGACGCTGTTAAAGATTTTTCTGATAGAGAATTACATCCGTATTTTAAAGAGATGGATGAAAATCCTGCATATCATAAAGATGGAACTGTAATTGTTCACAAACAAGTTCAAAAAGTGATGTATCAATCTGGAGAAATGGGCATAATTGCTGCTTGTTTTGATTATAAGGATGGTGGATTGCAAATTCCTTTTTCAGTGTTACAAGCAGCAGTTTATATTATGGATGCTGCCAACAATCATTTACCTGGTTACCCAAGTTTAACCCAAGGAGCTGCAGAATTAATTGTAGAATTTGGCAAACAAGAATTAAAAGACCTATTTGTACCAAAAATGCTTACTGGAGTTTGGGGAGGAACCATGTGTTTAACAGAACCACAAGCAGGTAGTTCATTATCTGATATTGTTACCAAAGCTACGCCTACCAAAAATGAATATTATAAAATTTCTGGGCAGAAAATATTTATTTCTGGTGGAGATCATCAATTTGCAGAAAACATTGTGCATTTAGTTTTAGCTAGAATTAATGGTGCTCCTAAAGGCACTAAAGGGATTTCACTTTTTGTAGTACCAAAGAACAGGCCAAAAGCTAATGGAACTTTAGAATACAATGATGTAACAACAGTTGCCGATTTTCAAAAAATGGGTCAAAGAGGATATTGTACAACTCATTTAGGTTTTGGAGATAATAATGATTGTAGAGGATGGCTCTTAGGAGAAGAACATAAAGGTTTAGCACAAATGTTTTTAATGATGAATGGTGCAAGAATTGCAGTAGGTAGAGGAGCAGCAGCTATTGCAATGGCAGCTTACAGAACATCTTTACAGTATGCAAATGAACGCCCACAAGGAAGAAAATTATCTACAGATGGAAAGAAAAATCCAACAGAAAAACAGAGTTTAATTATTGAACATCCTGATGTAAGAAGAATGCTACTGTTGCAAAAAGCAATTGTAGAAGGTGCTTTAAGCTTGGTATTGTTGGCTTCTAAATATCAAGATATACTAACTACAACAACATCAAAAGAAGAAAAAGAAAAGTATCATTTATTGTTAGAAATGATAATTCCTATTGTAAAAACATATCCATCTGAAGCAGGTGCAGTATCTGTAGATAATGGCTTACAGGTTTTAGGAGGTTATGGTTTCTGTACCGATTTTACATTGCAACAATATTATAGAGACATTCGTATTTCAGCTTTATATGAAGGTACAACAGGTATTCAATCCCAAGATTTGTTGGGTAGAAAAGTAACCTTGCAAAATGGTAAAGGTTTGGAGTTGTTATCTGCAGAAATTGTAAAAACAATTATAGCTGCTAGTAATGATAACGATTTAAAAACCTATGCAAAAACTTTAGGAAATCAATTAGAACTTTCTCAAAAAATACTGGGGCACTTAATCCCTTTTGCAATGAAGGGCAACTACGAACGCTACTTATCTGATGCCAATTTGTTTATGGAATTTATGAGTATTGTTGTTGTAGGTTGGTTATGGTTAGAAATGGCTGTAGATGCTAAAAAAAAATTGGCAAAATCTAACAGAAAATATTCAGAAACTTTTTATGAAAGTAAAATTCATACTATGAAATTTTATTTCAAATATGAGGTTCCAAAAACAAATGCTTTGGCAGAATCTTTAATGAGTGATGAAGTACTTACCATTAAAAAGGATAAAGAATTTATTATATAATGAATATAAATAATCAATTTAATCTCAAAGGAAAAGTAGCCATTATAACTGGTTCTAGTAAGGGAATTGGAAAAGCAATTGCAACAGGTTTAGCAGAAAATGGAGCACAAGTTGTTATTTCTAGCAGAAACCAAGAAGCATGTAATGAGGTTGCCAAACAATTTACTGAAATAGGTTTAAAAGCAGTGGGTATAGCTTGTCATATTGGTAAAGAAGACCAACGTAAAAATTTAATTAATAAAACAATTAAATCTTTTAAACGGATTGATATTTTGGTAAATAATGCTGCTATTAATCCTGTTTTTGGACCTATTGAAGAGGTAGACCCAGTTGTTTTTGATAAAATTATGGATATTAATGTAAAAGCACCTTGGTCTCTATCTAACTTGGTTTTACCGTATTTTAAAACCAATACAAACGGAAGTATTATAAATATAGCATCAGTAGAAGCCTTAACACCAGGTTTTGGTTTAGGGTTGTATAGCACAAGTAAAGCAGCTATTTTAATGTTAACAAAAAATCAAGCTAAAGAATGGGGAAGATATGGTGTAAGAGCTAATGCAATTTGCCCGGGTTTAATTAAAACAAAATTTAGTGCTGCACTTTGGACCAATGAAAAAATGTTGCATAAATTAGAAAAATCAATACCAAGTGGAAGAATGGGAATGCCAGAAGAAATGGTTGGTTTGGCTTGTTTGTTAGCATCTGATGCAGGAAATTATATGACTGGTGGTGTATATACTGCAGATGGGGGTTATATGATTGCAAGGTAAAATCTTAATTTTTTAAAAGATATTTTTTATGAATGATTCTGAAGTTGAATTAGAGAGTTATTTAAACAATCACTACATACATAGAAGTAATTGGTTGCGTGCAGCTGTTTTAGGTGCAAATGATGGAATTTTATCAACGGCTAGTATAGCAATTGGAGTTGCTGCAGCAAGTTCAACAAGAGAACCTATTGTATTGGCAACTTTAGCAGGTCTTGTTGCTGGTGCTCTCTCAATGGCAGCAGGCGAATATGTTTCTGTAAGCTCTCAAACAGATATAGAAAATGCAGATATTGAAAGAGAAAGAAAAGAGCTAGAAGAAATGCCTGTATTAGAACAACAACGATTGGCTGATATCTATGAAAAAAGAGGCTTAAAAAAAGAAACAGCTTTAAAAGTTGCAGCAGAATTAACAGCCCATGATGCTTTAGGTTCTCATGTTAGAGATGAACTAGGTATTAACGAAATAAGTCAGGCAAATCCAGTACAGGCTGCATTGGCTTCTGGAGCTGCGTTTACTGCAGGAGGTGTACTTCCTTTTCTCATTGTATTATTTTTTCCTCTTAAAAGTATGGAGTATTTTCTATATGGTTCAACAATTATATTTTTAATGATTTTAGGCGGTTTAGCTGCAAAAACAGGAGGTGCAAATATTTTAAAACCAGTTATTAGAATAACATTTTGGGGCACAGTCGCTATGGGATTAACTGCGCTAGTAGGCTATGTTTTCGGAGTAAATTTATCGTAATTTTATTTCAAAATAATTAATTATGAGCTTCGATTATTCAAAAAGGTCACCAGAAATTAAGCAAAAACTGAATAATTTTATTGAAAAGCATAGCAATCCAATAGAAAATCAATATTGGGCTTTTTAAAGTGATGCAAAAAATAGATGGAAATGTTTCTAAAAAATTGAAGAGCTGAAACAATAAGCAAGTGTAATTAGGAAAGATTTATAAATTTTAAATCGAACATTTTATGCAATTTTAACGCAAAAAATATCCAACACACCAAATAAAAAGTAACTAAAAATATGGATGTAAAAGACAAAGTAGTTATAATAACAGGATCAGGTTCAGGTATTGGCAAAGCTACAGCTATTCATTTTGCAAATCATGGAGCAATTGTAGTGGTTGCTGATATTAATTTTGATAAAGTAGAAAAAGTTGCTCACGAAATTGTAACAAATAACGGAAAAGCGCTACCTATAAAAGCAAACGTAGCGAATTATAAAGATGTAGAGCATTTAATTGCTACAACTGTTAACGAATATGGAAAGTTAGATGTAATTGTAAACAATGCTGGTATTGGTCCTCATTTTTTAAAAACACACGAATCTACTTTACGAGATTGGAATCGTGTAATTTCGGTAAATCAAACTGGTGTATATTATGGCATGAAAGTCGCTTTGAATCAATTTTTAAAACAAGGATATGGTAATATTGTAAATATTGCCTCATTAGCAGGTTTAAAAGCGTTACCCAACAACATTAGTTATAGTGCAAGTAAATTTGCAGTAGTTGGTATGACAAAATCAGTAGCTATGGAATATGCTACAAAAAACATTAGAGTAAATGCAGTTTGTCCTGGATATACAGAATCTGCTTTATTAAATCAGTTAAGAAATGCAAAACCAGAAATGGATGAAATTTTAAAAAGTGCAATCCCAATGAAACGTTATGGAAAAGCACAAGAAATTGCAGAAGCTGTAGTTTGGTTAGCTTCAGATAATACAAAATTTATTACTGGGCAAACTATTACTTTAGATGGAGGAACATCACTTTAATAGCTAATTATTCTTTAAATTTGAACAAACAAAAAATCAACATAAAAATTAAAATTTAGAAATTATGAAAAAATGGTTAATTCCGGTTATTATTATTTTTGTTCTTGGTTACGCTTTTTACAGCTTTGCTAAAGGATTTAACAATACCGCAGTTAAATTAAATGAAGATATATCAGAATCTTGGGCTAATGTAGAAACAGCATATCAACGTAGAAATGATTTAATTGGAAACTTAGTAAAAACAGTACAAGGAGCTGCTGATTTTGAAAGAGGAACGTTAACGGATGTAATAAATGCAAGAGCTAAAGCAACCTCTATCAATATAGATCCTTCAAAAGTTAGCCCTCAGCAATTAGCAGAATTCAATAAAGTACAAGGAGGTTTAAGTGGAGCATTAAAAAGCCTTTTGGTAACAGTTGAAAGATATCCAGATTTAAAAACGAATCAAAATTTTTTAAAATTACAAGACGAACTTGCAAGCACAGAAAATCAGATTTTAACAGCCAGAACTCGTTTTAACGAAAACGTTAAACCGTATAATAATCACGTTAAAACTTTTCCGAATTCCATCTTAGCAGGTTGGTTTAATTTTGAAGGTAAACCATATTTTCAATCGGAGGCTGGAGCAGAAAAACCTGTTGAAGTTGATTTTAGTAAAAAATAACAATGTCCAAGGTAGAAGAATTTCTTACACAAGAAGAAGAACAAGAAATAATAGAAGCAATTCGAGTCGCAGAACAAAATACATCTGGCGAAATTCGGGTACATATTGAGGCTTCATCGGATAAAGAGCATTTTGAAAGAGCTTTAGAAGTGTTTCATTTTTTAAAAATGTACAATACTAAAGATGAAAATGGAGTGCTGATTTATGTAGCTGTAAATGACCATAAATTTGTGATTTATGGTGATAAAGGAATCAATAAAGTTGTACCCAAAGATTTTTGGAATACTACAAAAGACACAATGCAGAATCATTTTAAAAAAGGCAATTTTAAACAAGGTATTGTTGATGGTATCCTAAAAGCGGGTGAAGAATTAAAAGTGCATTTTCCTTGGCAAATTGATGATGAAAATGAACTGTCTAACGAAATTTCGAGATAATTAATGAATTTTATAAAGTTATTAAAAACCTTAACTTTTATTGTAGCATTTTTTTGTGCTCAATCAAATTTTGGGCAATTTACAATACCAGAAAAACCGAAATTTCAAACGAGTGTTTATGATTATGCAGCATTACTTTCTAAAAGTCAAAAGCTAAGTTTAGAAAATAAATTAGTTCGTTATTCAGATTCTACATCAACTCAAATTGTGGTTATTGTTATTGAAACCACAAAAAATGAAAGTATTGGAATTCTTACTCCAAGATGGGCTCAAAAATGGGGTATAGGACAAGAAAAAGAAGATAATGGAATCTTAATTTTATTAGCAGAGAATGATCGAAAAATATGGATTTCTCCTGGTTATGGAATTGAACCAATACTAACTGCTGGTATTTTAGGTGATATTACAAGAAATATTATTATTCCTGAATTTAAAAAACAAGACTATTATAAAGGTTTAGATAAAGGTGTTGATTACATTTTTAAAACTTTAAATGGTGAGTTTAAAGGTACTCGTAAAAGAGAGGCTAAAGGTTCTGATTCAAGTGGAGTAATTATTTTTATAATAATGATTATTATTTTTTTCATCATAATTTCTAGAGGGAATAAAAATAACAGAGGTGGAGGTAGAGGTTATAGAAGACGTTCTACAGGAGCATCAATTTTAGAAGCCATTATTTTAAGTAATGCTGGTAGAGGTGGAGGAAGTTTTGGAGGTGGTTCATCTGGAGGAGGTTCTTTTGGTGGTGGTTTTGGTGGCGGATTTGGAGGTGGAGGCTTCAGTGGAGGTGGAGCAGGTGGTAGCTGGTAAGAAAACTCATATAAGATAATGAAAAAGAAAATACTTTTTATTTGTAGTTTAATGACGCTTGTAAGTTGTCAAAACTTTGGGCAATTAAAAATGGTAGGCGATTTATCTAAAAATTTAAAAGAAGTTTCTGGAAATGAGTTTATAAAAAGTACCAACTCTATTTGGATGATCAATGACAGTGGTAACAAATCGAAAATCTACGAAGTATCTAATAAAAAAGGAAAAATTAAAAACGTTATTGATGTAGATGCAAAAAATAAAGATTGGGAAGATATTACTTCTGACGATGATGGTAATCTTTATATTGGCGATTTTGGAAATAATGATAACGATAGAAAAAATTTGAGAATTTTAAAAATTAAAAAAAAATATTTATCAAAAAAAGAAGCAGATATAGAGGTTATTGAGTTTGAATACGAAAATCAAGATAAATTTCCACCAAAAAAAGATGAACGTTTTTTTGATGCTGAGGCTTTTTTTTACTTCAATAAAAATTTTTACATCTTTACAAAGAGCCGAGTTGATGATGAGTATGGTAAAACCTTTTTATATAAAGTGCCTGCAGAAAAGGGTAGTCATAAAGCAAAACTTTTAGGAAGTTATAATAATGGTGATAAAAATTACAGTTGGTTTACAGCTGCAGACATTTCAAACAACAAGAAAAAAGTAGCCTTATTATCTCAAAAAAACATTATTATTTTTTCTGATTTTGAAGGAGATAATTTTTTTTCAGGAAAAGTGCAAAAAATAAAATTAAAACATCATTCGCAGAAAGAAGGTATCTGTTTTAAAAACAATAGAACACTTTACATAACCGATGAAAAAAATGGCGGAGATGGTTGTAATTTATACAAATTAAAAATTGATTAGTTTAATCAACAACAGCATCCATCCTATAATTAAAAATAAACCACCTAAAGGGGTTATTGGTCCTAAAAACCGTAGTTTTTTATGGTTTGCTGATGACAATACCAAACCGTAAATAGAAAAGGAGAAGAGTATAGTGCCTAGAATAAAACTATAAATAATATAAGCATTCATAGTTGCTGAGTTTTGAAACTCAAAACCCAATATTAGTAAAACAATGGCATGGTACATTTGATATTTTACACCAGTTTCAAAGCTTTGCAATTGCGCTACATTTAATTTTTTCTTTAAAATATGGGCACCAAATGCACCAAATACTACAGATAATAATCCAAAAATTGTTCCTGAAATTAACGCTAATTGACTCATAATTTTTAAAAATCGAAACCTAAACTAAATTCAAGTCGTGGACCATCCACGCTATTAAAATATCCTACACTACCGCCAAAAAGTCCGGCTGCATTAAAAAAGAAACCAGCACCATAAGAAGTATTAAAGGCAGTAGAATTATTAAAAGGCATTAATTTTTCTGGAGTGCCCCAAACCTTTCCGTAATCAAAACCACCATATAAACCGATATTTAAAGGTAGTAGTTCTGTTCTTACTTTTCTAATATTCCATCTTAAATCTGTTGTTTGATAAAAAGAATTTTTACCAATAAAACGTTCGTTTCTAAATCCGCGTAAACCCTCATTACCTCCAATATTTGCAGCTTGGTAAAACTCAAAGTCATCACCAAATATAAAATGAGCTTTTACTTTTGATGCCAATACTAGTTTTCCATTAGGAATTAATTTGTGGCTAATTCCTAGAGAAGTTGAACTAAAACCAAAACTTTTGTTTTCGTTTAAACCAGCTGTGTAGCCTAATTTAGCACCTAATTCTAAAGCTAATGTTGGAAAAGCTTTGTTATCTGAATGTTTATAAAAATAAGATGTTTCTGCTGTTAAGTAGTGCTGTTCAGAGAAGAGTTTGCTATTTGTATTAAATGGAGGAGTATCTAAAATTCTACCAGGTGTTTTTTGTACATTAAAACTCTCAAAATTTAAACCTGCTTTAATTTTAGCACCTAAATGTCCTCGCCATTTTAAATAGGTTCCAAAATTATACTGACGTATTCTTACCCTATTAAAATCTCTGTTTTCTTCCTCTTTCTGTGCTTCTGGGTTTGGGCTATCATTACCAAACCCAAAAAAATTTCTTGCAAAATTAGGACTGTTGTAATTGGCTTCGATAGCAAAGTTCCATTTTTTAATAAAGTTGGCAAATTCACCAGAATAATTAAGTTCATACCCCTTTGTAGCAAAATAATAGAAGCCAGCTATTACGTGTTTGGCTGTAAAAGGATTTCTTTCGAAACCATTAACAAGGGTTGTGCTTTTTAAACCTAATTTTATACCATCATCAGGGTTTAAACCAATAGTTGGCGATAATGTTTTAGACGTACTTTTAAGTTTGGTGTAATCGTAAGTATTTGTATCGTAATCATTGGTTAACTTTTTATTGACATCTTGTTTTTTCTTAAATTTATTTTTTTTCTTTTTTTGATCAAATACTTTAAGGTTTCTTGTGTTTTCAATATCGTACGTATCGTTATCTAAGCCACCTATAATTTTTAATTCTATGTGTCTAATCTTATTTTTACCTTTTACAACAAATTTGTCTTCATCATCTAAACCATATACCCAAATTTCTTTAGTAATTGCAAAATCAAAAGTTCTATCTAATACAATATCCGATTTTTCGCCATCTTTTATCCTGTAAATAGTAATATGAGTATTGCCATTATCAAGACGATTAATTTCAAAATAATCATCTTTATGGGTACCCATTACTACTTGAAAGCTGTTTAGATACTTATAATATCTATCAGCAATTTTTTGTAAATTGTTTTTTCTTCCTTTAAGTTTTTTCTTAATTTCAGTAACACTTTCGTCTTGTAATTCTTTAGGTATTTTATTTAAAGCAGCTTCAATTACTTCATCTGTAATTTTATTTTGAATTATCGCTACTTGTTTATCCCAAACATTTTTATCAGATTTGGTAATCAACATCATATCTAAAGGATAAGCAGAATAGCTAAACCATTTGGGTGCTTTTAAATTTTTGCTATAAGAACGCATTCCTTTTAAAGCGGGTAAACTATTGGTTAAAAACCCGAGAAGAAAACCATCACCAAAAATAGAAAAAGCTTGGTCTCTATCTCTTGGTACAGGTCTATAAATCACCTGATCATCCTTTTCAATTTCTGCCCATCTCCATTGGTCTTGATGTCTGTCCCAATCACCAATTAACATATCAAAAAGTCTAGCTCTAATATAGCTTGGTTCATCTAAGACATATTTTTCGTCTTTGGCTAAATTTTTTCGTAAATCATCTGTACTTATTAAATTGTTTGAATATCCGAAGTTTTTTTTATCTCCATGACCTTCGTCTGCTCTCTCTTCAATCATATACAATTCATCACCATAATCTTTATTAAATTCTGCTAATGCCTTTTGTTTTGGCACGAAATATAAAACAGGTTTAGTGTGATAAATATCTATGGCTTCGGCTAATTTATCAATAGTAAAAGGGGCATAAGGATGAGAACCTGTAAATACATCCATCAGTAATTCTTGTGTTAACGATTCTTGAAACTGTCCTTCTATATACTGATCTTTAAATACCACAGATTGTAAATATTGAATGGCATTTTTTCTCAAAGCTCTCATTACATATTCTCTACCCTGCTTGTCTACCAACCTTAAAGATTTTGATTGATGTCCCCCACCTCTTCTTACTGGGGTTAACCCACCAAATAAGGTGTCTAAGCCTATAGTAGGTGCAGTTATTTTTGCACCAAAATATTTTCGATATCGATCACCCCACAAAAACTTATAAAAGTTACTTTTATCAACCTCTTCATCATTATAAACGGAAGCTTTTTTTGCTTTTAGTTTAGTGTTCGGAAATTCATCCATTTTAAATTCGTTTTCAGTACTAAAAACATTAGCTTCAAAAACTATTTTTTTATCTTTTGCTGTATAATAATGTACTGTACATTCTCCATTTTTATACACATCAAGTCTTGCAAATCCTTGTGTTCCATAACCAAAAACACCTCCGTTTACATTTTTAACAGCTGTATTTTTAGATCCTGAGCCACTAACAATTTGAGGAATATTATCTTTTACAAGGTACTGTAAACTGTGTTCGTGACCAGAAACAAAGAGTACTCTTTCATTTGCTTGAGCAATAGTAATAATGCGTTTTCTTAGTTCGTTGTATTTTTCGTTTTGTTGATCTGTATTGATGGATCCTGAAGTTTTTCGCAAAATATTTATAGCAGTTCCTAATAAAGGAGCTGGTTTAATATGACTTTTAAAAGAGTAGTAGCCTCCATGAGGTCCGTTAGTAAACATAGGATGATGCAAGGCTATAAGCGTAGTTTTTCCTTGCGATTTTTTTATCATTCCCTCAAATTCATCAAAGAATTTTTGCCTTGTTTTAATTTCGCATTTATCATTTATAGTAGGATGCTTATTCCAATTGGTTACAAACCAATGTGTATCAACAACAATAACGTTAATTTCGTCATTAATTTCTATTTTTTCAAGTGGGCAACCATTTTCGGGCTGAAACCTATTTTTTCCTAAAGCGTCTTCAACCAATTCTTCTTGTCTTTTTAGGCCATCTAAACCACTATACCAATCGTGATTACCAGGAATAAAAATCGTGTTTCCGGCAAATTTCTTACCAATATCATATTGTACTTCTAAGCGATGTTTGGCAAGTTTATACCTTTTTCGTTTCTTCTTCTTTTTCTTTTTTACTTTTTTTGGTATTCCTTTTTGGTATACATTATCACCCAAAAAAATTAAAGTAGCATTTTCATTTGCGTTTTCTATTTCTTTTTCAAGATATCTTAAGGCAGGATCTTTTTCTTTGAGTTTAGAGTTTCCAGCATCACCAATTAAATAAAATGTATGTAGAATTTCTGAGTTAGGTTTTTTATAGGTGTGATTTTCTACCACTTGCATTTTAGTAGTTGCACAAGCGTACATTAAAATTACAAATGATATGAATAATAAGAATCTAAAAAATTTCATAGTTGTAAAATTAACTATTTATAAATTGTTTTAGTTGCTCTTGAGTATCAATATCAATAAGATTTGTATTTTTTTTGGGTGATAAAATTGAGCATTGATTACTGTTTAAAAATGTTTTTGCGCCTTTATCTCCCTTTATTTTTAGTAAATCATTAAAATAAAGTGAAGGAATTAAAGCAGGAACGCCATACGTTTTGCGATATGTTGAGGCTATAATTTTAGACGGATTTTTAGAGGATAAGTCAACCATTTCCTCCAAATACGATTCTTGAATTGCGGGTTGATCTGCCAATAAAATTAAAACACGATTTATATTGGTATGTTTTTCTCTTAAATAATGAATGCCTTGAATCATACTTGTGCTTAAGCCTTCTTCAAAATTTGTATTAATGATGATTTGTATACCATTAAAATTAACTTGATTTTTAATGGTCTCAGCATTTGCACCTAAAACACAAATGGTGTTTTTTAAACCTATTTTTTTTGCTTTTTCTAATGTGATTTCTAAAAGATATTTCTCATCAATTTTAGCAAGCTGTTTTATGCTTTGCATTCTCGATGATTGTCCAGCAGCCAAAACTAAAACAGCAATTGTACTCATTTATGATGTATGAATTTTACCATTTATTTTTCGAAGCGAAAAAGGTTCTTTTTCTCTGATAACAGCTAAAATTTCTGCCACAATAGAAACTGCAATTTCTTCTGGAGTTTGTGCACCAATATGTAAGCCAGCAGGCGTGTAAATTGTTTCTAAAAATACATCAGATATATCAGGCACAAATTCAAACAATTCATTAAATAAACGTTCTCTTCTTTTTGGTGCGCCTAAAATACCAATGTATTTTGGCATGTATTCAGCTAATTTTACAACGTATTTTAAGTCTTGCACATAACTATGATTCATAATTACAATGGCTGTGTTTTCTTCAATATCAGTAAATTGAATTGTTTCAGGACTTTCTCCAATAACAGAGGTTGCTCCTGGAAAATCTGAAATTTGTTTGGGGTCTTTTACAGAAGTAATTACAGCTACTTCCCAACCCAAATTTGCTCCAATTTTACACAATTTTACAGCATCATGTTCACCTCCAATAATGATAAGTTTAAATGCTGGTTTCAAAATTTGAGTAAATATTTCAACATCATTTTTTTTATTTGTATCAAACGATTTTGAAAAAGTAAATTGTTGCTGATTTTCAAATGTAATTGCAGAACCAAAATTGCCATAAACTTCATCTTCTTTTACAAAGTAACTGTCAACCTTTAAAGATTCTCGATTTGAATTTGCCAATAAAAATGCTTTTATAAATTCATCAGTAATAAAAAGAGGCTCAATTAAAATATAAAGAATTCCTTCACAACCTAATCTGTATCGTCCATCATAAGTAATAATTTTTGCTTTATCATCTTTAAAAACAGTTTTGGCTCTTTGAATAATTTCCTTTTCTACACAACCCCCAGAAACAGCACCAACTGAATTTAAATCTTCAGAAATTAACATTTTAACTCCTGGTTTTCTATAGGATGAACCTTCTAAATAAACTACAGAAGCCAATACATTTTTCAATCCTTTTTTTTGGTTAATAACAGCTTGATTTATGATTTCTTTGAGTTCGTGTATCAAAATTTATGAGAGTTTTAAGGGCATTTCTGTTAGTCTTTTTCCTGTTAATCTTCTAACTGCATTTCCAATAGCAGCAGCAATTGGTCCTAAAGGAGGTTCACCAACAGGTAAAGGTTTATCAACTCCTTGTAATAAGTGAACGTTTATTTCTTTTGGTGTGTGTTTTAACAATGCCATATCATAAGGACCAAAAATAGTAGGTTGTAATTGTCCATCATCTATATACATTTTTTCATGCATAGCTGCACTCATTGCCATAATCATAGCACCTTCACATTGTGCTTTTACTTGATCTGGATTTACTGCAATTCCACAATCCATAACACAGGTTACTTTATGTACTTTAATTTCATTGTCTACAATTGATACTTCTACGACTTGTGCGCAAGGTGTTCCTGCATCTGTAGAGGAAGCAAAACCCATTGCTTTTTCATCAACAATAGCATCAGAATAATTAGAAGCTGTCTGTGCTTTTTTGATGACATTTTTTAAACGATTTCCTTCTTCATTGTCCTTTATTTGTGCTAAACGCAGTTCTATAGGATTTTTATTGGCTTTTAAAGCCAATTCATCTACAAAACTTTCAATAGCAAAAGTATTGGCTAATAAACCTAAACTACGCCACCAACTTGTAGCAAATGGTAATGTTTTATGCCACTGAATGGCTCTGATGTTTTTAATAGCACTATAATGAATACTAGCTCCACGAATCGCACCTAAATCTGCTCCTAAAATTCCATGAGTAATGTCTGGCATTAATACTGAACCAATAGCTACGTTTCCACTTGCAAAATGATGTTCTAAGTTTTCAATTAAACCCTCATCATTTAATTTTCCTTTCATAATATGATGTGTTGGAGGTCTAAACATATCATTCTGAAATTCTTCTTGTCTTGTGAAAAAATATTTTACAGGTTGCCCAACTACTTTAGCCATTTTAACGGCTTCTATTGCATGACTTGTATTTAATCTTCTTCCAAAACCACCACCTAAATATGTAGGTATAATATTTACATCATCTGTATCTAAATTTAATGCATTGGCTACTTGCTTTTGAGTAATGCCAATTACTTGCGTAGAAATAATTACAGTTGCTTTTCCATCTTTATAAGAAGCAACTGCTCCATTAGGCTCCATTTGTGCATGAGCACCTAAAGGACTTTTAAATTCCATTTCTAGCACATTTTCTGAATCTTTTTCTAGAAGATTTCCTTCTTTTTGCACCATCATTTCATCTCCATTTCCTACAGAAATAAGATCTCTAATTTCTTCTTCAGTCCATTTTTTTGGAATATTCCATTCAACATTCACAGCTAATTTTGCAGCCAATGCTTCAGGATAGGTTTTTGCAATAACACCCACCCAATCATCAATTTGTACAACCTTTACAACACCAGGCATTGTTTCTGCTTTACTAAAGTTTGCGCTTTTAAATGTTGCTCCAATATGTTGAGGTCGAATAATAACTGCATGCAACATGTTCTCCATTTCTGCATCCATTCCAAAAATAGGATCTCCAAACACTTTTGCTTTTAAATCAATTCTAGCAACAGGTTTTCCTACCAATTTATAGTCTGAAACAGATTTTAAATCTGGAGTATCTGGAATTTCCCATTCAGTAACATCCTTTGCAACATCAGCATAACTTAGTTGTTGATTGTTTCCAGAAACGATTCCTTCTTTAGTTGATAAATTTTCAATCGGAATTTGTAGTTTTTTTGAAGCTTCAATTTTAATCATTTCACGCATTGTAGCTGCCATTTCACGTAAAGGATTCCATAAAGAAGCAACAGATAAACTACCTCCAGTTCCTAACTGATCTACAATTCCACTAGCTGTTGATGCTGCAATAACTTGAATTTGATTTATATTAATGTCTAACTCATCAGCAGCAATTTGAGCAAGACCAGTAAAGGTTCCTTGGCCCATTTCTACTTTTGGAGAATGCAAAATAATGGTGTTGTCTTTAGTAATTTCGAACCATAAATTAGCTTCAGTTCCAGAACCAGTGTAAGGAGCAACAAATGAATCTGCAAAGTCAATAATTTCTCTACGAATTGGGTTTCGAAAAACATAGGTTCCAATGGCTAAAACACCTAAAGTTCCTAAACCACCTCTAACCAAAAATTTTCTACGTGATATTTTTTTGCCCATGGTTTAACTTTTAGTTTCTCTAGTTAGTTCAGCAGCTCTATGTATGGCTTTTCGCATTCTGTAATAGGTTGCACATCTACAAATATTAATGATGTTACTATCAATATCTTCATCAGTTGGATTTGGATTTTCCTTTAATAAAGCAGCTGTTGACATGATAAAACCAGGTTGACAATAACCACATTGTGGAACAACTTCTTCTATCCAAGCTTGTTGCACTGGGTGTGGATTTTGTGCATCTCCCAAACCTTCTATAGTTGTTATATTTTTACCTTCTGCAAACTTTACTGCATAAGAACAAGAACGTACAGCAACATCATTTACATGCAAAGTACACGCTCCACAAGCAGCTTTTCCACAACCAAATTTGGTGCCTTTTAAATCTAAAACATCTCTAACCACCCATAAAAGAGGGGTGTTTTCATCAGAAACATCTATTGAAACCTCTTTGTTATTTATTGTAAAGGATATCTTCATCTTTATGTATTAGCCATTAATTTTCTGGAATTATAGCTCCATTTGCAATCCATTCTTTTACCACTTTTTTAAACTCTTCTTCAGAGATTGGTGGTGTTTCTCTTTGATTACCAGATGCATTTACACCAGGATTCCAAGCCCACAAAACAAGGTCATCTTCTGTTAAATGCTTTTCTACTTCTTTTAAATTTTTACCACCGTTTTTACTTTTATCTAAAATAACAGCTGCAATTTCTTTTCTAGATAAACCTTTCCAAGCCATAGATTTTGGAGCTAAACCCCAATGTGGAGCTCCAGGAACACCTGAGTAATTGTTGTTTTCTTTTTGGTGACAGGTAGCGCATTTTGTAGCTTCAAAACCGTGATTATTTTCACCTCTCTTCATTCCAAAATAATGAGGATGACTATCCATACCTTGCTTTGGAACGTTATCACTTGGATGACAGTTCATGCATCTTGGATGTGTTAAAACATCCATCATTTTATTAAAATTATCTTTATTTTCTATAATTGTGATGCTCTTTTCTTCTAAAGAAATGTATTCTTTTTTTGATGTTGAATAATTAAAACTCAATAACACACCACCAATGAAAAGAATTGGAATGAAGTTTAAAAGTTTGGCTTTCTTCATAAGAATTTAATTTAGTTAAAGTTACTACAAATTCTTTAAAATAAATTATATAGCTGCCTTTTTTGGGTTTTCAAGAAATATTTTTTGAAAATTTTTGAGTTAGAAGATTCAATTTTGGATTGATGTATTTTTTACAAAATGGTTTCTTTGGGTTTTTCTGATAATAATTTTGAAATTCTTCTGATGAGGGTTTAAACGCTTCAAAAGGCAGAATCTGAGTAATTATTTTATCGCTAAAATTGAGTTGTAATGCTTTCAGAATTTGTTCACTTTCCATTTTTTGATTGCTATTGAAATAGTAAATTGCAGAACGATATTTGTTTCTCATGGAATGATTACTGGTACTTTTATGAGTTGCTAAATGAATTTCTATTAAGCTTTTTAAATTGATTTTACTTTCATTAAAATGTACAATAACTGCTTCTGAAAAGGTGTTGTTTTTTTCTGTGGATGCAATCCAACCTTGGTTTACTTTTTCAACTCCATGTAAAGATTGAAATACAGCTTCTGTGCACCAATGACAGCCACCACCTAAAGCGATTTTGGTTAATTCCATTGTAACTCTTTTCTTTCTTGCCAATAGAATTTTGGAGTAACTTTAAAAGAATTTAATCGTTGAATATCATCCTCAGTAAGAGAAAAATTATTTGCTTTTAAATTTTCTGATAACTGATTTGAGTTGCTTGCACCACTTAAAATGATACTTTCAGGAATAGTTTGTTCGCAATATTTTAGAGCAATAGCATCTATCCCTACATTATTTTTATTTGCTAAATTTTCTAAAGTAGTATATAAGCCAGCATAGTTTGCATATTTCGAATTTCTAAAAATTCGTCCATTTGCCAATGCTTCTTTGATAACAATAGATTTGTTTTTAAGAATTAATTCATCAACAACTTCTAATAAACTTTGCTCCAAAAAATTATAGGTAACTTGAAAAACATCAAATAACGGATTTTCATCAACCAAAACATCTAAAGCCTTTTTAATAACTTCAACTTGATTTGTGCCAGTGGTAGTTAATCCAATTTTTAGATGGTTTTCTTTTTTTAAAAATGCCAATTGCTGTAAAACTTCATCATTTTCTAAAACACCAGTTTCTAAAGTGGCTGAATGAATTTGATACACTTTTAAAAATGGAAGTAGTTTTTTAGAAAAACTCCATTGTTCATTTAATTTTGATAAACTGTGTTCTTTTACTTCGTGAGTAGTTGCATTTGGGTTAAAGTTTGCAGTGTATGTATAGCCCCATTTTGTGGCAATTTCAATAGAAGAATCATTTTTTGTTTGCAACCATTCCAAGACCAATTCTTCTGCTAAACCATAACCTGGAGCAGTATCAAAATAACGAACTCCAGAATTATAGGCATCTTCTAAAACTTGAAAACTTTCTTTTTTGAAAACTTCTAAATCAGAATTATCTACATTTTTTTGACGCACATTGATATATTGTGGTCTTCCTAAAGCTGCTGTACCTAAGCCTAATTTCATTTTTTGTTTAATTTAGATCTTTCAGGTTTTAAAAACCAGAAAGGTCTTGTGAGTGTAAAAGAGTATTTTAAGAGCTACAAGATAACATAGAACATCCTACTTTATCTCTAGCCCATTCAGGTCTTTTCGCAAACCATTTTTCAAATTTTGGTTGTTCTGAGTAAGGTTTTTTTAAGAGTTGAAAAAGTTCATCAATTAAAGCGTAATCACCATCATCTGCAGCATCTATAGCTAATTGTGCCATGTAATTTCTTAAAACATATTTAGGATTAACCAAATCCATCTGTCTTTTTCTTTCTTCGGATGAAACTCGCTCTATTGCAAGTCTGTTTTCGTAATTTTTAAACCAAGTATTCCATCTGTTTTTTACATCTTCAGAAATATTTTCTACATCGTAAAAAGCATCTTTAATCAATTTAAAACTTGTTTTTTCATCAGAAAAATCACTTAAATTTCGAAAGAAAATTGTCATGTCAGTTTCAACCAATTGCAAATTGTCTTCTAAATCTTGTATCAATTTTAAATCGTCTTCATCAGAGGCAACCAAACCTAATTTGGATTTCATCATCTGAAGAGATTGCTTTTCAAAATCTACTTTATATTGATTTAAAATTTCATTTAAAGGCTCAACTTCTTCAATAATTGGATACAAAGCATTTGCGAGTTGATATAAATTCCAAAGCCCAATATTTGGCTGATTTCCATATCTGTATCTTTTATTTTGCCTGTCTGTGGTGTTGGGTGTCCAGCCAAAATCGAAACCTTCTAGCCATCCATAAGGTCCATAATCTATGGTTAAGCCTAAAATAGACATGTTATCAGTATTCATAACTCCATGTACAAAACCCACTCTTTGCCAATCAATAATCATACTTAACGTACGTTTTGAAACTTCTCCAAAAAATTTAATATAAGTTTCTTTTGATGGTTTTCCTAAATTTGGAAAATGATGTTTAATAGTATAGTCAACTAATATTTTTAAGTTTTTTAGGTCTTTTCTTGCTGCAAAAATTTCAAAATTTCCAAAGCGTAAAAACGATGGTGAA
>NZ_CBFHZT010000017.1:0-62452 GCF_965660385.1 Polaribacter sp.
TTAGCTAGAAGAAGAATGACTGCAAACGATATTAGTGTACTAAATCAGGGACTTCAGGACTTTATTAACAATGCATTAGAGGTTAATCCTGATATCGAACTATTTATAATTGAATAATGATGAAATATTTTATTTTTATACTATTAATTTTTTTTGGTAATCGAGGATATTGCCAACAAGTTGAAGTAAATATATCTTCACATAAATATCTCTTTTTAGGCTTGCCAAATTCTATAGACATATATAATAAAGGAATTGATTGTTCTGATTTAAAAATTGAAGTTGATAACGCCAATTTTACGAAAGATTTATGTAATTTAATTTTGACACCTAATTTAATAGGTCCACTTAAAATAATCATCTATGATAGATTTGATAATGTTGTTTCTGAAAAGAGTATGATAGTAGTAGATATTCCGTTAAAAGCAGAGATAATAGCCCCTATAGATCAAGATAAAAAAGTGCTTTATAAAAAAGCTCGTGGTTTAAAAATCACTATGGATCATCCTAATTTATATTTCAATCCAAATCATACAGAGATTTCTTATGATTTTATTTTGATTAGGAATAAAAATGTATTGTTTTTTAAAGAATATTTTTCAACTAGATTTGATAACGATATTTTGAAAGTGTTAAGTAGCTTAATTAAAGAAGATATATTAATTTTATCAGATATCGTAATTAAAACAGAAGAAGGTTTCTATAAAGTTCCAAATTTATGTATTACAATTGGTGGATAAGGTAGTGTGTCTTGTCCTGAAATAGGTTTACCCCTGATGGCGCTAGTATAACAGTACACGCTAGTGCTAGCATTTGCTAGTACCGTCAAAAATAATAATAACAAAAAGCTATGCTGAAAAGTATAGCTTTTTGTATTTTAGTATTGCTATGAGGCAGGGTAGCTCCAACTGACCAAAATTGATGTGCTCCACACTCGCTATTTTAAACCACGACAAAAGGGTTCCAACATTGGAATTATCAGTAATAATAGGGTTTTAGGAAAATTAAATTAATCATAGTCGTAAGAAGGATATTCATAAAACGAATATCCTTTTTTATTTTTAAAAACCCAAGAAAATTTGTTTTGTTCGTTAAAAAGATTTTAGATTTTGCTCAATAATTATCTTTTTCAAGAATTACATCCAATAATAATTTTACAATCATTAAATTGTTGATTGGCTTCTACTCTATTTTTTCTAGCGTCTTGTATTTTCTCTTTAAAATGATTTTTATCAGGAATTTTACCATTTACAACCTCAAAAGGTGTTAATCAAAATAAATCAGTTGGATATCTACGATGATTATAATATTCAACAAAACAATCTAAATCTTTTAAATGCGTTTTTTCATTCAAAGAATATTTTCCGTTAAGAAATTCTGTTTTATAAATACTGTGAGTACTCTCTGACATCGAGTTAGAAAAAGGGAAGTCTTTGGTTTGTGCTGTTATTTTGGTAACAACTGGTGGTGCTTGAATATTTTGAACCCAAGATAAGAGTTCTCCTTTGTTTTCACTTCCACCATCAGATAATATGTTAATTGGTTTTATAGCATTTAACAAACCAAACTTTGTAAAAGTTTCAGCAAAAAGGTTTTTGATAAACTCACTTCCAGCTTTTCTATTAGTAGAGCTATAATGTAAAATCCCTTTAGAAAAATTATCTTTCACAAAAGCTACTTTTTGCATCCCATCTTCTAGCGTATTTACATTTGTAATATCGACGTGCAACCACTCAAAAACACGAGAAGCTCTAAATCCTTTTTGACTTGGGTATTTAAATCGTTTTGCTTTGATATATCCTAAAGCAGAAGCATATTTATTAAATGTAGATTTGCTACAAAATACCAAACCATTTCTCAAAGCGTGATAATATAAGGTCACTTTTGTTTTACCAAAATTGGCAGGATCTATCACCAAATTTTCAATTGCAGAAATTTCATTCACAGCTAATTGATTTGGATGTTGTCGATAACATTTTTGAAAAGGACTAATTCCGCAAACCAGTTTTCTTTTTTGATGGTAATACCAATCTTTAGAAATACCATAATATTTACAAGCCGTTTTTACATTCACATTTGCCAAAGATTTCATCTTCTCAATCGAAGTAATAATATTATCAGCGTGTAATTTCAAGAGTTGTTTGTTATAAGAAAATTCCTGCAACATATTTAGATATCCTTTTCTAGTTTCAACAAGAAACCGCAAAGATTTGTAGAGAAAAGCAGAAGCAAAAACATCTTTTATATCATCAAATTGTTTGATGTAAGAAGAAACCCACTCATTTCCATAATAATTTTGGTGCTTGAACTGATTCCAATTGTATTTTGTGGTTTTGGGCAACTCACAAAGTTGTTTCGTATCTAACATTCCACTTGCATAAAGTAGAATTATCAAAGGGTGATAATTTCTTTTGTACATTTTCTCATAGCTTTTTCAGAAGCTAAAATAGAAAATATTAGCATTGTTTTTTTTTAAAATTTGGATTAAAAAAACACTCAAATCAATGAGTGTTTAAACGTATTAAATTTTCATCGCATATACAATAACAGCCGTTTTCTTCTTTAAAAAGGTTACAGAAATTATAGTATGCTGTTCGTCAAATAACTTACCCAATTCAAATAATTTTGAAAATTCATATATTCTTCAAAAAAATCTTTCAAATAACATTGATGTGATTCTTTGATTACAATACGTACTTGCTATAAGTTACTCATTCCAACCAAATCTCATACGATTTTTTAAACCCACACCAACGATGATTTTGATCATACCCACGAGAAGCCAATTCAAAGCGAATTAGCTTTTCAAGTGAAATTTTATAAAATAAAATCATTCGAAGGATCTCGCCATCTATGGTTGCAATTTCTCCTAGAAGCTCCTCAAAATGAGGCAAAGGTTCCTTATCCATATGTAAAATACGAATTTCATCATAGGTCATCTCACTATAATTTTCAGGTAAGATATCCAAAAAGGTCGTCTCCATTTCTATAGCCGTCGCCTCTTCCACCACAGCCCAATCATTATCAGGCCCGTGAATCACACCAAATTTAATGTTCGCAATTCGGTATTTAAAGTTGAGCCATAGACAATGATGAATCGCTTTCTCTTGAGAAGAGAAGATGTCCAAATAAAAGTTTTTGACATCCATGATTATTTCTTCTTTGTAGCAGTCACACGACCATTTAAAGAAATGATATCCTCATGAGAAGATTTAGGATCACCCGCTTTTTTTCGAAGTACTTTCTGTGTATTAAACAACGAACGACACTTCACATTAAAGGAAGCATACGAAACAGGCGATTCTCCATTTTTTAAAGAAGCGACATATTCATCATACCACTGTTGGTTGGTCAATTGATGGTCTTTAGCTTTGACTATAAGATCAAAAGCAGTTGTGGCAATGGTGTTTAAACCACGCTGTTCGTCAGAGATTTTAAAACCAAGCTTTTTAATCTTTTCCTGTTGTGCTTCAGTTGCATACTTCAGCAATACAGCAAGGTCTTTTTGATACTCTTTTAAGCGATTTACCAACACTTGTTTTTCGGCTTTCACTTCTTCAATTTTCGCTTCTACGACAGGTAAAAGCACTTGATCTGTTGAGATGTTTTCAATAAGTACATCCACGGCATTTAATTGTTCCATACTATTTAGATTTAGTGCGTCTTTAAGACACGGTTTATATTCAATTTTTAATCCAGACTTGATAAACGACCAAGTCTATTACATTTAATTTTTCAGTCACTGCAATATTTGAAAGTGTTCGATTAGCTTCTTCAAGCGTGTCAAAACACGCCAAAGGAAGGGAAATTGATTGGTAGAGTTCAGCCTCACGAATAGAAGAAGGATACACCCCAAAGACTTTGCGAATAAGACCTGCTTTGGAGAGTAAACTTCTAAAATTAGTTCGGTCATATCCATCCCATAATTCAGTTTCTTTATTTGCTAAATAATGGATAGGATTTCCTTTGGTGCTAAAAAAGAAATCTATTTCCGTTTTAGAAAAAGAAAGCACTTCTATTGTCTTTCTATGAAGCATGGCGCTTATATATAATAAAACTCCAATGTCGTCTCCAATAATGGCTAATAGCTCTTGATCCGTCTTTAATTCTAAACGTGCTATTGTCCAATCGGTTTGATACAGAAAGAAAGCTATGTTAATTAGTTCCTCCCGAGTTAAACTTTCAACAACTTTAGGTTGAATAATGCTATGATTTTCATCAAACAAAACATCTGCTAACGCTTCTAAATAAAAACTGATTCTTTTGAGTTCTCGAAGGGTCATAGTTCATCATCTTTAGGTTCACAATGATTCTCAATAGTCGCTAATAAGTAATTGTAATCACTACTTTTAGCTTCCTCTATCACAAGGTTAATTTCTTGTTGCGTCCACCACTCTTTGCGAGCTTGTCTTCGAAATACGCCCATGATCACAAAAGCATTTCCGTTTACACCAATCAAATCTAGATTGACTGTTTTTTTAATAATTTTCTTCATACTTATTTAGTTTTAGTGGTGCAAATTGCACCGATTTATATTCCGTTTATGATTTAAGTTGATACAGACTGTTAATACTAAAAGGGATGATTACTCCCTAAACACAGCCAGTTGCGCTGCCAAACACTCCACTGCTCCAACCACTAAGGCATTGCCCATAAAGAAGGCACGTTGCGTATCTGTAATGCCCTCACAAAGCGTAAAGTTGTCAGGAAACCCATTTAAGCGTTCCAGTTCTATGGGGTGTAATCTTCGATACCGTTTATTTTGATATATGGCATGTTTTTCTCTAGTAATATAGTTTCCTCCTTCACGGGTTAAAATCGTTCTAGAGGGCTTGTCAGTAGGATCAGGGAAGGCAACGTTTCCCTCACGATAGGTATAAGGTTTACCTGTTTTTTTGCTGATTCGAGGAATGGCTTTTGCACCCTTAACCCTTTTCCATTTGGGAAGGTCTTTGGGTTGAATAAAAAAGGATTCAGGAATTTCAGAAACGGGAAGTAGGATATCTCCTAGCGTATTAACTCTTTTTTGCATAGACAGGTTTAACTTTAATTGAATAATGACGACCCTCGACCATCAGCCCAGCTTTTTCAAAAGCGACTTCTTGATTTTTAAAAGCCTTTATTAGGGTCTCTTTGCTATCAAAGAGTTTTTCAGTTTTAAGTAAGCTATCTTGAACCACTGGAAACGCTTTTGCAGCCAATCCTTCTTGGAGTAACCAAGCTTTTGGGTCTGCATTTTTTAGGGTATGGAACAACTTTGTTTTTTGATGAAACCCATATATAAATACCCGACGTCTTCTTTGTGGGAATCCATAATCCGCAGCATTGATGACTCTCCATTCCACAGCATAGCCTAGCTTATTTAAGCAATAGAGAATTAAAGAAAAGTCACGTCCTTTTTGTTTCGAAGGAGAACACAGCAGGCGATTTACATTTTCTAATAAAATATAAGCAGGTCTTTTTTCCTCTAGAATGCTATTGATAGCCCACCAGAGTTTTCCTTTTTTACCTTCGATGCCATTATTATGCGAACGATTGGCAATTGAGAAATCTTGACAAGGGAAGCCACCTACCAATACATCATGATCAGGAATAACATCCATTTGATGAGCAACAAGTTCTTCAATATCCATTTCAGAATGATTTGCATTTGGCCATCGATTCTTATAAACAATATTGGCGTGTTGTTTCTTGGTTCGGGGTTCAAATTGATTGCTCCAAACCACTTCAAAAGGAGCATCTTTCTTTTTAGGATAGCCTTCCAAAGCAATCCTAAATCCACCCACCCCTGCAAATAATTCCACAACCCTTAAGGGTTTCTTCTTTTTTGAATGATGTGCTTTCTTTCTTTTTAGTCTTGTTTCCTGCTTATTTTTTCTATGCTCTTTTTTCTTCTTTCTAAAATGAATCATATCGGATAGTTGGCGGTTAAAACTTCTGTTTTCCGTTTGCGTGGTTTTCCTTTGACCCCTTTTTGAGCGGCAAGTGGTTTGTCAAAACGTAAGGTGTGCCATCCATTTTTTTGGGTATAAGAAGCTAATAATTCGGAAGGGTAGCCACTCAGTAGAAATTTACCTTTGATATGGGATAAAGTTTCTAAAAGTTTGGTATAATCTTCCTTTGTATAACCACTATAAAAAGATTGACAAGAATTAAAATACGGAGGATCTACATAATGGAAAGCATCGATAGCATCTCTACTTTTAATGACCTTGTTGGCATCATTATGTTCAATTTGGGTATGCTCTAAACGTTTATAAATTTCAGTATCAAAGCGAATCTTTTTATTGTTCATTTTGAGAACTTGTTTGCTATATTTATCGTAACCCCATGAACCAATTTGACAGGAGAACCCCATATTAGTGCCTATATAGAAAGCCCAGGCCTGCTGTAATTTGTTAAATAAATGAGGCATTTTATAGATCACCAAAGCCACTTTATAACTCGCTCTTGAAAACAATGTAGCCTCTACTTTTGCTTTTAACGAATTGAAATCAGTTTTAACAACCTCATAAAAGTTAATCACCATATTGTTAATATCATTGATGGTTTCGGCTTCGCTTTTTTCTTTAGCAAAGAAGATAGCTCCACCACCAAAAAAGGCTTCTGTATAGATTCGGTGTTTGGGGATTAAGGGAAGTATGGTAGATACCATATTTTGTTTTCCTCCATAATAGGAAATAGGGGTTTTGGACATAAATAGTTTGGTAAGCAAAAAGTTGATAAATAAGAATTACGAATTGCACCGAAGTGAATTCGTAATTTTCAAAGGTTTCATTGGAAACTATAGGTTTCCTTGGTCAGCAAAGGAATAATAGGATTCAGAGGTCAAAATCAAATGATCCAGAAGTTTGGCATCAAATAAACTCAATCCTTTTTGAAGTATTTCAGTGATTCTCTTGTCATCCTTAGAGGGTTGTAAGACTCCAGAAGGATGGTTATGCGCTACAATGATATGAGAAGCATTGGATAACAAGGTTAATTGAATAATCTCTCGGTAATTGACGATGACTCCTGAAATAGTGCCACTAGCATTCGTAGAAATTCCTAAGATTTTATTAGCTCTGGAAAGAAAAATTGTCCAAAAGAATTCCTTAACATCCAACACATTCTCATCAGTATAATTTCTTAAAACTGTAGTTGCCTCTAATGAAGAAGCTATTTTTTGCATAGAAGAAAATAAAGGACGTTTGTAGTGGATTTCAACTTCATAAGGATTCATAAATTCAAGAGAAAGTGCATTTGTTTTCATACATATTAATTTTAAGGTTCGTTTTATATCGCTGATCTTTCTTTAAAAAAAAGTCAGTGACATTGCTTTAAGACTAGTATGCTGGAATAAGAAAAAGAGTAGAGTTCAGCCTTTTGGTGCATCAAACCAATTTTTAGTGATGGTCTTGGCAGAAAAAGCCTGAGAAGGTTTTCCGTTGATCATCAATTTTAAATAAATATGATAATTTTCTAATCCAATAAAATCATTGGCAGAGAAAATAGGATAGAATTCTTGTGCCATATACTTGGCATCTGCATAGGAAATTCTAAAGCAAATAATGGTTCCGATATTCCCTAAAACTGCTTCTTTAATTTTTACTGGAAGTTGATTCAAATACTGGTGTGCAACGATAAATCCTATTTTAAATTTTCGAAGCTCCGCAAACATATTGACAAGGGATAGCGTCGTAAAATTGTGAAACTCGTCCAAATAAATAAAGAAAGGTTTTCGGCTTTCTTCCTCAATTAAAGAGCGATGAAAACCAGCTGCAGACAAAGAATTTAACAACAAAGAACCTAATAAATGGGCAGAATCAGCTCCCAATGTACCTTTGGATAAGTTTATCAAGAAGATTTTTTCAGTATCGATAATCGATTGAATAGAGAGTTGTTGGGTATTGTCAACCAATATTTTTTTAACCATTGGAATAGCCAGAAAGCTTCCAATTTTATTTAAAACAGGTAGAATATCTGTTTTCGAATATTTGGAGTATTGATGACTCCAGAATTGTTTGACTTCTTTGGACACAATATATTGTTGGCATTGGTTTCGAAATGCTTCATCAACAAGCAGTCGAGTGACATCTGAAAACGTAGCTTTTGGCTGATCAAGTAGGCTTAAAAACACATTTCTGAGGATAAATTCTAATTTGATTCCCCAGGCCTGCTGTCCCCAAATTTTTTGAAAGGTCTCAATCATATGAGAAGCAATCAAATGTCGATGCTGATAAGCGACTCTTCGAAGGGGGTTATAACCCCAAGTGAGATTTGGATTGGAGGTATCCAAATACACACACTCTTTTTGACGGATTTTGGGAAGACTTTGATACACTTTTTTGACCAAATCGCCACTCACATCAAAGAGTGCCAGCCCTCTAGAATGCATAATATCCTGATGAATTAATATTTCTAAAACGTTCGTTTTCCCACTACCTGTCTTACCTAATAAATACATTCCCACATAGCGATCCTGCTGATAAATGCCAAAAACATCTTTTTGATTGCGAAAATCGGCTTTTGCAAAATAAGAAATATAGGGATGAAAAAATTGTGTCATAAACATCATTCTAATCAAACCTTTTCTTTTTTGGAGTAATGCCAATTGGTATTTTTTCTTTATACCAAAAAGCAGGACTAGAATTTTGAGATGGATTTGATTAGATAGAGATATGTTAACATCCACTAGCAATATTAATGATTGTTTTGACCAATATCTCTCGGAATGTGAATACACAAAAAGATTGAGCTCACATACGATGAATAGTTACAGAGATGTGATGAAAAACTTTCTAAAAGTAATGCCTGAAATTAAAACACCTTTGGACTTACATCCCTATTTAGTGCATGAGTTTTTTAAAAGACTTGGAAAAAGAGCGAAAAAAAATGATATGGAAATTAAAGTATCTACGATAAGGACTTATTTCAACAAACTCAATGTGTTTTTCAATTGGTTAGAAATAAATGATATCATTGAAAAAGATTCTTTAACCACCAAAATCATCAAACCTCCTAATCCTAGATACAATGATGCAAAAGCATTAAGTAATGCTCAAGTCTCTAAAATTATAGGGGCTATAGCACTTCATAACATGGAGAATGATGAGCAGCTTAAAAGAGACTTAGCAATTGTTAAAACGCTTCAATATTCAGGAGTTCGTAAAGGAGAGTTAATAGGGCTTCGAGTTCAGGATGTAGATTTTACGCAAAAAACTTTATTCATCAATAGCCAGACCTCTAAGTCTAAAAAAAGCAGGCATATCCCACTTCATTATTCTTTGCAAAGCGCCTTAAAGTTTTATCTTAAAACAAGAGCTTCAAAAAATATTACCTCTGAGTATTTATTTGTATCTGTCAGAAGAAATACACCTTTAACCCGACAGGGAATGAAGTATTGGGTTAGAAAATACAAACGATTATCAGGAGTGAATTTTCATTTACATCAGTTCCGCCATACGTTTGCTTGTAATCTAGCTATCCAAGGCACAACCATTATCAGTATTAAAAACTTATTAGGACATTCAACGACCCAAATGACCGAACGGTATTTACGATCCATTCAAACAGAAGATGCACGCTCAAATATTGATCGCCTTTTGTAAAAATGTTTGTGCAATTTCCTTGATTTTGCTAAACTTGGTGAGTCGATATATTTATAAATTTAAGAATCATCAATTTTAAAGATGATTTCATTGATGTATCCATTTCTTGTACAAAAGAAACAAAAAAGTGATGCTGACGGGGTTCAATGAAAAAGATATTTTTTTGAAGCCAATTTTTCTAAAACCCTTATACCACAATAAAATAGCCCATTTTAGATTGGACACCATTCCTGATAATGACGAGGTCCCAGGTTCAAGTCCTGGCACGCGTACAAAATCCCCTTATTTCTCAACGTTTTAGAGAGATTCAGGGGTTAAAAAATAGGGCTGTTAGACCACGTCCTTAAAATATAAGTCTCTAGACAACTCAAAAATTCTCTTGTACAAGTAATCGATACATTCACACAGCTATGCCTATTGAACTATTACTAGAAGACTTTTGCCATTACGCCAAATATATGAGAGGCGTGTCAAAGGAAACAGAAAACCGATATCGTGAGAAAATTTCATATTTCGCGAAGGCTTCCAAAATTGCCCTTATCAGCGATGTTTCAGAGAAAAAGGTACATTCCTTCTTTTTATACGGAAGAAAGGACAAGAGATGGAAGATTAGCACCTACAGGACCTATTACATGACCTTGATAGTGTTCTTTCGTTGGTGCGTTAAACATAACTACTTAGAGACGAATTATCTAAAAGATTTTGAGTTGCCAAAATTAGAGAAATCACTCCCTAAAAAAATAAGAAAAGAGGAAGCTTTTCGTTTGTTAGAAATTGCGTATAATTACCCATATACTAAGAAATACTTAAAATATCGCAATCACGCGATCTTCTCTTTATTCTTATTTGCTGGACTTCGTAAGAGTGAATTACTGCATCTAAAAATGACTGATGTGGATCTTGAAAACTTCACTATTTTTATTCGAAAGGGAAAAGGAAACAAAGATCGAATCATTCCTATCAACTCTAATTTAGCAAAGAGCTTGCAACGTTATCTCGTGGAGCGAAAGAAAAACTATAAAACCTGCCCAGAATTTTTTACCAGTTGTAATCTCAATCAAGGATTCACCAATTCAGGGTTGAAATTACTCACCAATAAGTTAAAAGAAGCTTCCGGGATTTCGTTTACAATTCATAAATTGAGACATACCTTTGCTACTTTAATGTTAGAAGGAGGTTGTGATATTTATAGTCTTTCTAAAATGATGGGACACAGTGATATCAAAACGACCACCATTTACCTTTCTGCAACTGCAGAGCATCTGCGAGCACAAATCATTAAACATCCATTGAATGATTTTGTTACGTAAATTACCAAAAAGCTAAACTTTTAAAATCAAAGTATCTTTAGGATACTTTTTTATATGCAGTATTATCATCATTCGACACAGGTACCCAATGACATCTTCGATGAACACTTATCCAACTTAAACCAAAGTCAATTAAAAGTGCTTTTAGTAGTCATTCGTCAGACATTAGGATGGGTACATCTAAAAACTAAGCAACGCAAACGCAAAGATTGGATTAGTATTTCGTTCTTTTCCAAAAGAACACGATTAACCCATAAATCCATATCTATGGCAATTTCTTCTTTAGTTTATAAAAATTTAATCGTGGCGTTAGATTATGATGAAAATGAATTAAGACATGGAAAAGACAGGAGAGGAAAGAAACGTGTTTATTATGCTTACGCTCCTGTATTCAATGCTTTAAAAAAACAAAGATGTGTAAAAAAGGTAAATACCATGTGTACTTATCCATCGTATACAAAACAAACACATACAAAAGAAAACAACACAAAAGCAAAAAGTACCTATCATCGAAAAACTGACAAAGAACGATATCAGGATATTTTAAAATTAAAACGAAAAAAAGCCGAGACATAAACGTCGATTCAATTTATACACACTTCGTCAACATATTTTGGGCGAGAGCGATTTTTTTTGGTACTCCGGTACCAAAAAGCATAACTCCAAGATAATAAATTTCAGAGCTAGTATACTAAAAGACATAGAAGACTAACCTCTATGCCTCTTATCCAAATTATGAATATCATCCATTATTTAAAACAAGCACGTCGCAGTGCAAATCTAACCCTTCAAGATATGGCGTATCTCTTAGACATGGATTTCTCAAATCTGTCTAAATATGAAACGGGAAAGAAACAGCCTCCTGCTCGTGTGATCATAGCCTATCATATAATTACCAAAACACCATTGAAAAAACTATTTAAATATAGTCTGCTAGGAGTGATCGATGTAGTTTCTAGCAAAACCACTTCTTTGATTACACAGTTGGAAGAAGAAATCACAACTCCTAAACTTCAAAAAAGAATTCTTGCCTTATATGAAGTATTAAACAATATTGGCTGCTTACAAGATATTAACGAACAAGATTATGACAACAAAAGTGAGTAAACAACAGCGGATTACACTAGCTTTATACCCAAATACTTTTGGTGTCGGTTTTGTTATCTGTGAGGGACCCAAAGAGATATTAGACTTTGGAATTAAAAAGGTACAGCCGATTTCACATCATAAATATCTAAAAAAAGTGAAAAAATTATTTGAATATTGTAAACCCCATATTGTACTGCTTCAAGATTATAAATCTCGAAAAATATCCAATAGACAAAAGCGAATTATTGATGCGATTATACAGTTGGCTAGAGCTCAAAATTTACAACTGAAAACCTATACTCGTTCTCAAATTAAACAAACTTTTTTATCTTTCGAAGCCAAAACCAAATATGAAATTGCCATGGTGGTTTTAAATTGGTATCCAGAGTTGAAGGATAAAGCACCTCACAAACGATTGCCTTGGATGGCAGAACATTACCAAATGGGGCTTTTTGATGCTTTTTCGCTCATGTTGACACATTATTATTTGGAGTAGTTTTTATTTAAATCTATAAGCACCAATGTTATACTTTTTTTAAGTAGTTAATAATAAAAAAATGTAAATTTGAACGTAACACAACGATTATGAGTATTAAAGAAATAATTATAGAAAAGGTAAATTCCATCAATAATCCTGAAATTTTAGATAGTATTTTAAGTCTAATATCTACAGAATCTGAAATGGATCAAATTTATCAATTTTCTGCAGCTGAAAAAAAGTTAGTGGAAGAAGGAATAAAAGATGCCGATAGTGGAAATATTTACAGTCAACAGGAATCGAAAAACATCATCTCAAAATGTCTACAAGAGAAATCAAGTGGACTTACAGGGCAATAAAAGATAAAATCGCTATTTATGAATATTGGATTCGTAAGAATAAGTCGATTTCTTATCCTAAAAAATTAGAGAGCCTCTTTAATTAAGTAATGACCTTGACAGCGATTTTTCCAGAAGCTGGTATGCAAACAGAATTCGATGGAATTCGGATTCGTGTTGTAAAACATTTTCAATTAGTATATCGAATTACTGATGTTACGATTGAAGTACTTACAGTTTGGGATAGTAGACAAAATCCAAAGAAGTTAAAAATTAAATAGTATGAAACTCCAGCAAAATTTTTTGTTGGAGTTTTTTTTAAATAAATTTTTATGAGATTAAAAAGTCAAAATCAAGTTCGTATTTAAATATCTAATTTTTGAATGATTTTTACTAAATCTTTTAACTCTATTTGACTCTGAGGAACATAGCCATGTGCTGGATTTCCATTAATTAGAAAGGGAGCATAGATATCCGTATTGTACTTAAAACTTCTATGCCAATATTCAGGTTCTTCTTTACACAGATGATCTACTACTCTTTTCCATAATTTATAAGGAACATTTTTTCCGCAAAAAATAGCCTTTCTAAAATTAAAGTTATCATTGAAAAAGATAATTCCATAAGCTGAGTTTTGTTGATTTAATAGGTACATTAAGGGTCTGTTCCCTAAAACAAACATAGGAGTTGGCTCTGTATAAAATATCCATAAATCTCTAATAGAATGATCAAGACTTTTGATGTTTTTAAGACGTAGAGTTTGTTTTTGAAAACTTCCGTATTTGGAATATATTGATTGGTCAATACTTAAAGTTTTTAATGCTTTGAGCTCTAGCATAGAATCCTTGAAAATGGCTTGTCCTTGATATATAACCTCCCAAAAATTCATCATGATTACTTTGGCAATTTCTTTTCCCCAGCAAATTTCCAGCGCGTAACAAACTCTACCTAAAACCATTAACTGATCTTTGTTTTTGGAAATTGGGAGAGTAGCCTTCAAAAAGGTAGGTGATTGATTTCGATACGTTGCTCTCAAAAATTTTACAGTTTCCTCAAAAATCGTATCTTTTTGATAAGGGCAATGTTCCAAGTAATATTCCATACTTAATTTGAGTGTATTTGCTCTTTCTTTAAAATTAATCAATAAGTCAATATTATTTTCTAAACAGTAAATAATTGCTACTATAGATGCATCCATAATCGTTTTCTTCCATTGTGGAGGCAACCAGTTTTGAAGGTTATTGTGATAAACTTCTTCTCTTTTAAACATAAAACGAACGTTATGAGCTGTCTTTATAATATTGCCTATGTGCTGAGTATGTGCACCTCCAGCAGCATCAATTTCGTTTACTTCTCTAAGTACACTATAAACAGATCTAGGTAAGAATCGTTTTAAAATTTGGTCAGCAACAATTTGACTACATGAGAGGTCTTTTACTTTTCCATTTTTAACATGCTCATCAAAAAGATACATAGATTTAGGTTTGTGATTCAATGTCGCTCCTATACCCATCACAGCAGCATTTGGCCAATAGGCTTCACAGGTAGAATCATAATCTTGTGATTGGACACTCATTTCCATGAAATCAATGTCCATTTTGTAATCTGGCAAGCAACTTCTAAATAAGAGGTCTGCAAAATATTCATCTAAGTGCGGATGAGTATGAGAAATAGTTCTATCTAGTTTTTTTAAATCGATAGGTAGTTTTTTAAGACTTCCCTTATTTCGTAAAATCTGTTTTAAATATTGAGTGCTTTTTTTACTGATTGCGTAAAGAAACCCTCCATTTTGGTCTTGATACTCTTTGGTAAACTGTAGCATATTATTGATTTTTTATTCTTCTAACTAGCAAAAGACTAGCGTCGTCTGAGGGCCAAAGTTTTACAATCTCTTCTTCATCAAAATAATTTTCCATGACATTGGCGTGAAAATCAGGGATAAAATCGATAAAACCAGGTTTGTCTCCAGGTTTGTTAAGTATGTTATAAAAACTGAAATGTTTTAGTATTTTTCCTTCTTGGAATCCATCAGAGGCAATATAAAGATGCTTTAAATCTTTAGTACGTCCTTTAGAAATTATTTTGAAGTAGGGCTTATTTGTTTTTTGAGAATCTTCTAAAAAAGTTAAATACTTTCCAGAGTCAGAAGATAAATCAAAGTATTTATTATTAACTTGTGCAATACCATCTCCATAATGAAAAATAAAATATTCTTTTTCCCGAATTATAAACCCTGTAATTGTAGTTAAAAGCGTGTTACAAATAAAAGGGAGTCTCTGAGAATCTTGAACTTTAATTGATTTTGTTATTGATTTAAGCCTTTGTTTTGTTTCTCGTGTAAGCCATTTTGTGAATACTCGAAGATTTACTCTTCTATTTGTTCTTGAAATCATGTTTTCATAACATAGATTTGCAACCATTTGTGATAATAAATTTGAACCTACTTGATTTTGGGAAAATCCAGTTATATTGTCTTGATGATTATTGGTGCATCCATCACACAAAACCCCGATTATTAATTTATTTTCGATAATGATATTGATTGAGTCTTGATTTGAAATACCATAATCAATATGATCAAACCCTTGTCTTGTTATCCCTCCAACAGAAAAGGGAAGATTAGTAGTGGACTTTTTCTTTTGAAGCGACCCACAAGCAGAAGTAAATGGTGCTTTTTCCCAATATGTTATCATTGTAGTATTGAATTTAAATTAATATTATATTGTTTTAAAAAGAGACCAAATTCTGAAGGATCTGCTTTTTCTTTACTAGGTGTATAACCTCGAATAGGAAGAATTCCATGGCTTTTTTGTTGAACTCTTTTTTTGTTTATTGGCCTCTTGGAAATTTGATGACCATAATAGGTTCTTTTTTTATAAAATAATACATCTAAAAAATATTGATATAAGTCAGGGTAATTTTTCTCAACATGATCCAACCTTTCAAAAACCAAAGTATAGAGCATCTTATTCTCTAAAAAGTACTCTTTATATTTAGTGCTTTTTTTGTGATGAAAACTAAGGAAACTGATACCTTCTCTTTTAGCTTGAGTCATATCTATAATAGGTTCAACTGGTGGTGTAAAAGGATGAACACCAATAAAGAGTTCAAAGCTGATAATCGATAGTGAATAAATATCACTGGAAGTACTAAAAGAATATGAGTCATCGGAATTTTTACCAATTGCTTCTACAGAAGGACATATATACTCAGGCATTGTTAGGAAACACGGATAATTACCAACGTGGGCAGAATCCACATCAATGATAAAGCTTTCAAAACTAGAATTATTAATTAAGATATTTTCTGGGTTAATATCTCCTAAGATAATTTTGTGGGTATGAACAAGTTGTAAACTTTTGAATAATTGCTTTACGATTATATGAGCTGCTTTATCATTAAAGCCAATATTCTTATACTCCTTTTGAAGTATGTAATATCTATATTCCGTAATTGTTTTAGAATTTTTAAAAAATTCCATTTTAAAACCTATAAAGCTATCTTTACTATATGCAGGATATTTGGGTAATCCAATATTTCTAAACCCTTCTTTACCTTGAAGATCTTGGTATTTATCACAGAGTAATAAGACTTTTTCTTTCTTAATTTTTTTAGATAAGATTTCATCAGTAAAATACTTCAAACAACCTTCATTTAGTAGGTAAATATCTGCTTCTCTTCCAGAAAAAGAGGGAGTAAGGTCTTTCAGTTTATAAATAAGATTACCTATTGTTATATTCATTTTTAATTAATTGTTTTTAAGTTATTCAGGTTGACAAATATTTAGAATATGTTAAGATTTATTCAAACATTAAAATAATTAAATCATGTGTACATTTATTTCAAAGGTTCAGCTTATGAATCTTAAAGAATCTAATCTTAATTGTTCAAAGGATGAATTTGTAAAAGCTTTATTAAAATTAGGTGTTCGTATTTCAATAGGAACTGACTTTATTTCTGTTTATGTAAAACCAACTCTTTCAGGTAAAATACATCCTGATGATCCTAGATTTATTTATGATCATTGGGAAAAAAAATTGGAGAGCATTATTACAAAACAGGTTAATGGCTTCCTTAGAATTGTTTGGAAAAAAAACCATAGTTAACTGTTTACGATTGTCCGATAGAGAATTGCTCTATCGGATTTTTTTACCCCACTGTAAATTGAGACCACAATTTAAAAGCTTCTCTAATGGCGGATGGATTTGCTTTTTCCAAGCAAATATATTTTTCAAAACCAATACTCTTTCTCAAGGATTCCAACTGACCTTCCATTAAGTTTTTACCATCAGCCCAACCAATAACTACAGAGCTTTTAATAACTCTTTTATCATAAAGATCTTTCATTAGTTTTTTGACATCTTCAGCACTATATCCACTACCGGTATCTTCACCATCTGTTAAAACTCCAATGACAATTTGAGGAGCCTTTCGACCGGTTGCTTTAAAAGAATCTGCTTCTATATGTAACATAGTAACCACTTCATAGAGGGTGTCGTAAAGGGTAGTTGTTCCATTAGGAATATAATTACACTTATCTAAGGCAATAATTTTATCATTTTGGTTTGTGTCTACTACGCTTAAAGAGTTGAGCATGGTGCTGGTATAATTAAAGGTATGTTGAACCAAAAACAAAGATTCTTTTTTACAAATCATACTGCCTCTTATAGCAATTAGCGCCTCTTTATGAGCTTCTATAACTTGGTTTCTCTCTTTACTCATGGAGCCAGATTCGTCTATAATTAAACTAGAAAAAACAGGGATATCAACGACCATTTTTTCTTCCGGTTGAATTGTCATAATTCGATCACTTGCAATGGATTTTTCAAAGTTTTTCTGACTCATTGCCCCATCGTTTCTTAATCTAGAAAGTGTTCTTGCTACTGGATTTCTACTTAACATTTTTTGATACTTGTTGATATTGAATCCATAAAGCTTAGTTCCAGAAAGTGACTTATACCAGATCATAATTTGCATTAAATGATCACGAATTATATCAACAAAAACCTTGTTATATTTCTTACTAAGATGTACAGATATATTTCTGGGTTTTCTTACCGTCACTAAATGTAACTTCATCAAATCATCAATAATACCCTCTTTATAGAAATGATTGGTAATTTCATATGCTCCGGTCTTTTCATCAGCATCCTTTTTGTAAGTTCTTAGATAAACAGCTCTACATATTCGTTCAGCGCACATCCCTGAATAGGTTAAAGTTTCTCTAAAATTGATTTTTCTGTCTCCCATTGCTTTATGCCAATCTATTGAAATATCATTTTCATAGTCTTTAAGGAGTTGATCGATTTGTTTTGAAGTCATATTTTTTTGTTTAGTATTAAAGATTTTATTAAGATGTAGTTTCATTTTTTTGAATATTAGGAATGAATATTTCTAATGTTAGTCATGTGAATTTGGATCAAAGGATTTTAATTGTTTTTTTCATTAGATTTCTTAACTAAGTTTCTTATGATATTATGGGATGCTCCTTGACCTAATATTTTTTCAGCTTTCGAGATATTCTCCCCACACATTTTATAGACTTTTAGAATATGTCTTTCTTTTACATCTTTCAGTTTTAAGGAGGCTCCTGTTCCATCTGGGAATCGTATTCTAAAAGGAAGGTCTTCAAATTTGATTTCAATTTCATTAAACACATACAATCTTTCAATTAAATGATTTAATTCTCTAAGGTTTCCGGGAAACATATAATTTTCGATACAATCCTTCGCCTGTTTTGAAAAACTGAGTTTATTCGTTTGTTTTATACCGTATTTTTTCCTCACTTTTTCATCTATAAACTCGAAAAGTTCGTTTTTCTCATTTCTGGGAAGCATTCTATACGGAATAGTTTCTAAATCCGCGATACAAATTCTATGATATAAGTCTCTTCTAAATTTGCCTTTTTCAACTAGCCCATAAAGGTTTTTATGTGTGGCAGCAATTACGCGAACATTTACTTTGTGTTTTTCTTTAAAACTACCAACAGGGCTTACTTCTCTGGTTTCTAACACTCTTAGTAGGGTTTGTTGTAATCTAGGAGAGATGTCCCCGATTTCATCTAAAAAAAGACTACTATGATTGGCTTCTCGAAATGCACCCAAGGTATCTTTTGCATCAGTGTAAGCACCTACAACTGTTCCAAAAAGACGACTTTCTAGAAGTTGATCATCGAGTTGTGCGCAATTAATTGTAATCATTTCTTTAATGCTTCTCCCCCCAGATTGTTGGTGGATAAATCGAGCAAGGAATTCTTTTCCTGTTCCTGTCTCTCCTAGGATTAAGGCGGTTATGTCATGAGTGAGCGCAATTTTCGTAGCCCTTTCATAGCTAGGCTTCATGGAATTTGTAACTAATGTTCCTTCTGTATTTTCTTTAACTTTTCGAATACTTTCATGAAAGTAGTTGAGTTTTGTAGGTACTTCTGTTTTAATAATTTTTATCCATTTTTTTTCAGGAGGTTTTTCATTTCTAAATTTTGGAGGATCTACTTGAAAAAGTTTTAAATTATTAAATTTTGAAGCCAGCAGATACCAGGCCGTTTGCATAGCTGGAGTCCCTGGTGAAATATAGGCTTCTAATTCATCTTTGGGATATTTAATGATTTCCTTCTCTAAAGTTTTTACAAGCACTTCAACATTGACAACATCTCTATCATCGATGTTCAAGTAACAAGGGATAATCTTATTTGCATAAGGTTTAATTCCTAGAACTACCCTTTCAAAACGATTGTCTTCTCCCATTTTAGAAGCCTTGGTTAAAAGGATGTGTTCATGATACTTGAAAATACCATGCGTATAGCAATCACCATGTGTTCCTTCTGGATTAAAAACAGGAATTCCATTTTCCATAAAAATAAAGTCATGGTTATAAGCAATCCAAGAAAATAATAGCCTACTCATTTTTGGTTCAGTTTTTAAACACTTTTTTCAGTTTCTGAAAATCTTAATTTTTTATTTATCTGATTGTCAAATATTTAATATTGGTTTATCCTTTGAATCTAGTGGTATATCGTTCCTTGAAATTCGAAAGAATCAACACAGAGAATCATTGTCAAAGTGCCAACTCTTCAAAAATAGAGAAGCCTTTACTTATAAAAGTGAGGAAAACCACAGTAGAGTTAGAGCCATGATTTTGTGAGCTTTTTTGAATCAGGACGAACGTGTTCACCTTTTTAACATTAAAAAAAATGGAAAAATTATTTTTATTTTTAGCGATACTAGTTAGTATGGCTTTGACACCAAGTGATTCAAAGGATTTATCTCAAAAGGATGAAATTCATTCTCAGGAAACACCTTCAACTAGTTGTGGGGAAAATTGTCAATTACCTGCTGAACCGGATGACGACGAAGGGGAGGATTAGTATTTAATTCTTATTAACTTTAGGACCACGCTTATTTAAGCGTGGTTTATTTTTTTTAGTATCTTAAGCTCGTTTTTAATGTTCAAGATGAAACAAAGAATTTTCTTTATAGGAATATCACTGCATCTAATTATAATATTGGGATGCCATAAATCTATTCAACAAAAAACTAATATCCAGAATCCGCTTCGCGATAGTATTTCAGAACTATTAAAAGCTTCTAAAAGTAAAAAGTATAAAAAATTTGAAAAATTGATATTTGCAAAGAAAGCATTGCGTTTTTCCAATGAAATAGATAATGATTCTTTATGGTTTGCTTCCTTAAATCGAATAACTATCTTACAATATAGTTTAAATGATCTTGAAGATTATCAAAAAGATTCAAAACGTTATTTAGATAAAGCCATTATTAGAAATGACTCTTTAGAGATTGCAAAGGGAAGCTACAAACTTGGGAGTTATTATTTTAGATATGCTAAATACGATAGTGCTTATTACTATTTTAATCTTGCAGGTTTAATTTTTAGCAAAAGAGGAGATAGTCTTGAGGCAGGAAAAAACTTTCTAAACATGGCAATTATCCAAAGCAATTCAGCAGATTATTATGGAAGCCAACAAACCTCAATACGAGCACTCAAGTATTTAACTTACGAGAAAAAGAAACATTATACTCTTTCTGTTTATAATAATTTAGGGATTGTTTCAGATGAATTAAAACTATATACTGATGCTATTTTTTGGTTTGAAAAATCATTAAAAATTGCTAAAAGTGATCATCAAAAAATTGTTCTTTGGAACAATATGGGATTGGTGTATAGAAAGGAAGAAAAATATAACAAAGCATTGGCTTATTTTCAAAAGGCACTTGGTGAGCAAAATATCAATAAATTTCCCTCTGAAAAGGCTACTCTGATTGATAATATTGCTTATGCTTATTTTTTACAAGGGAAAAAAGAATCAATTCTTGAAATGAGGAAGGCATTAGAGTTGAGAAAACAACAACATAATATTAGAGGTGAAATAGTGAGTAATTTGCATATTGGAGAGTATTATTTTTCAAATGGTAATGATTCAAATGCTAGAAATTATTTTAAAAAGGCACTTTTAGACGCTAAAGCTATAAAGGACATTAAGAATACTACAAAAGCTTTATTTTTTCTATCAAAAACTGTTTCAAATAATAGTTACATAAAGCGTTATGCTGAAATCAAGGACAGTTTAATTGCTAGAGAAAGGTTGTTAAAATATCAATTTGCAAGTATAGAGCTAGAGACAAATCAACAAGAATTACGCAATGTAAAATTGGAAGAAAAAGTTACTGCACAAACCCTTAATATTGAAAGACAGCAAAATAGAAATATCTTACTTTTTTCAATTACTTTGGCTTTATTCGTGCTGCTAATTATTGGATTTTATTATTATCGAAGTCAAAAAAGAATACAAAAACAACAACTAATTATAGAGAGACTGGAGGCTCGTTCCAATGAAAAAAATCGTATATCCATGCATTTACATGATGATATTGCCAGTGATTTATTGATTGGATTACAAAGAGGAGATTTTTTATTAAAAAAACTACAAAATAGCGAACTTGAAAGTGTGATGTCTTTCTTTGACAGAGCCTATTTTAAAATGCGAAAAATTTCACAAGGATTAAGCTCTAGATATTTCGCTGAAATACCTTTTGACAAAAGAATTGATAAATTATGCCATGAATATAGTTTTAATAATGACGTTCGTATTGTACATAATGGAGTTGAAAATATCAAATGGGAATCAATCTCTGATCCTATACAAGAATCTATTTATAGTTTGTTAAAAGAGGCTTTTAGTAATGTTTTTAAACATGCCAATGCTACTTCGATAAACTTGTCTTTTAACCAGCTTAAAAAAAGATTGGTAATTAGAATCCAAGACGATGGTACTGGATATATTGAAGAACAAACTTCAGGACTTGGAATCTTTCATATGAGAAAGAGAGTTGAAGAATTGAATGGTAAATTTAGTATTAAAAATAACGAATTGACTTCTGGAACTATTATAGAAATTTCCCTTTATAATAGCTTACAAATATGAGTAAAAAAGAAATAAAAGTATTGCTTGTAGAAGACCACGATTCTGTTAGTTTAGGGGTGAAGTATAGTCTTATAAAACAAAAAGAAATCAATTTTGATATCACTATAGCAACTACTGCTGATATGGCTTTGAATTACACAAACAGAGAAGTCTTTGATGTTGTATTATTAGATTTAATTTTAAAAAATGAATCAAAAAATTCAAAACTTTCTTCTGGAGATGATCTTTTAAGAGAATTGAATAAGTGGGATCATAGACCTAAAATAATTATGCTTTCCAAAATTGATAGTCTTGAAATGCTGGACTATGTTATTAACTTATTAAATGCTGATGGATATATTATTAAAAGTAGAACCAGTTTACAAGAATTGATACCAGCAATAAAAGCAGTATTATCAGGAGAGTCATTTTTTAGTGATAGTATAAAAAAAATATTGAGATACAACGAAAGTTTACTTGATATTGATTTTGAGGACCGAACTATTTTAAAATTGTTGAGTTCTGGATACAAACAAGCAGAAATTGCAAAAGAATTTATGAAAAAAGATATTTCTATGACTGTATCTGCTATAGAAAAACGAATTAAAAAATTAAAACTTCGATTCGAAGCACAAACTACAGCGCAACTTACGGCTTTAGCTATCAAAGGAGGGATTATTTAAAGTGTTCAAAAATCCTTCAATTTCTGAACTTATTTTTCAAGTATTGAATAGGTTTAAAACATAGTATCCTTATTTTCAATATATTATGTTTGGATTAATCCTTGAATCCTTGTGAGTAAATTTAAAATTTACTTATGATGAAAAGAGTACAACAAAAAAACACAAAAATTTCTAATACGGGAGCAATGACCAAAAATAGAATTGCTTCTATGAGAGTCCTGGACAGTTATAAATACTTACGATTATTACAAGATCGTTCAGAAGTCTATTATGTATTCAACAATTACAGTTTGAATAGCAGGTATTCCACAAATTACTACGAAGCCAGAAAGTTCTTCGAGCAGCAAGCTAACAAACTAGATTCATAAACCCGAGCACCTCTTTTTTTTTTAGAGAGGTGCTTTTACACATTCATTCTTATGAAAATTCAAAAAACCCTAGGATTTATCAACAAATTCTATCAAAGGAAGAGCCAATACAGACTCCGAAACAATTCCATGTTTAACCAAATTTCAAAAAACAATTATGAAAAAAAATAAAACACTACTAAACAGTAACTTCTATCATAAAGATGGAGATCGATTGATTGCAGACAGAATACCAGCAATAGAAAATGACATCAAAACTTTTGCCCAAGATTTGGCAGAACAATCGAGACCAACAAAACAAGATTCCTCAGACTTATTTCTACCTAAAATCCAGAGTTTTTATCAAGTACTTTTGGAATTGGTTTTTAAAGGAATTGGAGCTTTCTCGGTTTTGAACCAAACAGTAAACCAAATCACTGCCATTTTTGAGAGAGAACAAAAAGCGCTGCAAAAAAACCTACATAATTACAATGAGAAAGCCAGAGTATTGCGTAAAGATCTCAAAGGATTGACGGATATCTCTCATATTATCCAAAAATGGAAAAAATGGCGCCTGGTATTGGTTGCTTTAAGTATTGGAGAGGTTGCTGTAAATTTCAAGATATTACTTATCGTAACCCCAAATCAACTTACGGCGTTAGTTGCCAGTTTAGGTCTATGTACTGTCCTTTTTATCATAGCGCATAGTTTTAAAGACCTTGTAAATATTTGTAAAACCAAAGCCCAAAAATGGTCAATAGGTGTAGGTATTATTCTTGGTGTTTTGATATTGCTGTATAGCCTGAATGTAATTCGTGTGAATTATATGGAAAATTCAGGACAGTTATCAGGAGAAGTTTCCGAGTGGAGCTTCGTGATTATCAACTTCAGCATGTGGTTAGCTGGGGCGATTATTGCCTTATTGTATAAACCACTTAAATCCGATGTCGCAAAAAACGTTCAATTCAAAAAAATTAAAAAAGAATTGAAAGAAGTCGAATCCGAAACGGAAAAAATCAATTCTAGACTTACTGAAATTCCAAAAGAAAGAGATCAGAAAATCTTGGATATGCAGAATTTGAAATATATGGCGATGCATTATCAGAATACGATTGTATCCCATTACAATTCGGGAGTAGCATTATTTAAATCAGAAAATCTATTTCGAAGAATGGATAATGTACATCCCAAATCTTTTTCAGCACCAATACCTCCTTTAAAAACGTATATCGGTCAAACTGCACCAGCACCACAAACAAAAAAAACTAAATCATCTATAAAAAGAAAAAAATGAAACAATTAAGCCTATTTATACTCGTACTCATAATGATTAGTTGCGAAGATCATATTCCAACGACACAGCACTTAAGTGTGATTGTAGATGTTACAGATGCCAAGCACGCTAAACCAAAAACGAATGATGTTTTAAATTATCTAGAACAAGGTTCTCCAAGTGATGGTTTAGAAATTACTTTACGTTATGTATCAGAAACCAGATATGCCCCAAAATATCAATTCATCCTGCGAGAATCTGCAGTAGGATGGCTATCTAATGAAGATACACAAAGACGAAGGAAGAAAAAACTCTTACAACAGTTTAAAGATACGTTGGAACATACTCAAATAAAAGAGAGTCCGAGGTCAGAAATTTTTAGATTGGTATGTAGCGAAATCAAAAGCCTGAACAAAAAAGAAGGGGCTAAAAAATTAGTCTTGTTTTCAGATTTGCGGGAGCATAGTTTTTTTTCAGTCTATCAAAAATATGATGTTGGTAAACTATTGCATCAAGAAGAACAAGTACTTCAAAAATTTATACGACAAGCTGAATTACCAGAAGATCTCTCGGGAATTGCATTATACATCGTATACAGTCCTAAATTGAAGGAAGACGAAATCTTTACAGCAATGATAAAGCTTTATCAATCCATCTTTGAATCTAGAGGAGTTGAATTACATATTTCAAATGAAAAAAAAGTGATGTATTAAAATATGAAAAAAAGACAAATCATTTTCAAGTCGCTCAAGGCTTTGTTCAAAATAATATGGAATCTAGTACTCCTTTGTATATATGGAGTTGCAAAACTTACGGGAACTTTGGCTGGGTTTTTAGGTAAGGTATCAGAAAAATTATTAAACAAGCACAATTAAAGACGATGATAAAATTAATACTAGACGGATTATTAGAACTACTTCAATCCCTTTTTAGCGGTTTGGAGGAACTTTTTGAAAAAGACCATCAACACAATGCACAGTTTGGTAGGACAGGAGACTTCCTATCCAAAAGAAATAAAGGCTGGTGTGTGGATGGATTACGATTTGCGGATCTGGATACTTCCAGACGTAATATGGCTGTGATAGCGGGTTCAGGAATGGGGAAAACACAAACAAATATTTTTCCAATGATTTTAAATACAAAAAGTTCAATGGTCATCAATGATAATAGTTCTGAATTGGCTTCTACAATTCCATATTTAGTCTCAAGAGAAGCAAATACTTTGGTTATGAACTTAATCAAAAAACAAGGTATTTATCTAAATCCATTAGATGGGTGTAAAGGCGACATTGCTGCGATTCGTAAAGTTGTTAAATCTATAATGGGAAGTGCCCAAGAAAAATCGGACTTCTTTTCCTTGTCAGGAGAGGATTGTATTTCCTTATTTATAGAACATATATTAGAATCTGAACCTAAAATCTTTGGGAATTTGGGGAATGCCTATCGATTGATTTTAGAATACCAAGCCAATCCCAAAGCAGTAGAGTACTATATGGCAGAAAAAGCCTCCGATAATGTATGGAGAAAATTTTTAGCCTTATCGCAAAATTCAGAAAAAACACTAAAGTCGATTTTAGCGACGAGTTTATCTGCGCTTTCCTGGTTAGGAGAGAATAAAACACTCTGTGACTTAACATCAGTTACCAATATTAACTTTGAAGATTTTCGAAGAAAACAGACCGTATTATTCATTCAATCCCCAGCAAGTGATTCCGCCTTTTATGCTAAAATGATAGCCCTAATCTTCCAAAGTTTTTACCGATTTGCCTTTGCCAGTTTGCCTAAAGAAGATGATTTAGACATTAAAATGGTATTGGATGAATTTTCCAGTTTGATAGGGGGCTTGCCAGACTATTCGCAAATTATCAGTAACAGTCGAAAATTTAAAATTCCACAGTGTATTATCCTTCAGGATGAATCTCTTTTAAGTCCCTATGGAGAATTGAAAGACAATATTTTAGGAAACTGTTATTTAAAATGTTATTACGGAGGGCAAACCAAAAAATCACTAGAATTGGAGCGTCTTTTAGGCAGCTATACCTATAAAGATAAAAAGACAGACCAAAACAAAACTAGACCTCTGATGTATGCTTCAGAAATCCAGCAAATGAAAGATGAAGTATTGGTTTTAATTAGCGGAGAAAAGCCAATTAAAACGAAAATAAAACCTGCCTATAAACAAAGCAGGTTGCGAAATTATCTTAAAATGGAAAGCGAGGAGGATACAAATCCTGTGGCTGACTATAGTATCCAATATATCGATTTACAACCTTATAAAGACCGCGTAGCAAATGAAAAGAAATAAACAACAATTTTGGTTATTTGGGATGGATGCCATTTTAGAGTTTGGTCAAGAAGGAGTTTTAGAAGCTATTGAAATTTCAAAGCAGATAAAAAGGAATGTAATTCGAAAATTTAAAAATCAAAAAATGGCAAGGAAAACAACGAAGAAGTATATCCAAATTGGAAAAAAACAAGATCGGAAATTAGAGGTAGCACATTCTAAATCAAGCACAGTGAAGAAAAGTGATTCTAAACAACGAATAAAAGCAATTAGAGCAACCATCGATACAAAAGATAAAACAATAGAACAAGAACCATAAGTCCAAGAATACAATGAAATTAATTACGAAAGAAATCGCAGAGCGATTTGAAAAAGTTGGAGATCAATCCGAGAGTAAAAACCCACTAATAGTAGTGAAATACTTTGATCCTGCAGGATCTGCCACTTGGTATGCTACTGCATACAATCCAAAAAATCGAGTAGCTTATGGGTATGTCACAGGATTGCAAATCGATGAGTGGGGCTACTTTTCTATGGACGAATTACAAGCCGTTGAAAGACCTTTTGGTTTAACCATAGAAAGGGATATTTACTTTGAAGAACAGCACTTTAATACTGTTTTTAGAGATCAGCAACGCATAACAGAACTTGCTCAAAGAGATAAAAATAAGGAGCAAGAAAAAGAAAACACCACGACCTTAGAACAATAATGAAAGAGTCTGAAAATTCTTTTCAAAGTGTCTATGAATATTTAGATGTTGTATTCAAGGATTGTGACCCTTCCAACCAACAAATTAAGGAAGCAAAGCAGGCTTACCGAAAATTGTATCAAGAAGCCTATCAGAAAATTTATCAAGAGAAAAATATACAAGTAACTTTCAGGCTTACAAAAAACCAATATGAAGAAATACAATCCAAATCCGAAAAGCAGAATTTGAAGGTAACCACTTTTATCAAACAAAGAGCAGTAAATGAAAAGGATTTTAATTCAAGTCCAATAAAGCAAATCATACGAAACCTAATTGATGATGTAGAAGAAAGCATCTATGAAAAACAACCTATAAAAGTCGATGTTGTTTTAAGTCAATTGGAAAATTTACAACGATTCTTATGATTGTAAAAGCCATTTCCCATAGGAGTCCCAAAAAAATCGCAATGCAAAAACTCATCCGTTATGTATTTGCACCAAAGAAATTGATAGACCACAAGCTCAACAGAAATCAACTCATCATAAAAAGAAATATTAGAGGCTATGATCCAGAAAAATGGGCTGATTTATTTCAACAAAACGATAAAAGCAGGATTTTTGAACATAAAAACAGGACAGTTTTAAGACACGAAATCGTTTCTTTCTCGCCAGAAGACAATTCAAAAATAACAAGAGAAACACTTCAAGATATTGCCAAATGGTATTTAAAGCATCGAAGTGATTCAATGGGTGTTTGTGGAGTGCATTGGGAGGAGTCGATACATCTTCATTTTATAATTTCAGGAGTTGGTATGGATGGTAAATCCACGAGAATCAGTAGGCAAGATTTTAAAGACTTTAAAATTAAATTACAAGATTATCAGCAAGAGCGATATCCAGAACTCTCAAAATCCATTGTAAATCACTCAAAAAAAAAGAAGTGGCGTTAAAACTTTCTCAAAAGGAGGAGCATATGAAAAAGAACAGAGGTGTGCTATCTGATAAGGAGCTATTGAGTGAACAAATTCAACAATTAGCCAAACAAGCTAATTCCTTAAATGAATTGGCAGAGAAAATTAAAGAATATAATATAGTTCCGTACTTCAGAAATCAGAAACTATCTGGGGTTTGGTTAAAAAACAGAAAATTTCGATTAAAAACATTGGGGATTGATAAATCCAAATTAAAAGAACTTACACAAGAGCAGAAGCGATTGGATGCATTGCAAAAACAACGCTATACTAAAGAGCAGGATAGAGATTTAGAAAGATAATTTAAGTAAAATAAAAGTATGGAAACCGAAGAATTTTGGAAGCATATTGAAGCCTCCAACCAACAAAAAAATAGTGTCGATAAGAACGACCAAGGAGATGCACTTTTAGAAATTTTAAACCAGCTAGATAAAGATAAGATTTTAGGATTTCATTTAAAGCTAACCGAATTAAGAAAAGAATTAGATACCCCTTTTTTTAATGATATTGCTTTTATGATGAAATATGGAGATAATAAGACCGCTTTAAGTGGTTTTAAAAACTGGGTTGTTGCTTTAGGAGAAAAACATTATGAAAAAACCAAAAAATCTCCAACACATTTATTGACTTTAGACGACCCTAAATTATTTGTTGTAGGAAGAGCTTATTTGAATGAGCTGGATTATATTACAAAAGTAGCCTACGAAGATATTAAAAAAGAAGGTGATTTGGATTGGTATGCTTTTGAGCAAAAGCATCGAAGGTTAGCACAAATTAAAAAGAATCAACAACGAGACAAGGATCAGAATCAAGAATTAGAAAGGTAATTATTATTACAGATTGGGAAAACAAAAAAGACAGCATGTGAAAGCATTCTGTCTTTTTTGTTGCAAAAGGATTGCAAAGGAAATTCCTTTGCCAAGATAGCAAGTTGAGAAAATGAAATTTGTAGCAATTTGCAATCTTGCAAAATTCATGAAAAATGAATTTTACGTTCCGCAGCTCGATGTCGCTAAAAGAAAACGCATTTTCGATTTACGCCATCGAGATTAAAAAATGTCCTAAAAGTGAGGAACGATTTAGGACATTTTTTTCTAAAGGACATTAGAACGATAGCAATAATGTTATTTCAAAAAACTACTATTTTCTAATTCTCCAACCAGTATCATATTTGATTAAGGTAATTTCTTTTTCCTCAATTTGCTTTTGATGGCATTGACTAGGAAAAGATTTTCGTCCTACCAGTCCAGCAAAAGGAGAAAGATCATACCGAATCTCTATCAAAACTTTTGCTTCTTTATCATTATTAGATAATGAAATGCCTAATACCTGACTTATGCTCGCAGTTGAATATAAAACCTTTGCTTTTTCCCCTCCAAAACCCATAGGTCTTTTCTCAAAGCCATATTCATAAGTTGCTCTTTCTAATGGGTGTATCTTGACTACAGTATGACCAGTTCTATCTAATTGTGATAATCGGTCTTTATAGCTAGAACTTGTTATAATTCCTTCTCTTTCTAGGGCTTTAATAACTTTTACATCTTCCTCGTAAGATTTCCATGTACTTCTTGTTGTTACATTAATCTCACAATAACAGTTTTGAGTAATATTATTAGCCTTAATAATTTTAAGAGCCTCAGTTTTTGTTAATTTTTGACTACAAGCATTTAATGTAAATGCTATCGAATAGATAATAAATAAGAATTGATTTTTCATTTTTTTAAGTTTTAAATAGTTTAATTAATTTTTAGAGTTGAAATGTTACCCCAACTTTCAATAATGAAAGTCCAATACCTATTTCTGAATTTAGATACAAAGCATCAGATAATTTATATCGACCACCTGCACCAATTTCATATAAAAAACCAGCAGTTAATCCACTAGCATATCCCATAGTGAGATGACTATAAAATTCAAATTTTTCGTCTTGGTAGAAATAGTAATTCATCAATCCACCAACGACAAAATTAGAAGTATCGTTGTCTATATCATTTCCAAAAGAATTTTCAATCTTTATGTTTAATGTAGAATACCCAATGAGACCACCTATAGAGAGATTGTCCCAAGGAAAGTATTCATAACTTCCATAAATTGCGGGAGTCTTAATGTCAAACCCTTCATTTTTTCCACCAATACCTAATTGAACGTTAGCAATTGATCTTCCTTCTTGTGCTTGTAGCCCAGTTATCAGGCATACAAGTGCTAAAAACAGTAGTTTTTGTGTTTTTTTCATAATGTAAAATTTTAAGTTATAAAGCAAACATAAGAAATAAATGTTTATAAAAGTGGTAAATTATAAGTGGTAACTTAAAAAATGATAAAAAGCCACCTTTGTTGGGAACAAATTCCATAAAAATGGCAAAAAAAGATAAAAAGGAAGCAAAAAAGCTTGATATTCGAATTGAACAAATTGCTAAAAAACTAGAAAAAATCAGAATTGAAAAAGGATATACTAGTTATGAAAACTTTGCTATTGAACACGGAATCACAAGAATGCAGTATTGGCGTATGGAAAAGGGGACTAATTTTACTTTTCAGAGCTTATTAAAAATATTGGATGCTCATCAAATGAGTTTGAGTGATTTTTTTGAAGATTTCAAAATGAATTAGAAGATATTTTTGATAATAAAAGGACTTCAATTATCAAAATCCCAAAATCATTTGTACCTTTGAAATTAATTTAGTAAGTAACAAATTATCAGATATTTTGGACAACTTTCGATATGATTGATTTTGATATAATAGAAAATTTAGGCTTGGACAAGGCCATATCTGTTACTTCGGAGTCTAATCAAATTTCTGAAAGTCAGTTAGTTGTAATCAATCAAGTAAAAGATTTTGGTGTTGATGAAATTTACTTCAGTACCGACGAAAATCATAACAGTTATCCCGCGGTTTTTTTAAAGAAGGTTCAGAAATTTGATGACTTAGCTCTTCGACAAGTTGCACTTGCTCAAAAAAAAATCTGGAACTTCAAAAAGGTAATTTTTCTTTATGTTTATTCGGAAACTGAAATCCGTATTTATAACTGTGCGGAAAAACCTCTTTTCATTAAATCAGATGATTTCGATTATAAGAAGGAGCTAAAAACACTCGAAATTGAGTCTTACAAGTTCAAAGATAAAACCAAACTTAAACAGCTTCAAAATCTTTTTTCTACCATCGCTATTGATACCGGAATTATATGGACATTGGAAGAAGCGTTTGAGATTAGAAAGAAAATAAGCCTTCAACGAAGGGTTGATAAATATCTTGTAGAAAGTCTTACTTATACTGCGAAACAATTACAAGCAGAAGGATTAGAAATAAATCTTATTCATAAAATAATAATGCGTTCTCTATTTCTTTTGTATTTAGAAGATAGAGGTGCTACAGATGCAAAATTTTATTCAGAAATAAAAAAAGGAGCACAATCCTATTTTGATATTTTAGACGATGAGGATAAAACTTTTTCACTTTTCCGTAAGTTAGAGGAATATTTCAATGGTAACGTTTTTACTGTAGATAGCGATGAATCAATTTCAAGAGAACATTTACAGCTAATTAAAAAGTGTTTTATTAACGGTAATGATAATTCATTACAGCAGAATCTTTTTGAAGATATACGCCTTTTTGATTTTAGCATTATCCAAATAGAATTATTAAGTGAAATCTATGAGAATTTTCTTGCAGAGATAAACCCTACTCTAAAACAAGATACAGGGACATATTATACACCACCTTCATTAGTTGAACTCATATTAAATGAGAAACTACCAATATCTAGGACAGAGAAGAATTTTAATGTTAAGGTATTAGACCCAACTTGTGGTTCGGGTATTTTTTTGGTGGAAAGTTTCAAACGTTTGGTTAAGCGCCACGAGAATGCTAATGCAGAAAAGCTTACAGACTTTAATGAGTTGAAAAAGCTACTAACGGATAATATATTTGGTGTTGAAATACACCCTCAGTCTATCAAGGTAGCAGCTTTTAGTCTTTATTTAGCTTTGGTAGATAACCTGAACCCTAAAACGATTTGGCAGAATAAAGATTATCGTTTGCCGTATCTGATAAATGACCCTGCGGATGACACCTTGGTGGAACAAGGTAATAATCTATTCCGTTGTGATACTATCAAGCAAAATCCAGAAGTAGAACAAATAAATTTTGATTTGGTGGTGGGAAATCCACCTTTTGGAACCAAGAATCTATCCCCAACTATTCGAGATTACAGCGATAAATACGAATTCGCAAAGGAAATGGTTCTTCCATTTCTACATAAGGCGACAACGTTTTCTGAAAATGGAGAAATTGCTTTAATTTTCAATACCAAAATACTTACCAATACCAAAATAACGTATCAAAATTTTAGAAAGTGGCTTTTCAATGAATGTTATGTAGAGAAGATTTATAATTTTTCGATTTTACGAAATGCACCTAAAAATTTTGGAGGTCAATTGTTTGGTTCGGCTACTGGACCAATTAGTATTGTGTTTTATAGAAAAAACCCGCCAAAGAAAAAATCTGATACAATTGTCTACTATGCGCCTAAGACTTATATCAAATCCAATGTTATTGAAGGAGTAAGCATTGATGGCACAGATTTGAAATATCTTCCGAGGGAAGAATGTAAAAAGCCAACTTCAAAAATTTGGAAAATTGCAATGTGGGGTGGAATTGGGGATATAAAATTGATTCGGAAACTAAATACTACAAGTAGTCTCGACCAGTTTATTTTGGATGAAAAAATTGATAAAGGCTCTGGATTACAGTTTTTGAACAATTCCACTAAAAATCCTAAAGTAGATAATGAGATTCCTGACAGATATATTGCGCCAAAGAATATAAGACGGTACGTTTCACACGTGTTTTCAGATTTGAATTCTGGACTTACTCAGAGTTCAAAGGAGATTTATGCTAAGCATTATGGTGTACAAGTAGATGATTTACCTACTATTAATGTCTTTAGACGAGTTGGAGCGAAAAAAACTTATTTTGCACCACATATTTTAATTAAGGAAGGCCTTTCTAATTGGAAAATTTGTGCTTCGTATGAAAATGAAGCTTGCTCGTTTAACAGTAAAGTCATAGGAATTAGTCATACCGATTCAAAATTACTCAAAGGGTTGACTTGTTTTATAAACTCAAAACTTGCCTACTATTACCTTTTCTTATGTTCTGCATCTATTGGAATAGAAAGGGAAGAAATCAAACCCAATGAACTTTATCGACTTCCATTTTCTTTCTCTAAAAAGAACCTCTATCATCTATCTGATATTTACGATAGGATGATGATTGATGCATCAAAAATTTTTAACACAAACACCAAAAAGTTTGAGCAAGAGATTGATAGTTATATATCCGAGTGTTTTAAATTTTCAATCGACGAAAGTTTAATCGTGGATAATTTTATAGAATTCACAATTCCATTATTAATAAAAAAGTATCAATACGTTCTTGGTCCAACTAACCCAAATGGAAATCAAGATTATGCATCGAAAGTTTCTCAGTATTTAAATGATTTTCTACAAAATCAGAATCTATATGCTAATTGCACCGTTTATGAAAATATAAAGCACTTCTCACCTTTAATGATAACCAAAGTTGCGTTTGAAGATTCTGAAAAAGACGTTTTAAAATCTAATGAGCAAATACACGATGTATTACGAGATTTGGATAAAGAACTATGGCAAAAGAAGGCAACTAACATATATTTCAGAAAAAAATTAAATTATAAAATAGGTAACGAGATTTTTATTGTTCGTCCCAATCAGAGGAGATTCTGGACTCAATCGATGGCGATTGAAGATGCATCAGAGTTAATACTGGAAATCCTTAATGAAGTATAAGAAATGGGATTAAACAAAGTAATAGTTGCTGGCTTCAAAAGAGGCTTTGAAGAAAAATGCTTTCGGCTGATAACAGAATCTTATGTTTCAGCTATGGAAACCAAAGTCATCAAACTAAACTGGGATGAAAATGACGTTACCTCTGAGCTTCATCGGCATATTCAAGATAATCCGCTAAGGTTAGATTGGAATATCCATTCCAATGTAGAGAAACACCTTCCTAAAGAAGACATAAAGAAAGAAAAAGGCTTTGCAGCTAAATTGCCCAGAATTGACCTAACATTTGCGGTTATTAGCTCTAAACTAGAATATAACTATAATATGGAGGCTAAAAACTTAAAGGAAAAGGATTCTGGTCTAAAGCGACGTTATGTTAATACTGGAATTAACAACTTTGTTTCAAAAAAATATGAGAACGGATGCTTACTTGGATATGTACTTGAAGGAGATTTGGACAAAACGGTAGATGGAGTTAATAAGCTTTTAAAGAAAGACAAAAGAGAGCCTGAATTTTTGAAAGTAAAGACACACGATTTACACGATTCATATTATGAATCGGAACATAATGATAGCTTTATTCTAAAACACTTTATGTTTGATTTTAGTTCGCTTTATAGCGCTTAGAATTTGATATAGTGTTGTTAAACTGTAATTTAAGCGATAAGGCATCCAATAGAATATTTATAAAACTTGGATTTGAAACTGTTTGCAGAACAGATGATTGCGTAGTCCTACAATAACTAAGAATGTAAAAATGAAAAATTATTTAGGACTTATTATTGCTGTCGAAGAATACAATGATTCTAAGAAAATATCAAAAGTAAAATTCGCTAATAACGATGCTAAGAAATTTAGAGATAGCCTAATAAGTTTAGGCTGCAAAAAGAGTAATCTTGAATTGTTGGATGGTACAAAGACCACTAAAACCACGATTGAAAACAAAATAAGAAATCTCTCTCGAACTGCTAAGTCCTATGATACCATGATTTTGTATTACGCAGGTCACGGTTTTTTTGTTGAGGGTGTTAATAAAATATCTTGTGTAGATACTGAACTAGATAGTCTCGAAACTTCAACTATTTCAATAACCTCAATTATATCACAACTTGAAAAAAGTGAATCAACTAGAGTTATTGTCTTTTTAGATTGTTGCCATAGTGGAATAAAATTTAGTGAAATAGAAAGAAGCCCCATAAGCTATTTTTCAACAGATGATTTAAAGTATAATTATAGAGATGCGGAGCATTTAATTGTATTTGCATCTTGCAAGAGTGATGAGAAATCACAAGCTGATATGGAATACAAACACGGTGTGTGGTCATATTTTTTAATTCAAGCTTTACAGGGTAATGCAAAGGATATTTATACTGAGAATCTATTATTTAGTGACCAATTGCAGAAATATCTTAAACATCATACATCGAAAAGAGTAAAATTTATAACACCTGAAAAGAAGAATCAAACACCAGTTAAATTCGGTAAAGAAACAGATGAAAAATTTATTGTAGCAGATTTGACCAAAGTTTTTGAAAGTAGAAAAATTGAAGCAAAAGCAAAAGGGTTTAAGTTTAAAGAAGCTGTGTTTTCTTATTCTGAAGAAGACTACGTGCGAAAACTTCCTGGTTTTAAGGTTGGTAATAAGACCCCAAAAATAATCGATGATTATCACGAGAGTTGGATTCAAAAAATCGCAAAAGAACTCATTCGTGAAGAATTGGATGATGTTACAGAATTATTGAGAAGAATTTTAAAATTGAAACTCAAAGATTTTCAAGAAACTATAATTGAAAATGGGTATGGTCAACTCTCAACGGTTTATTTCGACTATGTAGTTGGTGTAACTCAATCAGAAACTTCAGCAGATGAATACGTGCTAAAAAGAAGCATAGAAAACTTCAAAAATAGTGACACCATTGGTAGTGAAGAATTTAATAACGCTTTTGAGAAGGACTTTGATACGTTGACATTAAAAATGGATAAAGATATAGATATCGAAGACTTGATTAATCATATTGAAGATATAGGTAATCCAGACATAATCGTTGTAGATTATTCTACTAGCGATTTATCAAAGTGCACTGTAGAAATTTCTGGATTTGAAGGTTCAATTCATTTTGAAGTTGATGAAATACAAATTATGGTCAACAAGAATACATCGCCCAAAAATTTAGTAGCATCTTTTCAAAATGTTTATAAGGAACTTGGAAGCAGGGGCTATCTAAAACTAACTTAATTATCCCAAATCATTACTATAAAATATAGCATAATGGCAGCTAATAAATATGATACAATCAATAGAAGAAGGCAGAAAAGAAGACGGTAACAGGTCTATTGCCGATAAAATAAAAAAACGATTACACAATCTAGATAAGACCGTAGAGAACAATCAAGGGCGATGGGCTTGGGAACTTTTGCAAAACGCCAAAGACAGCATCGCAGATTATCCTGATAGAAAAATATCTGTGCAAATAGAATTGGATGAAAACCAAGTGGTTTTTCGGCATAATGGTACTCATTTTACAGAAAAAGACATAAGAGGTTTAATTAATCAAATTTCATCCAAAGAAGTTGAGGAAGGAGAGCAGACTAATCGAACTGGTCGTTTTGGGACAGGGTTTCTAACTACTCATTTACTTTCAAAAGTTATTGATATATCTGGTATAGTAGAGACGGATGATTTTGAGTTGTACCGTTTTCAATTTCCTTTGGATAGAGAAGGAAGCACAACAACTCAGTTAGTTCCTAAAATCGAAAGCGCTTGGGAGGGGTTTCATAATTCAACAAAAGAAATAGAAAATGGGTATGACCAAAAGGAGTATAATACATCCTTCAAGTATCATTTGCATACTGAACACCAAAAGGAAATAGCAAGAGTTGGCACAGAAGAGTTTATGAAACTGATTCCGTACGTATTGACCTTTATACAAAATATTGAAAAAGTTGAAATCCTAGACAATGTTCAAAACGAGGTCTTGGCATTCTCTAAAGCTGGGCCAAGCGATGACGAATCTATACTTACCATTCAAAAAAACTGCAATGGAATAATTTCCCAAATCCATATTTTAAATGCTACAGATTCAAAAATTACAGTTGCATCCGAAATTGAAAAAGTGGACAGAGGTTATGAGATAAAGAGTCATAAAGATATTCCAAAGTTGTTTTGCGATTTCCCCCTTATTGGCACAGAAGCATTTCATTTTCCTGTGATAGTAAATAGTTTTTATTTTAATCCACAAATTGAAAGAGATGGAATTTGGCTAAAGGGAAGTGATGATTCTGAAGTGTTAGAAAATCAATCTTTACTAGTGGAAGCCTTGAAGCTTTACAAATCGATTTTAGATAAAGTGTCATCTGAAAATTTTTATAATATTTTCAATATGGCAAACTCGAAATTACCCGATACAGCTGAGAAATATTTTGATGAAAGATGGTATAGGGATAGCATTCAAAACCCTTTAAGAACTTGTTTGCTTACCAAGCCTATCATTGAATTAGAAAGTAATTCAAAGGAAAAAAAACTACCTAAAGATGTGTGGTTTCCCTCTAGAAGCTTTTCCAAAGACATCCGCGAAAAGCTTTGGCAATATACCTATGATTTGTATAATGATGCTGTATGTAAGCAGAGTCATATACAACAATGGGTAGAAGTATCTTGGTCAGATTGGAATTCGCTAGATTATAAAGAACTAGCAAAAGATTTAGAAAAGCAAGGTAGCATAGAAAAGCTGAGCGAAGAACTGGACAAGGACGAAACTGAGACTTTCAAATGGTTTAATGAAGTTGCCGGATTTATTTTTTTAGTATCTAATAATGCTACACTCTTTGAAGACTTTGCAATTATACCCAATAAGGAGGGTGCTTTTTGTTTTAAGTCAGATTTATTTATAGATAATATTGACGATGAGGAATTAATAAGTATTCTTAAGTTTCTTGGAAAAAACTGGAATGAATTACTGCTCAATAAAAAAGCACATTTTGGGGCAAAATATTATAAGAAAGAGAAAAAAGATATTGCAAATGAAATATCTGCATTAGTAAAAAATGCAAATACTGAAGATGAAAATATAATTTCTGCAATTAGCCGTCTTTCAGAATGGTTTGAAGTGCAGAATCCAAAAGAGTGTCAAGAGTTTTTTGGAGAAACCTACAGGCAAAGGGCTAAACTCTTTATGAACACAATTAAAGATAAGGAAAACCTCTACAAAGTTATGCGGAGTAAGGCAGATTTGTCTCAACTTTCGAAAGTAGCTAAGGCTCTTGAAGACGACCCTAATTTGCTGCAAACATTTCAACAAGCAGAGCAACTTTCAGGATTGTTGAAAGAATACGATGTTACAAGTTTGGATGCATTAAAATCCGTTTTAGAAAACTCAAAAGGGCATCATATAAAAGCAGAAATTACCCAAGAAGATTTGGCAGGTTTGGGTGTGACTTCGATGGACGAATTGGAAGAAGCTCTAAAGGATAGAGATTTAGCTGCTCTATTTAATCATACTTCTAGGCCAAATGTCAATATGTTTCTATATGCTCAACAATTGATAGAACGCTCAAAACAAAATATCATTGAGTTCTTGAAAGACCACAAAGATTATGATTGTGAAGATATTGACGAATTAGCAACGACTGTTTTAGGTGGTATCAAAAAAAATGGAATAGATGTTCATATTGTAATAAGACCGTCTGATAATGGACAAGTAATAGTCTTTTATTCTTCAGAAAAAGACACCTTAGATTACACTAACGCAGAGCTATGGATTGATAATGGTAAGGACAACCCAAGACATTTAACTTTGGGAACTATACTAAAAACTACAGGTATTAATAAAATCCCAGTTTAATTATGGATTGGATTGAAGACATAAAAAAAATGGTTGGAGGACCAGAGAGCCAAACCTTAGAATACAAGGCAGTACTACCGCCCTCTAGAAATGTAGCACAAATATTATGTTCTTTTGCTAATACAGAGGGTGGATTTCTCATTTTAGGTGTTACGGATGATTCAAAGATTAATGGTCTGAGCGAGGATTTTCACGCCAATACAATTACTCATAAGGCTTTGGATTTATTAACCCCTAAACCGAACATTGAATACCAATACATAAACATTGAAGACAAAAAGCTATATGCTATAAAAGTAGATAAATCTGATTCAATAGTTTCCGTTGAAGGTAAGGTATACGTCCGAAAAGAGAATAGAACAAAGCTTGCCGACCCTTTTACAGTTAATTTTAATAAGGGCGGTTACGAAAGAATAAAACAAATCAATTCTCATTTAGAAGAGTTGAAGAACAATGCTACATACGCTAAAATTAGTTTTATAGAGCATTGATCAAAGTATTTTAAAAATTGTAGATGATTTAGGGGATATTTTATATCCTGAAAGCCCTGAAAATCCAACAACCAATCAAGAAGGTAAGATTCTTAGCAGGATTTTGTTTTCCTCTGTAGTAGACAACTTTGAAACCTATCTTTCAGACCTATTATACGAGATTTTTCTTGCCTATCCTGAAACCTTGAAATCACAACAAACTGTTACAATTGAAGAAGTACTCAATTGTTCCGACTTACAAGACTTTGTGAAGTTTTGGGCAAAACAGAAAATAGGTAAACTTCAAAAAGGTAGCGTAAGGGGCTTCATAAAAGATACTAAACAGATTAGAGACTTGCAGGTTTTGGATAAAGATGAGGAAAATAAAATTGAAAAAATCTTGCAAATCAGGCATTTATACGCCCACCGAAATGGAATAGTGGATGAGAAGTTCCTTCAGTTTTTTACAGGCGAATTTGTAATTGGTTCTGAACATCAAATGGATATAAAGAAAGTATTTGAAAAATTAGATTACTTGACTGACGTAGTAAATAGAATGGATATTAGGGCTATGGATAAATACACATTATCCAATGCAAATTAATTTTTATTTTCGATTAAATATTCAAGATGTTTTTGTGTGTAGTGATGTTTTTTATCATAATCATAATTAAAGATAAGATTGTTTCAATTTCTATAAACGTGTATTAAACTTAACCTCTTGATTCGACTCAAGACTATCCTTTTTAATAATAGTATTATTTATCAAATTGATAAATATCGAAAAGGAAAAGATTTTTTTGACCATCTTTTAAGAAGAAAAACCAAATCAAAAAAATGAGGCATAGTGTAGTCGAATTATTAAAGGGGCTGAGTAAGGATTATAATTTCTATTTAATACTACAAAGTGGACAAAGAAAATGAAATGCAATATTTATTGTTCAAACAAGTCTTATAAAAGCTATTGATTTTAAAAAAGTATAAATTGCATAATATTCTTTTTTAAAAACTGAACTTATAGTACTTATTTGAAAGTTAAGATAATGCTTAATAGAAGCAAGTTCATAAAAAAGATGTAGTTCTGGATATTCCTAATCTTTCCAATAGTATTCGATTGAACTTGGGATTTGACTAGAAAAAATATTTGTAAGAAATTTCTTTTACAGACCAAAGGCGTATTTAATTTTAATACAGAGATGATACTTTTGTGTTTTTCCATTACATACTTTTAGAGTTAAATAAATTTTAAAAAACAATCTTTTTAGTTATTTTTAAATTTAATCTTTTTTGTAAATAATAGAGATTGTCAAAATTCATTAATCTTGTTGAAAGATGCATAGTAAAACCGTTTTTTACATAATTTAATTTAAAATTTATTTACATAAATTCGCACTAATGATTACAACACCTATTAGAGCAGAAGGTGCATTATCCGATGTTTCTGGACTGATTAAGGATATAGCTATAGAAGTTAGAAATGCTGAATTTTTATTAGCAAGTGAGCGTATTGATATTTTTTTTGAAATAAATAAATTTAAAGAAAATTTATTTTGTCATATTGAATACCCTTATGTTGATTATCAATATCGAGATGCATTTTATTATTACCATTCCTCGAAGAATTCACATACTGAAAAAGATTGTATACGAATAAGTTTTTTTAATTTCAAATACAATTATGACAACCCCTACGATGAGCTTTCAAAAACTAATGGTTATTTAGGTTTTTTAGTAGTTAGACCTACAAATAGAAATTCATTTGGACGAATGAACTTATCTCCTGAAGTATTTAATCTTCCACCATTAGAACTTTTATTGATGACGATTAACGCTACAGTAAGAGGAGTTCGTCTTGAAACTAAAGTGTTTCCAACTTCTGGACAAGATGGAGAATTACATAGTTGTAGTGAAACCTCACTATTGAGTGTATCAAAATATTTTGCAAAATACTCAGAATTTAAATCTGAAAACGCATCATATATAGAAAATGAAGTAAATAAATTACGCTTTGAACAAACACCACCTGGAAATGGTTTAAAACAAAATGAAATCTCATATATTCTAAAAAAAGCAGGTTTTGGAGTTCGTAACTATTTTAGATCAAAAAATAATGCTAGTGTGTTCAAATTAGCTTTTAATGACTATGTAGAATCTGGAATACCCGTTATTGTAGTGTTGTCGAAAACGATACCGCAATCGATATTTTTTAATAAAGATAATTTACAAGGTAAAATAAAAAATAGAACTCAATCTCCAGCCGTATCACACTCTTTAGTTTGTATAGGGCATAAAGATTCTACCTTAGATGAATTCAAAATAAAGACCCAAAAAGTCCCATCAGGTGATTATAAAGATAAAATGATTATTAACTATATTGATTCAATAAAAAAGCAACGTTCATATGTTTATATAGATGACGAGTATGCACCTTACAGGTTAGGTAATTTTGAGAACCCTATAAAGGATTATGCAAATAATGAAGACAGTGAAGAGTATTATATTTCAGGTTTTGTTGTTCCTTTAGCCTCTAGAATAAGAATGGATTCTGTTCGTATAAGAAGAATTTATAAGGAACATATTGTTTCGGATAAAAAACTATTATTAACTAAGGGTATTATTGAATACGGAAAATATCCACTTATTAATAGGTATCTTATCACAACTTCAAAAGCTATAAAAAACTTTTATTGCACAGATTCAAAAATAGGCAAAGAATTCAAATTAATTATAGATTCCTTACATTTGCCTCGTTTTATTTGGTTGATAGAGTGCATTGATGTTGATAAGTCTTTTGATAAACAGGTAGTTGGATTTGTAATTTTAGATCCAAATACCCCTATCTTTCCAAATACTATTTTATTTCAATATTTTGATGGAAAATGTCAAATTAACACAATAGAAGAAATGAGATATAATGAACAAAAGGAAGTTGGAAAACAACACTTAAAACGTTATTCTCAAAATTTAAATACTATATAATATGCTAGAACAACAAAAAAAATACGTTTCAAAGACGACAAAAGGAATATATAAACCATTAGAAGATATATTTAGAGATGGTGAAAAAATTGAAAAAATGTCTTTAAAAGAATTACTTGAAGCCTCAGAGAAAATGAATGAAATTGAATTGCAAGTTAGAGCTCAAGAGGCTGAGGCTATGTTCAACAATGACAAATTCATAATTACTGGCATTAAACATTAAAAATAATTCAAGGGTTAATTTAATTAATCCTTTTTTTTAGAATAATTATTAAACAAAGAAATTCTAAAATTTTCTTAAAATAAATATCTCATTTAAAGATTTAATTTAGAAATAGTTTATTGAAAAAATCTTTTTTAAAATTTGAAGTATTGATGTAAAAAGATTAGAAACACATAAACACTATCGGTTGTTGCTATTCTTTTATTACCTAACCTTTTTTTCACGAACCTCTTTCAACTCCTCCAATCGCTTATTCATTTTAATATCTTGATTCCTTTCAAGATTACCTTTTTCAATAATAGTATCAATCATCAAATTAATAATTTTCTGATTATACTCACTCAAAGATTCAATTCTCAAAATTCTATCATGCAAAGAATTAGATTTTACATCAGCATCATTTAAAAGAGAGTAAATATCGATTTCCAAAGCCTTTGCAATTTTATCAACTGTTTCAATAGTCGGTGTAACTTTCATTCCTTCTATTCTACTGTAAGTAGAAGCAAGCATTCCTGCTTTCTCTCCTACTTTTTGCTGATTATAGCCCTTATTCTTTCGAATTCTTTTTAAATTTTCTGATAAGATTTCTTGAATTGTTTTCAAAATGATTGAATTTTATCCAAATATAAATAATTAAACACATTTAAAGCATAATAAATCAAATAAATTATTATTTATTTGCTATTTATGTTTATATTTGAATTATAATTATGTGTTATAAGCAATTTAATATAAATAATGAGGTCAAAGAACCTCAAGAGCAATATCAAGCTTTAAAAACAAAGTTAAGATTTTTTGCTCAACTAGAGTATGAACGCTATTTGATGAAGAAAAAATGCAAAACGCAATAATCTATACACGAGTTTCTACAGATGAACAGGCAAGCAAAGGATACAGTTTGCCTCATCAAAAGAACGTGTTAGAATTATATTGCGCACATAAAGATATTAATATCCTTAAACACTACAAGGAAGACTATTCTGCTAAGAATTTTGACAGACCCGCTTTCAACCGATTACTTACTTATGTAAAAGCCAATAGAAAAACGATTGACTATCTATTATTCACAAGATGGGATCGATTTAGTAGAAACCAAGAAGAAGCATATAGAGTTATAAGAGAATTCAGAAATTTAGGAATTTCTGTAAATTCGATAGAGCAACCTCTAGATTTATCTCAACCCGATTCAAAAGTAATGTTGGCCGTTTATTTAGTTATTCCAGAGGTAGAAAATGATAAAAATAGTATTCGTACAAAAGAAGGAATGCGAAGAGCAATGAAAGAAGGATGCTTCACAGGAATTGCTCCAGCAGGTTATTTGAATCATAGAACTAAAGAGGGGAAGTCAACCCTTAAGAAAAATGACAGCATTGCTCCTTTAATCAAAAAAGCATATAAAGATTATGCTGATGGAATTTTATCATCAGAAGAGGTAAGAAAGAAATATTACCATCAAGGGTTAAAAATAGGAAAACAAAGTATGCTGAACATTCTTAAAAATCCTACTTACATTGGTAAGATACTTATTAAGGAATGGAAAAAGGAAGATGAAATGATTGTAGAGGGTTTGCACCCACCAATTATTGATGAAAGAACCTTCTATAAAGTGCAAAGAAGATTTAAAGGAAATCTAAAAGAACCGATTCATAAGTTTTCTGAAATAGATGAAGAATTGCCATTAAGAGGATTTTTAGAATGTAGCAATTGTGGGAGGTCTATAACAGGAAGTGCATCAAAGGGAAGAAATGGAGTAAGGCATTTCTATTATCATTGTCAGCCCAAATGCAAGGAGCGATATAAAGCACAAGAGGTAAATGAATTATTCGAAAGCTTATTAAAAGAGTTTCATATTAAAGATGATGTAAAGAAACTGTATAAAGAAATTCTAAACAAAGAATTTAAAGGAGATAAAGACAATAGAGAAGTGCGATTAAAGGATATCAAAAGGGAAGTGAACACACTAAACATTAGAAAAGATTCTATAGAAGAAAAGTTTTTCGATAATATTATTGACTTATCTACCTATAAGAATATGAAGTCAAAAACACAGGAAAAACTTAATGATTTAAATGAAGAATTTGAAAGCTTAATGAAGCTAGAAAAAGATATTGATAAGTATCTTAAGTTAGGAATTTCATTTCTTCATGGAATAGATAAATTATACATATCATCCCCAGCAAATATTAAGAAAAAAATTGTTGGTTCGATATTTCCTGAAAAACTGATTTTTTTGAAAACAAAGTATCGAACCGCTTCTTTGAATGAACTCATTGCCATAATCGTTAGTAAACATAGGGGTTTCCGAAGATTGGAAATAAAAAAACCTCGCCATTTTGGCGAGGTGTCTAAGAAAGCTCCCCCTCTTGGGCTCGAACCAAGGACCCTCTGATTAACAGTCAGATGCTCTAACCAACTGAGCTAAGGAGGAGTTTGCTTCTCCTATTTGAGTTTAGCGAGTGCAAATATATATATTTTTGTAATATCGCCAAATACTTTTTTAATTTTTTTTCAATAAAAAGTTTATTGTTATAATTAAATTTTAAAAGTTGTTTAACAACTAAAAATTGTATTTTTGCTTCCTTTAATTGCTTACACAAAAGGCAAAGATTAAATTATGGATAAATTTTCGTTTTTAAACGCAGCACATACAGGCTTTATTGCAGATTTATATGATAAATATCTTGTGAATCCAGATGCCATTGAGCCAAGTTGGAGAAGTTTTTTTCAAGGTTATGATTTAGCTAATGAAAACTACTCACTAACTGATGAAGAAGAGACTATCGAAATACCTCAAGAAGTTAGAAAAGAATTTTTGGTAATCGATTTAATTAATGGATATAGGTCTAGAGGTCACTTATTTACAAAAACTAACCCAGTTAGAGCAAGAAGACAATACGAGCCTACTTTAGATATCGAAAATTTTGGCCTTTCCGAAAACGATTTAGATAAAGAATTTTCGGCAGGTGAAATTCTTGGTCTTGGAAAAACGACACTGGCTAAAATTATCGAAAAATTAAAACGCATTTATTGTGATTCTATAGGTGTAGAATATACGTACATGCGTAATCCTAAAAAAGTAAAATGGTGGCAAGACCGTTTAAATAAAAACGACAACCACCCTACTTATAGTGCTGATGCCAAAAAATACATCTTTGGTAAATTAAATCAAGCTGTGACTTTTGAGAGTTTTTTGCAAACAAAATATGTAGGGCAAAAACGATTTTCTTTAGAAGGTGGTGAAACTTTAATACCTGGAATTGCAGTAATGCTAAGAAATGCTGCTGAAGATTTTGGTGTTAAAGAATGTGTTTTAGGAATGGCACACAGAGGTCGTTTAAACACTTTAGTTAATATCTTTAAAAAACCTGTTAGGGAACTATTTAGTGAATTTGAAGGAAAAGATTTCGAAGATGAAGACATTGATGGTGATGTAAAATACCATTTAGGGCTAACTTTAAGTAAAACGTTTAGAAATGGAAATGAAATCAAAATGAACTTGGTTCCAAATCCATCTCACTTAGAAACAGTTGCATCTGTTGCTGAAGGTATTACTAGGGCAAAAATTGATAGAAAATACAATGGAGACTCTAGTAAAATATTACCAATTGTAATTCATGGTGATGCTGCAATTGCAGGTCAAGGTATTGCTTATGAAGTAGTTCAAATGGCAAAATTAAATGGTTATAAAACTGGTGGAACTGTACATATTGTAGTAAATAACCAAATTGGTTTTACAACTAATTATTTAGATGCACGTTCAAGTACCTATTGTACAGATGTTGGTAAAGTTACATTATCGCCTGTTTTACACGTAAATGCAGATGACACTGAAGCTGTTTGTCATGCCATGGAAATGGCTTTAGAATTTAGAATGCGCTTTAAAACAGATATTTTTATTGATTTATTGGGATATCGTAAATACGGTCATAATGAAGGTGATGAACCTCGTTTTACACAACCAACATTATATAAGGCAATATCTAAACATAAAAACCCAAAAGACATTTATGCCTCTCAATTAATTTCTGAAGGATCAATTGAAAATAGCTATGTAAAAGAAATTACGAGTGAATTCAAAGAAATGTTAAACTCTGAATTCGATAAATCTAAAGAAGATGAAACCTCTAAAGTAACCGAGTTTATGAAATCTACTTGGGAAGGCTTTGAGCGCCAAGACCAAGCAGCAATGCTAACGCCTTTAGATACTACCTACCCTTTAGAGAATTTAAAAAACATTGCAAAAGTAGTCTCTACAGTTCCAGAAGGTGCAAATTTTGTAAGAAAAGCAGAACGTATTTTGCAAGCAAGAGCTAAAATGGCTTTTGAAACCAATCAATTAGATTGGGGTATGGCAGAAAACTTAGCTTATGGTTCTTTAATGGAGGAAGGATATAATGTTCGTATTTCTGGACAAGATGTAGAAAGAGGAACATTTTCTCACAGACATGCTATTTTAAGAGACGAAGTTACTGAAGAGAGAATAAATTTATTAAACACCAACCCAAACAACAAAGGTAAAATGACGATTTACAACTCGTTATTATCAGAATATGGTGTTTTAGGTTTCGATTATGGTTATGCAATGGGTAACCCAAATACACTAACCATTTGGGAAGCACAATTTGGTGATTTTTCTAACGGCGCTCAAATCATGTTTGATCAATACATTTCTGCAGCCGAGGATAAATGGAAAGTGCAAAACGGAATTGTTGTATTGTTACCTCATGGATATGAAGGTCAAGGATCTGAACATTCATCAGCAAGAATAGAACGTTATTTACAATTATGTGCTGAAGATAATATGACTGTTGCGAATTGTACAACTCCAGCCAATTTTTATCATTTATTACGTCGTCAAATGAAACGTGATTATAGAAAACCATTAATTGTATTTACACCAAAAAGTTTATTACGTCATACAAAAGCCGTAAATGCTATTGAGGAATTAGCCACTGGTGAATTTCAAGAGGTTATTGATGACACTGTAAACAAAGAAGGCGTTACAAAAATGGTATTCTGTATGGGTAAATTTTATTACGATTTATTAGCAGAAAGAGAAGAATTGAAAAGAGAAGATGTTGCATTGATTAGAATTGAGCAATTATTCCCACTTCACAAAGAAAAGATTCAAAAAATTATTGATAAATATCCAAATGTAGAAGAATATGTTTGGGCACAAGAAGAACCAAGAAATATGGGAGCTTGGAGTTATATGCTGCAACGTTTTGAGTTGAAAAACTTAAGTGTACGTTCTCGTAATTACTATGCTGTTCCTGCTGCTGGTTCAAGTACACGTTTTAAAAAGCGTCATAAGGCAGTTATAGATAGCGTTTTTAATAGTTAAGATTATAAAATTTCAGAATAAAAATAGAAAACATGAGTGTTTTAGAAATGAAAGTTCCTTCTCCAGGAGAATCAATTACAGAAGTAGAAATTGCAACTTGGTTAGTTGAAGATGGAGATTACGTTGAAAAAGATCAACCAATAGCAGAAGTAGATTCTGATAAAGCAACTTTAGAGTTGCCTGCTGAAGAGAGTGGAATTATCACCTTAAAAGCTGAAGAAGGCGATGCTGTAGAAGTTGGTGCTGTAGTTTGTTTAATTGATATGGATGCTGCAAAACCAGAAGGTGATGATAGCGCTGCAAAAGAGGAAACTCCAAAAGAAGAAAAGAAAGCAGAAACTTCTACTGCTCCTAAAGCAGATACTTACGCTACAGGAACTGCTTCACCTGCTGCTAAAAAAGTATTATCAGAAAAAGGTATACCTGCATCAGCTGTTAAAGGAACAGGCAAAGATGGTAGAATAACCAAAGACGATGCAGTAAAAGCTGTACCTTCTATGGGAACTCAACCTGCAAATGGTTCTCGTGGAACTGAGCGTAAGAAAATGTCTATGCTACGTAGAAAAGTAGCTGAACGTTTGGTTTCTGTTAAAAATGAAACTGCAATGTTAACTACATTTAATGAGGTTAATATGCAACCAATTTTTGATTTAAGATCTCAATATAAAGAGGCTTTTAAAGCAAAACACGGAGTTGGTTTAGGCTTTATGTCTTTCTTTACATTAGCTGTGGTTAGAGCCCTAAAAATGTATCCAGATGTAAACTCAATGATTGATGGAGATTTTCAAATAAAACATGATTTTCAAGATATTTCTATTGCAGTTTCAGGTCCTAAAGGATTAATGGTACCAGTAATTAGAAATGCAGAAAATTTATCTTTTAGAGGCGTAGAAAGCGAAGTAAAACGCTTGGCTTTACGTGCAAGAGATGGACAAATTACGGTTGATGAAATGACTGGAGGAACTTTTACGATTACCAATGGTGGTGTTTTTGGTTCTATGTTATCAACTCCTATAATCAATCCTCCACAAAGTGGAATTTTAGGAATGCACAATATTGTAAACAGACCAATGGCTGTTAATGGTGGTATTGTAATTCAACCGATTATGTATGTGGCATTATCTTACGATCATAGAATTGTAGATGGTCGTGAATCTGTAGGTTTTTTAGTGGCTGTTAAAGAAGCTTTAGAAAATCCTGTAGAATTATTGATGGATGGAAATCCAGAAAGAGCATTAGAAATGTAGCCAAAATTTGGTAAAATAAATAAAAAAATCCTGAGCAAAAGCTCAGGATTTTTTTGTTGATCAGAATTTAACCTTTTTTTTAAGCTAAACATATTTTCAGCATTATTAACTTTTTTCTAATGAATTGCCATAAATAAGTGTGATAAAATTATCGCTTTCACCAACCTTGAAATATCCACTTTAATAGAAATCACTATATAAAATGCAACTTACTAAAAGACTTATTGAGAATAGTAGCATCATCAACTTGCAACCATTTGTCTAAAATAGTAGCATAAACAGACCTAAAATCTACAGTGTGAATCAAATCTCCATTGTCATCCAAATTCAATAAATTTGGTGCATCATTATAAAAACCCTTTTTGTTTAAGTTTTCACCAATTAAAAAGAGATTATTTGCAGCTCCATGATCTGTACCTCCTGCAGCATTTTGTTGCACTCTTCTACCAAATTCAGAAAAAGTAAGAATTAATGTATCTTTAAACGTACCGTTTTTCTTTAAATCATTTACAAAAACCTCTATGGATTCGCTATAAGTTTTTAACAAACGATTCTGTTTGTTTGCTTGATTAGCATGTGTGTCAAAACCGCCCATTGATACATAAAACACTTTACTATCTACATTAGAATTAATGAATTCTGCTGTAGTTTTTAATTGACCACTAAATGGGTTTTTAGGGTATTCTAAATCGCTTTTATACGTTTTTGAAGTTTCATAAATATATTTGGCAGATGAGTTTGCTTCAATCATCGTTTTATACAAATACCCTAAATTATGTTCACTCAAGTGCTCATCTGTTTGATGTTTTAACACTTTACTAAAAAAGGGAGTTCTGGTGTTATTATATAATAATTTTGCGTTTTTAGTTGCAATTCCGTTCATGTGTTCACCTTTCATAATAAGCGATAAACTATCATCTAACTCAATGCCATTGTAAGGATGTTTGCCATATTTTTCTATATACCTCCCTACCCAACCAGAAGTTATTGTTTCGTTGGCACTACTTGCAGTGTGCCAAATATCTGTAGATCTAAAATGAGATCTATTAGGATTCGGATACCCAACATTATTAATAATCGATAAATAACCTTGATCGTATAAATTTTGTAAGGGTGCTAAATTTTGATGAAAACCTAAATCATCAGTAATTTTTAAGACCTTATTTTTAGGGATAGAAAGTTTTGGTCTGCTTTTATAATACACATCATTACTATAAGGTATAATAGTATTTAAACCATCATTACCACCAGATAATTGAATAATAACTAGCTTTTTATGTTGAAAATTACCTTTTGAAACCTGCTCAAAAGCTTTTACAAAATTTGGCACAAAAAACAAGCTACTTGCTAATGTACTTTGCTTTAAAAAATCTCTTCTTTTCATCATTATAAGATTAACAAAGTTGATATTCTGGAATAGACATAAGTTGAACACAAAAATTTCTATTCGATTTTACTTCTAAATTTTGTAGATAGCCATTGGTGTCTTCATCTAAAGGAGATGCAATTAGTAATTTCGTTAATTCTTTTGCATTTGCGTTACCATAATGCTTCTCAAAAGTTTCCCAATCTTTGGTAGTTTTAATATACCTACCATACTTTTTAGTGTTTTCGTAATATTTATCAAAGGTATCTTCAAAACTTCCTTTTTCTTCTAAGTTGATAATTGCATTATTTAACAACAATGAAGGTAGCTTCATTCTAAACATTAATGTATTAGAATCTATCCAACTTTTACCACCTTTCCAACCTGCAACATTTTCTGGATATAACAATACTTGCCCCATCATTTTTTGAAGATAATTTAATTGTTTAGGTTTATTAAATGTTAACGGAACCACATTATTTAAACCAACTATCAATTCAATTGGAGATTTTATTTTTACCCCTATGTTTTCATCTGCATAAAACCAATTAGCTGTAAAAATGTAGTGCATTACATTACCAATATCATAATCTTTGTAAAAAATAGTGGTAATTTCTTCTAATCGTTTATCGTCTATCTTAGGATTCACAAAATACTTGTAAATTTTAGTACAAATAAATCGAGCACATTGTTTTTGATCTAAAATAATGTCTATAATGTCATCTCCATCAAAATTTCCTGTTTTACCTAAAAAGGTTTTTTCGCCAAAATCATGTCGTTTATTTCTTAAAAAGAAGTCACCATTTTTCTTAAAAGACCAACCTGTAAAAGCTCTTGCAGCTTCTTTAACATCTTGTTCAGTATAATTGCCAACACCTAAAGTAAATAACTCCATTAACTCTCTAGCAAAATTCTCGTTAGGTTTTGCTTTTACATTCTTATTATTGTTTAAGTATTTACTCATAGATGGCTCTTTGGCAACTGCCTTTACAAATTCTCTAAAATTACCTAAAGCGTGTTTTCTTAACGTATTATTGTATTGTTGAATAAAAAAAACTTGATTGTCTCTACACACAAAAACATTGGCCCAAAAAAGAGTCATTTTTTCTCTTAATTTTGCATTTGGAGATTGTAACCTATCAATCCAAGTATAATTTAAGACTCTTACTTTTTTTTGAAGTTGATTTCTAAGTTTTTGCAATTCTGGTTCTGTAAGCTCTCTCTTTAATTCTTTATAAGATTTATTTTTGTATTGAAGCAAGTCTCCAAAATCTAATTCTAAAGGGCTATTTTGTTTTGAGTCTTTAAACAAAATAGACACATTCTGTTTTCTTGATTTTTTTTCTAGTTTCTTTAATTCAGAAATATGAATTCCGAAACTTGCTCGCCTATACAAATGTTGAATGTGTTCTTGCTTCATAAGTAGTTAATTTACACTGCTTAGACTAAAGCTACAAACAAAGGTTTAAATAAAGGTAGATTTATATTTTTTTGGATTTATTGCAAAAAAAAACTCCAGCATATACTGGAGTCTTCTTCGTTTTAAATAATTCAAATTCTAACTAGTTCTTTAAATCTTTTATAATATTTAAAGCATTTCTAGTCATTTCTTCAATTTTATTATAGTCAAAATTGCCATCAGCATCTTTTGCCATTAGTTTAGATCCCATACCTACACAAGTAACACCAGCAGCAAACCAAGCAGATAAATTCTCTTTGGTTGGTGAAACACCACCAGTTGGCATTATTGAGGTCCATTGTTGAGGTCCTTTAATTCCTTTTACAAATTGAGGTCCATAGATATCACCAGGAAACAACTTTACAATTTCACATCCTAATTCTTCTGCTCTTGTAATTTCTGTTAAAGTTCCACATCCAGGAGACCATAAAACTTTTCTCCTGTTACATACAATTGCAATATCTTCTCTTAAAACTGGTGTAACAATAAAGTTTGCTCCTAAAGCCATATACATAGAAGCTTGTGCAGCATCTGTTACAGAACCAACACCCATTACCATTCCTGGTAATTCTGCTATAGCATATTTTGTTAACTCTCCAAAAACTTCGTGAGCAAAATCGCCACGTGCTGTAAATTCTAAAAGTCTTGCACCACCATCATAACATGCTTTTAAAACTTTTTTACTTACTTCTATATCTTTATGAAAAAATAAAGGAACCATTCCTGTATCTTTCATTATTTGTGCTACTTCTATTCTTGTAAATTGTGCCATTTTAAAATGTTTATTTGTTTAATCGTGTAATTGTTTTAGTGTGAAACGCTTAAACATTTACACAGTTTGAACAATTAAAGCTAATTAACGCGCTACACGTCCAGAAGCATCACCTCCCATTAATTTTTCTACTTCAGATACAGTTACCAAGTTTGCATCACCTTTAATAGTGTGTTTTAAGCAAGAAGCTGCAACTGCAAAGTCTAATGCGTTTTGGTCATCTTCTGGGTATTTTAACAATCCGTAGATTAAACCTCCCATAAAAGAATCTCCACCACCAACTCTATCTACAATATCTGTAATTTGATACTGACGTGTTTGGTATAAAGTTTTTCCATCATATAATACACCAGCCCAAGTATTGTGAGAAGCAGAAATAGAACCTCTTAAAGTTGTAATTACTTTTTTAGCTCTTGGAAATTTTTCCATCATTTGCTCACAAACCGATAAAAATGCTTCTGCTTTTACGTTATGTCCTTCTGTTTGTACAGAAATACCAGCTGGTTTAATTCCAAAATGCATTTCTGCATCTTCTTCATTTCCTAAAACAATATCACAGTAAGAAGTTAATTCTGTCATTACTTTTTCTCTATGTGCATCATCACAATATTTCCAAAGTTTTGCTCTATAGTTTAAATCTGTTGAGATTGTAATTCCTTTTTCGCTAGCTGCTTTTACAGCTTCTAAGCAAACATCTGCAGAACCTTGAGAAATTGCAGGAGTAATCCCTGTCCAATGAAACCATTCTACACCTTCAAAAACAGTGTCCCAATCTATCATTCCAGATTCTATTTCAGCAATTGCAGAGTGCGCTCTATCATATACTACTTTAGATCCTCTTGATACTGCTCCTGTTTCTAAAAAGTAAATCCCTAAACGATCTCCACCCCAAACAATTTTATCAACACCAACACCTCTTTTACGCATTTCCATCATTGCACATTCCCCAATATCGTTTTTTGGCAAACGTGTTACGAAATCAACATCAACACCATAATTTGCTAAAGAAACTGCTACGTTAGACTCTCCTCCACCATAAATGGCATCAAAATTATTTGCTTGTGAAAATCTTAAAAATCCTTGAGGAGCTAATCTTAACATGATTTCTCCAAATGTAACTACTTTACTCATCTTAATACTTATATTATTAATTTACACTTATTAGTTAAACGTTTAACCAAATTGTTAAAATAAAATCAAAACTACTGATTAACATTTAGTTTTGACTATTAAAAATAAGAATGTATCTTTGTTTAAACGATTAAGCAAATATATAAAAATTTGGCAAAAAAAAACAGAACTACCATAAAAGATATTGCAAACGTGTTAAATATCTCTGCTGCTGCTGTTTCTAAAGCACTCCATAATGATGATAGAATAAGTGAAAAAACCAAAATTGCAGTAAAACAAGTTGCCAAAAATTTAAATTACCAACCTAATCATTTAGCAAGTGCTTTGCGTAGTGGAAGAAGTAATTTAGTTGGTGTTATTGTACCAAAAACAAATAGTAATTTCTTTTCTGCAACTATACATAATATAGAAGAAGTTTTAAATGAAAAAGGGTATAATATAATCATTACACAATCTAACGAGTCTTTTGAAAAAGAATGTAAAAATATAGATGCGCTTTTATATACTCAAGTTGATGGAATCATTGCTTCTATGGCAAATGAAACCATAGACTTAGCCTATTATGAAAAAATTAAGGAAGCAGGGATTCCATTAATCACTTTTGATAGAGGTGAAAATGATTTAAATGTTGATTATATAGGAATTGACGATTACAATAGTAGTCATGTAATTGTAAATCATTTAGTAGCTCAAGGTTGTCAAAGAATTGCTCACATAGGGGGTTATAAGCATACCAGAATTTACAATAATAGAATTAGAGGTTACATTGATGCTCTAAAAAAAAACAATTTACCTGTAACTGAAGAATTGCTAATTGAAAGTAATCTTAGTATTGACGATGGAAGAGCAAAAATGCTTGAATTATTAGCTTTAAAAGATAAACCTGATGCTGTTTATGTTGCTGGAGACTATGCTGCGTTAGGAGCCTTACAAGTGCTAAATGAAAAAGGAATTAAGATTCCTGATGAAATTGCTTTAGTTGGTTTTGGTGATGAACCTTTTGCTAAAATGGTAACACCTACTATGACAAGTGTTAACCAACATAGTTATAAAATTGGAAAAATTGCTGCAGAAACATTTTTGGGTTACACCAACAAAAAGAAGGTAAAACAAACGTTAAATAAAATTATTTTAGAGGCAGAGTTGATTGTTAGAGAATCGTCCTTAAAAATAAAATAAAAACGCTTTCTTTCATTTTTTATACAGTTCTTGCACAAAGATCTTTATGTAATGGTATTTTCTGCTGAAATAAAGAATATAGACACATTCTTTATTTTTTTTAGGCACTTTCAGAAGTATCTTAGAAAATATGATTAGAATTTTAAAAAGCTAAAGAAAACTGATTTTTTTCTAGCTTTTTTATTTTTTAAGAGTAATTTTTCTCACTTAAATATAAAGAAGGCATAACTATCCCCCTCTTTTGTAGTTTCAGTAGTAAATTAAGCTATATTTTGAAGATCTTTTTTTTGTATTCTTCTCCCAATTTCAAGGCAATTTGCAGTATGGATTCCAAAGAAAATCCAGAGAATTTCTGTCTTTTCTGTTTTTGCCTTTATTTTTTTTAAATGATAGTGCTCCTTTTCTTTGCCAAAGCTTCCCTCTAAACGTGTAGCTCTTTCTTTGGTTATTATTTTAGCTAACTTTAGTTGCTGTTTCCTATGTTTTGATGGTTTTCCCTTTGGTTTAAAATCAGTTTGTATCTTTTTAGAAGTAGCAAAAACTCTATTTTTATTTGTTGCATAAATTGCATCTGCACCTGCTATTTTGACTTTGGTTTTTGTTAACCTTTGTGCTTTGTAAATGGTGTTTTTAAATTGAGTGCCTTCATTAAAATTATCAAAACTAACTCGTTGAACAAAATTAATTCCATCGATTTGTAGTTTATTTACTTTTGCACCAAATTCTACTGATTTAATTTCTTTTCCCCTTACTATTGGTCTCAAATAATCTTTGTCTATACTTACGATTCTGTTTTTAGGTTTTTCTGCTGTAGTGAATAGTAAGGTTTGTTGCTTGCTAATTTTTTTAATTGTTTATCTTCGTTTGTAATAGTTGGGAGATATTTCAAAATCATATTGTTTTTCTAAACTATCTAAAATTTTGTTTAGTTTTTTTAATAAGTGTAATAGAGCTCTTGTTAATGGTGTTCGTTGCTTATTGGTTTTTCTTCGCATTTTGCTGTAACCAATATATCTTTTCTTCCATTTTAAATATTTGCTACGTGGCAATTTTAACTTTAATGCTTTACAAATTATTTTAAGCTGTTGATGATTCCAATGAACAGCTTCCCAAAGTAATTTTTGATTCGTTGGATAACGAACCTCACTTTCATAACAAGTAGCATCAGTTGTAATACTATTTTTATTTTCTATGTAATTAGACCAAAAATTAAATAATGTTTTCTCGGTCTTTTCTATGGATAAATTTTGAGCTAATTCACATCGTATTTGGCTCACAATTTTATAATTTGTTAAACGATGATGCCCTAAACTAATGTCACAGAAAAATTGATAATCGATATTACTATTCAATTGTTCAACTAACTTTTTATCTGAACAGCAAGCATAATGTTTTAAAAACATCAAGGCAATTTTACCTTTTGGACTAAAATAGTTTTTTGTCCCTTTAGAAAACTCCTTGATTTTAAAGGTCAATACCAAATCATCAAAAGGAATCGCTGTGTAAATTTTACCCAAATCACTAGATAAAAATCTATTAAAATAAAGATCGAAATTATCTGAAGGAGTTAAAAATGAAAATTTGTGTTGAAAGTCCGTTATTCTTTGTATTTTAGACATAGACAAGAAGATTAAAACCCCGTTTTTTGAGTGTACAGCTCATTTTCGGGGTTTGATTTTATCTAAAATACAACTTATTTAACTGATAAACAAGTGTTTATTTACTTCTGAAAGTGCCTTTTTAATTCTTAAGTATAAAACAAAAAAAAAAGCTAATTATAAAAATTAGCTTTCCTCTGTTATATTTATAAATCCCCCAACTTATAATTATTCTACAAAAATAGTTGTATTGTCTGTAATTTAATATTAAAATTCGATTATTGGTTTTTTACAATCGACGAATGACTTCAAAGTTTCGATGAATAGTTAAAAATTATAATAAATTTAACATTTTCATTAATTCACTTTTATTGGATCTACTTACTGGTACAACCTCTTTTTGAATTAAAACTGAATTGTCTTCTATATCAATAATCTCAGAAATATTTATAATGTAAGAGCGGTGCACTTTAAAAAACGTTTCTTTGGGTAATTTGTCTTCAATTTTCTTTAATGTAGAATGTACAATATAATTTTTTCCTTGTGTTTTTATGTTGATATAATCTCCTTTAGCCTCAATTAAATAAATATCTGGTATATTCACCTTTACTAATCTTCTATCTACATTCACATAAATAAATTCTGAGGTAGCTATTTTGGTGATTTTTTCATCTTTTAGTGGGGTAGATAAAGATTTAAGTCTCGATAAAGATTTATCAAACCTTTCTTTTGTTACAGGTTTCACCAAATAATCAACAACACTTTTATATTCAAAAGCTTCAAGTGCTAAATTTTTATCACTTGTTGTTAAAATTATTTTGGGTGGATTTTTAAGTGTTTCAATAAAATCAAAACCAGAAAAAGTAGGCATATGTATGTCTAAATACACCAAATCTACACTCGTTGTGTTGAGATACTTAATGGCTTCTATTGCTGATGAAAATTCATTAACAACATTTATATGTTCTGATTTAGCACAAAGTTTATCAATAATTAACCTTGATGTTGCATCATCATCTATAATTATACAATTCATATTCTTACAAAGAAGATTCTAATTTAGTATAAATATACGTGAATTTTATCTAAAACTTCAAGAAACTTTTGGTACAATTTAGTATTACCTTGTTTTAAGTCTTTTTCAAAATTAGCTGCTAGTTGTTCACCTTCTTGTAGCCCTAATAAACTAATTTTATGTTTTAATTTATGTACATTATTTGCAGACTCAAGAAAATCTTTATTTTCAAAACTTTTTAAAAATACGGCTACTTCTTTTGGAAACTCAATTTTAATAATCTCTAAAATACTATTTTTAAAATCGATATCGTTTCCAGAAATTTCTTTAATTACAGATAAATTTGGTTTTTCCACGGTAAGTATTCTTATAATAATTATAAACTGGTTTTTTTTATGCCAAATTGGCTTTACTCCAATAATCTAACAATGATGTTACTTTGTTTAAATAGTCTAAATATTTTAAAGGCTTTGAAAAATAACCAGAAACGCCTAATTTATAACACTTTTCTAAATCTAGAATATCTTCTGAGGTTGACATGATTACCACAGGAATCAATTTTGATTTTTGATAGGTATTTAATGACTCTAAAAATTCGAAACCATTCATTTTAGGCATATTGATGTCAGAAATTATCAAATCGAAAGTAAAATTTTCTTTTTGCAAAATATCTAAAGCTACACTACCATTGGTGGCTTCACAAACCGTATTGTGTACATTAATTTGTTTGCATGCCTTTTGAAATTTTAGCCTCTCAATTTTATCATCATCTACAAAAAGTATTGATAGTGATTTCATTTAATAAATTTAGTATTGAAGCAAAATTCACATAAAAATTCGGATTGTAGTATTTTATTTGATAATCAGTTTGCAGTACTCCTTAAATAGCAATATAGTATAGATAATTGGTAATTATTAAATAGTAATCTGTCTATCAACTTGTTGATCTAAAGAAATAAAAGTTTCTGTTCTAGAAACCCCTTTAATACTTTGAATATTTTTGTTTAAAAGATTCATTAAATCTTCGTTATTTTTACACATTATTTTAATAAAAATAGCATAATTTCCAGTAGTATAGTGGCTTTCTACTACCTCAGGGATATCTTGCAACCTTTTTATTGCTGATGAATACAAACTTGCTGAATCTAAAAAAATACCAACAAAAGCGGTAGTTGTATACCCTAAAGATTTAGGATTGATAATCATTTTATACCCATCAATTAGTTTCGATTTTTCTAGTTTTCGTAAACGTTGATGAATGGCTGCACCAGAAATACCCACTTCTCGTGCAATACTTAATACAGGTGTTCTTGCGTCTTTTACCAATCTTTTAATGATAATTTTATCAATTCCGTCAATTTTCATAAATATCCTATTTTGGTATAAAGATAAAAAAATAGAGAATACGAAAGGGTATTCTCTATTTTTATATTAACCTAAAACAATATATTGCTCTAAGAATTCATTTTAAAATCTTCCATAAACTTAGTGGTATAATTACCTGCCACATAATCTGGATGATCCATTAATTGCCTATGAAAAGGTATTGTAGTTTTAATTCCTTCAATCACAAACTCATCTAAAGCTCTTTTCATTTTATTAATAGCTTCTTCTCTTGTTTGTGCAGTTACAATTAACTTAGCAATCATAGAATCGTAATTTGGCGGAATCATATAACCTGCATACACATGTGTATCCATTCTAACTCCATGACCTCCAGGAGCATGAAATGTGTTTATTTTTCCAGGAGCTGGCCTAAAGTTATTATGAGGGTCTTCTGCATTAATTCTACACTCTATAGAGTGCAACTTTGGATAGTAATTTTTTCCAGAAATTGGTACACCTGCAGCTACTAAAATTTGCTCACGAATTAAGTCGTAATTTACAACCTCTTCAGTTATAGGATGCTCTACTTGAATTCTAGTATTCATTTCCATAAAGTAAAAATTCCTGTGTTTATCCACTAAAAATTCTACTGTACCTGCTCCTTCATATTTAATATATTCTGCGGCTTTTACTGCAGCATTACCCATATTTTCTCTCAATTCATCAGTCATAAAAGGAGAAGGCGTTTCTTCCGTTAACTTTTGATGACGTCTTTGTACAGAACAATCTCTCTCTGATAAATGACAAGCTTTTCCATAAGAATCTCCAACAATCTGAATTTCGATATGTCTTGGCTCTTCAATGAGTTTTTCCATATACATATCGTCATTTCCAAAGGCAGCTTTAGATTCTTGTCTTGCAGAATCCCAAGCTTCTTTTAAATCTTCTGGTTTCCAAACAGCACGCATTCCTTTACCTCCACCACCTGCAGAAGCTTTTAGCATAACTGGATAACCAGTTTCTACAGCTAATTTTTCACACTCTTCAAAGTTTTCAATAACCCCTTCAGAACCAGGCACACAGGGAACACCAGCAGCAATCATCGTAGATTTTGCGTTGGCTTTGTCTCCCATTTGGTCAATCATTTTACCAGTTGCTCCAATAAATTTAATGTTATGTTCTTCACATAAATTAGAAAATTTAGCATTTTCTGATAAAAAACCATATCCAGGATGTATAGCATCTGCATTTGTAATTTCAGCAGCAGCAATGATATTGGGCATTTTTAAGTAAGATTCGCTACTTGGTGCTGGTCCAATACAAACAGCTTCATCTGCAAAACGAACATGCAAACTCTCTTCGTCTGCCTTAGAATATACAGCAACTGTTTTTATGCCCATTTCTTTACAAGTTCTAATTACACGCAGTGCAATCTCACCTCTGTTGGCAATTAATATTTTTTTAAACATACTTTAAAAATTATGAATTATAAATTGTGAATTACGAGATTTGAATTCGTAATTCATAATTCGTAATTATTATGATGGATCTACTAAAAATAAAGGTTGATCAAATTCTACTGGAGAAGAATCATCTACTAAAACCTTAACGATTTTTCCTGAAACTTCTGATTCAATTTCGTTGAACAATTTCATTGCTTCTATAACACAAACAGTATCACCCGTTTTTATAGTTGAACCAACTTCTACAAAACTAGGTTTATCTGGTGCTGGTTTTCTATAAAATGTACCAATAATAGGAGACTTTACTTCAACTAATTTAGAATTATCAACCTCATTAGATTTTGTTGCTATTGGTTCTGATGCAACTGGTGCTGTTGGTACTGGAGCAGCTTGAGGGGCTGCTTGCATTGGTTGAGCTTGCACTATAGTGGTCTCTGTTTTGCCTGAACCAGTTCTAATGGTAATTTTAACATCTTCCATTTCTAGCTTTACCTCGCTAGCGCCAGATTTTGCTACAAATTTTATAAGATTTTGAATTTCTTTAATATCCATACCTATGATCGTTTAGTTAATTTATTTTTATGAATTATAAGCCCATTTTAAGTAAATAGCTCCCCAAGTGAAACCACCACCAAATGCAGCAAAAATTAAATTGTCTCCTTTTTTTAATTGATTTTCATAATCTGCTAATAAAAGTGGCAAAGTTGCTGAGGTTGTGTTTCCATATTTATGGATGTTCATCATTACTTTTTCTGGCCCAACACCAACTCTGTTGGCTGTTGCTTCTATAATTCTTTTATTTGCTTGATGTGGTACTAACCACTGAATATCGTTTTCTGTAAGTTGGTTTCTTGTAAGCATTTTTTCTGAAACATCTGCCATATTGGAAACTGCATATTTAAAAACAGTTCTTCCTTCTTGATAAACAAAATGTTTTTTGGCTTTTACAGTTTCTAAGGTTGGTGGCATTATAGAGCCTCCAGCTTCGATACGTAAAAAATCTCTTCCAATACCATCGCTTCTTAAATACTCGTCTTGCAAACCTAACCCTTCTTCATTAGGTTCAAATAATGCAGCACCAGCACCATCACCAAAAATAATACAGGTTGCTCTATCAGAATAATCGATGATTGATGACATTTTATCTGCACCAATTAATAAGATTTTTTTATATCTACCAGACTCTATGTAACTGGCAGCTGTAGACATTCCGTATAAAAAACTAGAACATGCAGCCTGTAAATCGTATGCAAACGAATTTTTTGCTCCAATTTCTGAAGCTACGTATGCAGCAGTAGAAGCCACCATTAAATCTGGTGTTGCAGTTGCCACAATAATCATGTCTATATCTTCTGCTTTTGTATTAGATTTTTGAAGTAATTCTTCAGCAGCTTTAATTGCCATATATGAAGTTCCTAAACCTTCTCCTTTAAGGATTCTTCTTTCTTTAATTCCTGTTCTTGAAGTAATCCAGTCATCATTAGTTTCTACAAGTGTTTCTAACTCTTTATTGGTTAGAATGTAATCAGGAACATATTTGCCTACTGCTGTAATTGCTGCAGAGATTTTTGTCATAATTAAAGTTTAATTTCTAAAGTTTAGAATAGTCAAAAGTAGTGAAAATTATTACATTGTTTTGAGTAAATATCATCAAAAGAGATAGTTTTAACTTAAAAAACGTAAAAAAACCCTCAATTTTGAGGGTTTTCGTATAATATGAAAAAGGTAATTTTTATACTTCTGCT
>NZ_CBFHZT010000018.1:0-60816 GCF_965660385.1 Polaribacter sp.
CTTTGATTGTTATGGTAGTATACAAGGTCATTCGCAGTTCAAAAATGATGAATTAGGCTTTAAAAAGTTTCATAAAACACTACCCAAGAATAGTTTAGTAGTTATGGAAGCTACCGGTTATTATCATTACAGGTTTGCACAGTTTTTATACAAGAAGGGTGTTTGTGTTTCAGTTGTAAATCCATTGTCTATAAAGCGTTTTATACAAATGAAATTAGCCAAAGTAAAAACGGATAAAAGTGATGCTAAATCAATTTGTAATTATGGTTTAACCCAATCATTTCCTTTGTATAATGCGCTTACAGATATTCAAAGTGAGTGTTTGCAGTTGTTTCGATTAATGGATAATTATTTAAAAACAAGAACAGCTGTAAAAAATAAAATTCACGGAGAAGAAGTACTAGGAATTCCCTCAAAGTTTGTTTATCGCTCTTTGAGAAGCACCCTTAAATATTTAGATAAAGAGCTGAAGTTCATAGAACAAAAACTATTAAGTTTAGTAAAGCAAGACCAGCAAAAGCAATTGACGTTATTACAGAGTATTCCTGGAATTGGTCTTAAAACAGCCTTGTTTTTAATTGTAGTTACAGATGGTTTTAAGAAGTTTGAGACGGCTTCACAATTGTGCAGTTATGCAGGTATAACTCCCACAATCAGAGAATCTGGTAGTAGTGTTCGTGGTCGATCCAGAATAAGCAAAGTTGGGAATAGAAAGTTACGGAACTTACTTTTCTTGTGTTCTTTTAGTGCTTACAAGCATAACAAAGGGTGTAAGGCAATATTTGAACGAATTACAAGCAAAGGAAAGAGTAAAAAACTAGCATTGATAGCAGTTTCCAACAAACTATTAAAACAAAGTTTTGCGATTGTAAAATCAGGCATTCCTTATGATGAAACTCACGTTTCAGTCTTAAAGGTGAAATAAAAATATAAAAGTAATAATGATAATTTTAGCTTGTTGAATTGGAAATAAATCGACCAAAGGAGATTTATTCTACTTCAACAATGCCAGGAAAATTAATGGCTAAATTTAATGAAGAAAATGGTTGTTTTTTAACTCAGTTCTTTGTTATGAGCTTTTTTTCTTTCCCTTTTCTAATATAAAATATCCTGCAAAACTACCAATAAATACACTTATTGTTATAATGAGAGAATTTTTCATAGAAATTTCATCTAACAAGGCAGGTGTCCATATTGAGGTTAAAATAACAATGATAATAATGATTGATTTAAATGGTACTTTTTTCATAGTTAAAATAACCACTTTACAATTTTACCAACTGCACCTGTAGAAGCTGTAGCACCTGCTGCAAGAGCAGACCAACCTACAATTTCCCAGTTCACATCGCCATTAACACCTTTTTGGATACCAGCGGAAGCTACTGCTCCGAGAGTACCACCTACTAAATCTGCTGCAAGCCAAGGTGCAATCAACGCTTTATTTGATGCATTACTTTTTGAAGCTAAGTTATCTAATGCGTCAGGATTTTGCTCCCACCATTCTATTGAGGAGATAGAAATGGCCAAAACTGTACCTACCAACTCACCTTCAGTATTTTCAGAATAACCAACATTGTTGAAATCATTAATAAGTAACTGTACATTAATTTTTAATTGATTATCAGATAAAGAACCTTCGTAATTAGCTTTTAAGTCATTTGACAATGAATTTAGTATTTGATAAGATTCATTATTGATTTTGCCATCAGTTTTTAAATTTTCAATTATATCAAAAAGATTTTCTTCGTTTTCTTGTTTTTTACTATTGGACTTATTGTTAATTGAAATTCCAAAACTTTTAGATATTAAAACATCCTCCTTTACTAAACTTTTAGTCTTATTTAAATCAGCAATTAGAAGATTTTTTTCAGTTGAAGAAATATCTAATGAAGTGACAAAATCTTTGTTAAATTGATAAATTGCCTCAATCTTCTCCTGTTCATCCGTAAAGGTTTCAATTATTTTAAAATTGTCTTTTACATTTGTAAGAAAAGAATTGTGTATTTTCCCTATTTTATTGAAATCTGAAACTTTGAGTTGTGTAGTTTCAATTTTTGTTGAGTCCTCTTTTGAACAAGCAACAATAAAAAGTATAGCAATCAAGCTAAATCCTAATTTAAATTTGATATTTTTCATTCTTGTAATTTTTGTGAGAGTTTTTTTTGATTTTTTAAACTCTCGGTTTATACTTTCTTTTCCATTTTGTTGTTTCATATCTATTTTAAGATTTCAGTTGTCTTTAGGAAATCCAACTGTTTTGAGATGGTTAGCCTCTTCTCGATTTTTCAATCTTTTTATAGTTTTCTTTAACCGTTCTGTTCAAATTGCTCATAACCACTTATATCTCAAATAACACTTCTATTAACCATATGTTTTTAACTGTAAACCCAACTTTTTTAGTGATCCGAATACCTTTTTAAGGTTGAAAAAAATCGGCAATTATTTGTTTTGTAAAGCTAATTTGAAAAAGGATGCTTGTCAATCCCCATTTATGGTGAAAATTTTCTCTCCCCATTTATGGGGATAAGCCTCCCCATAAATGGGGAGAGGGAAATTATAAATAGCTGATATTTATATGATTATATTTAAGGTGTTTTTAGCTGAATTTGGTTGTTTTTAAAAAACAAAGTTTTTGGTCTGGGTTAAAAATTCCAGTGATACTAAAAAAATAGGTAAAACCAGCTATGGAAGAGTTTAAGCAAGGTTATTGAAAATACCTACTGAGTTGAATAAGAGCTTGTAATACTTAACCATAAGTAGCCCTTATAAGAAAGCCAAGATGCCTTAAAATTAAGGCATTAAATTGATCTTATTTCTAGAAGTGTTACTATTCAAGATTACATTTTACAAAATATAATCTTGAATATTTTTTCTAAATATTTTTAGTTTGCAATTTAAAAAAAGCTATTCAACTCGTAATAAAAAGTAATTCTTTTTACCACGTTGCAACAACACGTATTTACCAGCAATTAAATCATTATTAGTAATCGTAAAACTATCGTTTACTTTTTCTTTATTTACAGAAATAGCATTTTCTTTTAAAGCTCTTTTAACGTCTCCATTAGATTTTAAAAAGTTGGTTTTTGCAGATAACGCACCAATCATATCTAAACCATCAGCAATATCAGCTGTAGAAACTGTTGCTTGTGGTACACCATCAAAAACATCTAAAAAAGTTTGCTCATCTAACGATTTTAAATCGCTAGCAGTAGATTTACCAAAAAGAATACTAGAGGCCATAATTGCTTTATCATACTCTTCTTTTCCGTGTACTAAAACGGTTACTTCTTCTCCTAAACGTTTTTGTAAAATTCGTGCATGAGGTGCTTCATTGTGTTTAGCAACCAAAGTATTAATTGTTTCTTTGTCTAAAAAAGTAAAGATTTTAATATACTTTTCTGCATCTTCATCAGACGTATTTAACCAATATTGGTAAAATTTATAAGGTGATGTTCTCTTGGCATCTAGCCATACATTACCACCTTCCGATTTTCCGAATTTAGAGCCATCAGATTTTGTAATTAATGGGCAAGTTATAGCATAGCCTTTTCCATTGCCAATTCTACGAATTAGTTCAGTTCCTGTGGTAATATTTCCCCATTGATCAGAACCTCCCATTTGTATGGTAGTTGCATTTTCTCTAAATAAATGCAAAAAATCATAACCTTGCACCATTTGGTACGTAAACTCTGTAAAAGACATGCCTTCTTTAGAGGCTGCACCAATTCTATTTTTTACAGAATCTTTTGCCATCATATAATTTACGGTGATGTGTTTACCTACATCTCTAATAAATTCTAAGAATGAAATGTCTTTCATCCAATCGTAATTATTTACTAAAATTGCAGCATTTTCAGCATCGGAAGTAAAGTCTAAAAAATGACCTAATTGTGCTTTTACACATTCTTGGTTGTGTCTTAACGTTTTTTCATCTAACAAATTACGTTCTGCAGATTTTCCTGAAGGATCACCAATCATACCAGTTGCACCACCTACCAAAGCAATTGGCTTATGCCCACATCTTTGGTAATGAGCTAACAGCATAATAGGCACTAAATTACCAATATGTAAAGAGTCTGCAGTAGGGTCAAAACCTACATAAGCGCTTCTCATTTCTTCTAAAAGATGTTCTTCTGTTCCTGGCATGGCATCGTGCATCATTCCTCTCCATCGTAATTCTTCAATAAAATTCTTCATTGTTATCAATTTATCAGTTGGCAAATATAAGTTTATCAACCAAAATATGCTAAATTCGTAGTATGATTTTAGTTACTGGAGGTACTGGTTTGGTGGGTTCGCATTTGTTGTATCATTTAAGTTTAAAAAATGATAAAATTAGGGCCATTTACAGAACAAAATCCTCTATAGAAAAGGTGAAAAAAGTCTTTTCGTACTACACTTCTGATGCTTCTTTTTTTGATAAAATTGAATGGTTTAAAGCAGATATTACAAAAGTACCTGTTATGATTTTAGCGTTTAAAGGTATACAACACGTTTATCATTGTGCTGCGTTTATTTCTTTTAATCCTAATGATTATATTGAAATGCGAAAAGTGAATATTCATGGTACTGCTATTGTTGTAAACCTTGCTATTGATGCTAAAATTGAAAAACTATGTTTTGTAAGTTCTATTGCTGCTGTTGGTGAGGCAAAAAATGAACACGAAATGATTACAGAAGAATGTGAATGGAATAAAGAATTGGATAATAGCGGTTATTCAATTACCAAATTTGGGGCAGAAATGGAAGTTTGGCGAGCAAGCCAAGAAGGCATTGATGTTGTAATTGTAAACCCTGGGGTTATTTTAGGAAGTGGTTTTTGGAAGTCTGGTTCTGGTAAATTATTCAGTCAAGTTTACCATGGTTTTAAGTATTATACAAAAGGGATTACTGGTTTTGTTGCTGTACAAGATGTGGTAAAACCGATGATAAAGTTGATGAATTCCGACATTAAAAATGAGCGTTTTATTTTGGTAGCAGAAAATAAATCTTTTAAAGAAATCTTTTTTGCAATTGCAGATGCTTTTGGTAAAAAACGACCATCAATACAAATAAAACCTTGGCAAACTGGGGTTTTCTGGAGATTTGCTTGGCTAATGTCTAAAATAACAGGTAAAGCACCTTTATTAAGCAAATATTCAGCCAGAAGTGCGCATGCTGTATCAAAATATTCTTCTAAAAAGCTGCAAAACGAATTGAATTATAGTTTTGAAAAAATTGAAAATTCAATTCGAAAAATATGTAAAGAATACACTAAAATTTAGATTTTATTTTATTTTCTAAAAGCAAAGTATCTTTAAAATCTAAAACTTTTTTACGGGTAGAATCATGCTTTTTTTGTAATTCTCGGAATTTTCTAATTTTTTCTAAAGAATCTTTTCTTATTGAATCTTTGACTGTTTTTATTTTATCAAAAATGGCTTTTTGTTTTTCTAAATTTTCTTTTGCATTTTCTATAATTTCTTGATAATCATCTATCGTAGTCATATAATACAAGTTACTGGTTTGAAAACGAGTACTATCAATCTTAAAACGATCATACACTAAAGGCATATAATTTATTTTTTTTTCTAAGTTTTTATTTTTGATAAATTTAGAAGAACTCGCAATAACCAACTCTTGTAAAACTAGACTCATGGTATCTTTTGGAATCAAGTCTTTTGGCTTTTCAAAAATGGTATTACTTGTACAGGATACAATGCAAATTAAGAGAATATAAAAGTGTATTTTTTTCATATTAACGATTAAATGTCAAGCGTTTTCCTTTAATTTCATCATTAAAAACACCATTATTATACATAAGGTTTCCGTTTACAAAAGTATGTGTAATGGTATGTGAAAATGTAGTACCTTCAAAAGGAGACCAGCCACATTTGTATAAAATGTTGTCTTTAGCCACTGTCCAAGATGCATTAGGATCAATAAGCACTACATCTGCATAAAAACCCTCTTTAATAAAACCTCTTTTTTTAATTTGAAATAGTTTTGCAGGGTTATGGCTCATCTTTTCAACTGCTTTTTCAATTGAAATTACACCTTCTTTCACTTTTTCTAAAATAGCAGTAACAGCATGTTGTACTAAAGGCCCACCACTTGGTGCTTTTGTATAAACATTTTGTTTTTCTGCTAAAGTATGTGGTGCATGATCTGTTGCTAATACATCAATTCTGTCATCTATGAGCGCTTCCCATAAACCTAGCCTATCTTCTTCAGTTTTTACAGCTGGATTCCATTTGATAAAAGTTCCTTTTTCTTCATAATCTTTATCCGAAAACCATAAATGATGCACACAAACTTCTGCAGTAATTTGTTTTTCTTCTAAAGGAATGTCGTTTCTAAACAATGCTGTTTCTTTTGCGGTACTAACGTGAAAAATATGAATTCTAGCACCCGTTTTTTTCGCTAATTCAATGGCTTTTGAAGAAGAAATATAACAAGCTTCTTCGCTTCTAATAATCGGGTGATATTTTAACGGAATATCATCGCCATATTTTTCTTTAAATTCAGCCGTATTTTTTCTGATCGTAGCTTCATCTTCACAATGTAAAGAAATAATCATTTTTGTTGATGAAAAAATCTTTTCTAAAACCTCTACATCATCAACTAACATATTTCCTGTAGACGATCCTAAAAACAACTTGATTCCAGCAACCATTTTTGGATCGGTTTTTAATAATTCATCTAAATTATCATTGGTACCACCAAACATAAAAGAATAATTGGTGTACGAATCTTTTGCAGCTATTTGAAATTTATCTTCTAATAAATCTTGAGTTGTAGCTTGTGGTACTGTATTGGGTTGTTCTATAAAAGTAGTAATTCCACCAGCAACAGCAGCTCTACTTTCGGTTGCTATATTGGCTTTATGCGTTAAACCAGGTTCTCTAAAATGTACTTGATCATCAATAAAACCAGGAATAAGATATTTTCCTTCAGCATCAATAATTTCTGTATTTTCTGATGCATTAATGGTTGATGAAATTTGTTTAATTTTCTCACCTTCAATCAATACATCACCTTTAAAGGTTTTGTTTTCATTAACTATTGTTGCATTTTTTAGTAAATAACTACTCATTTGTGTTTTTATTTTGGTAATCCTTTTAATCTCATTTTTATCACTCCAAAAAGTGCTTCAGAAACAATATTTCCACTCATTTTAGAGGCACCTAAATCCCTATCAGTAAAAATTACAGAAACTTCTTTAATGTTAAATTTATGTTTCCAGGCTTTAAATTTCATTTCAATTTGAAAAGCATAACCTATAAATTTTATTTTATCTAATTGTATGGTTTCCAAAACTTTTCTGTTCCAACACACAAAACCAGCTGTTGTGTCAAAAATTGGAATTCTTGTTATAATACGCACATATCTAGAGGCAAAATAAGAGAGTAGTAAACGTTTAATATCCCAATTTACCACATTAACTTGATTATTCACATATCTTGAACCTACAGAAACATCTCCACCTTCTTTAGCACAAGCATTGTACAACCTTATTAAATCTTCAGGATTGTGAGAAAAATCAGCATCCATCTCAATAATGTATTCATATTTTTTTGACAAAGCCCACTTAAAACCATGAATATAGGCAGTACCTAAACCATTTTTTTCTTTTCTTTTTTCCAGAAAAAGTTGATTCGGAAATTCAGTAATTAATCGTGCTACAATTACTCCAGTTCCATCAGGAGAATTATCATCAACAATAAGAATATGAAATGCTTTTTTTTGGCTAAAAACTGCTCTAATTATGGCTTCAATATTTTCTTTTTCGTTGTAAGTAGGAATGATTACTAAAGCGTCTGACATAAATTAATTTTCAGTAGAAAGTACGCAAATATACATTAATTAATCACTAATTTTGTGGGAATCATTTATAAATAAAAGTTAATTGCAAGCCGTTGATAAAATAGTACATACCAATGATTGGGTTACCCTATTGTTCTTGATATTATTTTCGAGCATTGTTGTGTTAAAATTGCTCAATTCAAAAAAAGTAAAAGAAAATTTTTTCGCATTTTTTAGGTTTACAATTATTGAAGATGAAGATATAGATGGAACATCTTTTTTTAAAGGCTTTCCGCTTTTAATGTTTACATTTTCTGTTTTGGTATTTTCTTTTTTACTGTATCAATTTAAACTTTATGAACTACCAGAATCAAAAACAGGTTTATCAGCTTTTTTATCAATTACAATTTATGTATTGCTTTATTTTACAGCAAAAAGAATTTTGGAGTACTTGTTTTTATTGCTATTTATGATAAAAAGAAGTGTACAGTTTTTTGTGTATTTAAAGAATACTTATCTGCATAGCGTATCCTTTTTAATATACATTGCTTTAATTTTATTTGTATACGCAAATATAAATAAGCAATACTTATTAATTTTTGCCGCTTTTTTATTTGCTTTACGATACGTGTTTTTAATTGCAAGAAATAAAAAGCTGATTTTTAATAAGTTGTTTTATTTTATTTTGTATATTTGCGCCCTTGAAATAGCACCGCTATTTGTAGCTTTTAAATTGATGTTTTAAATACAAAATACAAAGTGTATGAAAGTGAAAACGATTTTGGTTTCCCAACCAGCACCAAAGACAGAAACATCTCCTTATTTTGATTTGTCTGATAAACAGAAAGTTAAAATAGATTTTCGATCTTTTATTCATGTGGAAGGAATACCTGTAAAAGAGGTAAGAGCAGAAAAGATAGACTTAAAAAACTTTACAGCAATTATCTTAACGAGCAGAAATGCGGTTGATCATTTTTTTAGAATAGCAGAAGAAATGCGTTTTAAGGTGCCAGATGCCATGAAATATTTTTGCCAGTCTGAGGCTGTAGCTTACTATTTACAAAAATATGTGGTGTATAGAAAACGTAAAATTTATGTTGGTAACAGAACTTTTACTGATTTAACAAAATTAATTAAGAAACATAAGACAGAAAAATTCTTATTACCTTCATCAGATAAATTAAAACCATCTATACCTGAAGAGTTAGATAAGTTAGGGGTAAGCTGGAAGAGAGTAAACTTGTATAGAACTGTAGTTAGTGATTTGTCTGATTTAGAAAATGTGTTTTACGACGTTTTGGTATTCTTTAGTCCTTCTGGAATAGAATCATTATTCCAAAATTTTCCAGATTTTAAGCAAAACCAAACAAGAATTGCTGCCTTTGGCAATTCTACAGTAAAAGCCGTAACAGAAGCAGGTTTAAAGTGCGATATTGTTGCGCCATCTAAAGAAACACCATCTATGACTATGGCTTTAGATCAATACATAAAGAAAGTAAATAAGAAGTAAAATTTCTAAAAATTTTGAGTGAAATTTTTGAAGTTTAAATTTAATTTTATAAAATTTATAAAAAGCCGAGCAGAAATGTTCGGTTTTTTTTATGTGCAAAATTTAAGCAAACAAAGTAGCAAAAGCTTCCTCGATTTTACCAACTAAAATCAATTTAATAGAATGATTTTTAGATGAAATTTTATTGTATTTAGAGGCCACAAAACTTTTATAACCTAACTTTTCTGCTTCTGTAATACGTTGATCAATTTTAGAAACTGGTCGTATTTCTCCAGCTAAACCTACTTCTGCAGCAAAACATACATTTGGGTTGATAGCTATATCTTGATTGGATGATAAAATGGCAGCTACTACAGCCAAATCAATAGCGGGGTCATCTACAATAATACCTCCAGTAATGTTTAAAAAAACATCTTTTGCACCCAATTTAAAACCAGCTCTTTTTTCTAAAACCGCCAATAACATATTTAACCTTTTTAGATTATAACCTGTTGTAGAGCGTTGTGGAGTTCCGTACACTGCTGTAGAAACCAACGCTTGAATTTCTATCATTAATGGACGAATTCCTTCTAAGGTTGATGCAATAGCAGTACCACTTAAATCTGCATCTTTTTTTGAAATTAAGATTTCTGACGGATTCGAAATTTCTCGTAAACCATTTGATAACATTTCATAAATTCCTAACTCTGATGTGGAACCAAACCTGTTTTTCTGACTTCTTAATATTCTGTATGTGTGATTTCTATCACCTTCAAACTGTAAAACCACATCTACCATGTGTTCTAAAATTTTTGGTCCTGCAATATTTCCTTCTTTATTGATATGCCCAATCAGCAACACAGGTGTTGCAGTTTCTTTGGCAAATTTTATCAATTCTGCACTGGTTTCTCTAATTTGAGAAATGCTTCCAGGTGAAGCTTCAATACTATTAGTGTGCAGGGTTTGTATAGAATCGATCACCAAAACTTCGGGCTCAGTTTCTTCGATGTTTTTAAAGATTTGTTGGGTATTGGTTTCTGTTAAAATTAAACAATTAGAGTTTTCTGCATCCAAACGTTCTGCTCTCATTTTTATTTGAGATTGACTTTCCTCACCAGAAACATACAACACTTTTTGGCTAATGTTTAGTGCGACTTGTAATAATAAAGTAGATTTTCCAATACCAGGTTCACCCCCTAAAAGTGTTACAGAACCTTTTACCAAACCACCACCAAGAACAGTGTCTAACTCGTTATTATTGGTGATAACTCTTTCTTCGGGATTAAGAATAATATCAGCAATTTTAAGTGGTTTATTCGTGATTTGTTTTGCTGTGCTAGCTTGTTTCCAAACGCGTTTTTCTTCTTTTTGAATTACTTCTTCAACAATGGTGTTCCATTCTTTACAAGCTCCACATTGTCCTACCCATTTTGCATGTTGTGTGCCACAATTTTGACAGAAAAAAGTTGTTTTGGTTTTGGCCATTTTTATTAGAGTTGTAAAGTTGTAAAGTTACAAAGTAAAGTTAGATTATAAATATCTATTTTTTACAACTTGCTATTCTAGAAATTTATTAAAGAAAGTTGACCCTTCAGGTTTTTAAAACCTGAAGGGTCTTGGGTATTAAAAAGTTTTGAGCTCTTAAATTAAAAAAAATTTCTTCGGATTTTTTATAAGCTGGCAAATAGTTGCGTTAGCGATTGAACGACCTGTTTGAGCTCTTTTTTTATGCTGTACTTGTTTCTTTATCTTATTTAAACAATAAAATTACTTACAAATATTTACAGAAGCTGAAATAAATTCAGCATAAAAAAAAGCGAGTAGTGAAAGCGCGACCTTTAGGGAACGCCCAAGTTCTAGATAAAATTTTTAATAGAAATTACACGAAGTTATTTGTTCTTATTTACAATGGGTAACAAAAGAAAAGCGAGTCCACCAAAAACCACAATCATGGCTGTTTGTGCGGTCCACATAATCCACCCAAAAGCGGTAGCTGGTTCAGTAGGAATATTAAATAAAGCTAAGGCTCCAGTCACAGCAATTGGGTATAAACCAATTCCGCCATTTGTGGCAGCAATAGAAAATCCTCCTGCAATAAAGCCGATTAAAATTCCGCCAAAAGGCACTTGTAAACCTTCAATTGCAGGGATTGTTGTCCAAAACATGGCTACATACATTACCCAAATAAAAATGGTATGAAAAATAAAAGCCCATTTATTTTTCATTTTAAAAATGCTTGTAACCCCTTCTATTAAACCCGTAACAAAGGTTTTAATTTTTAATAAAAATCCTGATTTTGCTTTTTTTACAAAGGATGAAAAAATAAAAAAACCAACAATTAAAATTGCTAAACCAATACTAATTTTTGTGGGATTGAAGTTGTTGGTTAATAGATTGTAAATAAAATCGAATTGTACAAAAAGTGTAATGGCTACTATAGCCAACATCATAATTAAATCTGCAATACGTTCTGCTACAATAGTTCCAAAACCTTTTTCAAATGGAATGTCTTCATAGTTTGCCATTACTGTTGCTCTAGAAATTTCACCTGCTCTTGGTAAGGCTAAATTTACCAAATAACCAACCAAAACAGCTAAAACACTATTGGTAAATTTTGGTGTATACCCTAAAGGCGCTAACATAAACTTCCATCTATAAGCTCTAGAAAGATGACTAAGAATACCAAATAATAAACCCAGAAAAATCCAACTATAATTGGCTTCTTTAAAATATTGACCTAAGGTTTCAACAGAAATGCCCGATAAAGAATACCAAACTAAAAAACCTCCCAAAACGAGAGGTAATATGGTTTTTAAGATTTTTTTAATGTTCAAAATTAAGTAAGTGTGTTGTCTTTTTCGTTCGGAAAAACCAATTGAGGTTTAAATTTTTTGGCTTCTTCCAATTCCATAAATGCGTAAACAATTAAAATTAATACATCACCAACCGCTACCAAACGAGATGCTGCACCATTTAATGTAATTTCTCCACTTTTACGTGGTCCAGGAATAGCATAAGTTTCTAAACGATTACCATTGTTGTTGTTTACAATCTGTACGCGTTCACCTTCAATAATTCCTGCAGCATCCATTAAATCTTCATCAATGGTAATGCTACCTATATAATTTAAATCTGCACCTGTAACTTTTACACGATGGATTTTAGATTTTACTACTTGTACTAACATTTTGCAAAAATACTATTTTTTTAGTTAGTGAAACTCAATTTTAATACGTCTAAAAGTCGTAATTTAGAATTGTAGTTTACATGATTTTTGATATTTAATTGCTGGTCTTAATTTTTTAAAGGCATGTTATCAATCAAACGAATTTCGCCAGCAAAAACAGCAATAAAAGCACGGTATTTTTTATCAGGTTCATTATCTTTAATTGGCTTTAATGTTTTTTCATCAGCAATAGTAAAATATTCCAAATTTAATATTTCTTGTTTTTTAAATTGATTTTCTACCCATGCTTTAACCTTAGTACTGCTTTCTTTCTTAAATTTCTTTTTAGCTTTTTTTAGTGTTTTGTATATAAAAGGGGCCGCTTTTCTTTGTGCTAGAGTTAATCTTGTGTTTCTAGAACTCATTGCCAAACCATCTTCTTCTCTAAATATTTTGCAGCCTTTAACCTTTACAGGAAGTTTACAGATTTTTACCATCTTTTTGATGATTTGCAATTGCTGAAAATCTTTTTGACCAAAATAGGCAGTGTCAGGTTCAATAATTTCGAATAAGGTTTTTACAATAGTGCCAACGCCATCAAAATGACCAGTTCTAAACTCACCTTCCATTTCATGCTCTAAACCACCAAAATCGAAATGCTCAGAAATTGTGTTTTCACCATACATTTCTTCTACAGAAGGGTGGAACACTACATCACAAGCAACACTTTTTAATAATTTAGTGTCATTCTCTAAAGTTTTTGGGTAGTTGATGAGATCTTCTTTTTTATCAAATTGAGTTGGATTTACAAAAATGCTTACCACAACAACATCATTTTTTTGTTGTGCACGTTGAATTAAAGACAAATGACCTTGATGTAAAGCACCCATAGTTGCTACAAAACCAATTTTTTTATGTTGAGCTTTTAGCTTAGAGAGATGCACTTTTAAAGGCTGCTTTTCAGTAAAAATATTCATAGTAAAAGGCTGTATAATGGATGCAAACTTACCATTTTAACACCATATTAGCATAAAAATTCGTACTTTTGCATTTTTATAAAAGAGTTTGATTTAATGAAGGACAAGAGAATTTTATTCGTATCATCAGAAGTTGTTCCCTACTTACCAGAAACAGAACTTTCTTCCACAGCATTTACATCTGCCAAAAATGCACATTCAAAAGGAGTTCAAACCCGTATTTTTATGCCAAGATTTGGTGTTATTAATGAAAGAAGACATCAGCTACATGAAGTAATTCGCTTGTCTGGGATGAATTTAGTGGTGAACGATGTAGATATGCCGTTAATTATAAAAGTTGCATCTATACCCAAAGAAAGAATGCAAGTGTATTTTATAGATAACGAAGAATATTTTAAGAGAAAAGCAGTTTTTACAGATGAAGACGACCAGTTATTTCCAGACAATGACGAAAGAGCTATTTTCTTTGCAAAAGGGGTTGTTGAAACTGTAAAAAAATTAAATTGGGCACCAGATGTAATTCATATTCATGGATGGATGGCTTCTTTATTACCACTTTATTTAAGAGAATTTTATAAAGAAGAACCATTGTTTACTGAAAGTAAAATTGTTACTTCGCTTTATAATAGCGGTTTTAAAGGAGATTTAAATACAAATTTAGCTGATAAGGTGAAATTTGACCTAAATGACTCTAATAAAATAGCTACGATAACAAAACCAAATCATATTAATATTTTAAAAAGTGCAGTCGAAAATTCTGATGCAATTATTCATGGTAGTGAAACAATTGATGAAGAATTAAGTTCTTTTATTGAAGAACAAGATGATTTGCCTGTTTTAGAATATCAATCAGAGCATTTAAAAGAATCTTATTTGAATTTTTATGCTGATTTAATTGCAGCAGAGTAATTGTTTTTTGAAAGTGAAAAAAAATATTAAACAAAGCCTATATTTAGGTGTTTTTATATGCCTATCAATGGCAATCTTATCTTGTGAAGAAGACTTTACAAATATAGATTCTAACGTTTTAACCAACACAAGGTTTACCACTAACGCAATTTTAGTAGATATTACTGCAGAAAATAGTCCTTTAGAAAGGGTTCAGTCAGACAATATTTCAAGAAGATTAGGGCAATATTTGTTGGGTGTTTATGCCAGTTCTGATTATGAAAAATTAGAAGCTTCTATTGTTTCTCAAGTAGCCATTACACCAAGTTTGCAAGTTGTTGATGATGAAAATATTTACGGTGCAGATACTACAGTGGTTACTAAAATAGATACTGTATTTTTAAAGTTACCTTATCAGGTAGAACTGAATAATGATGGTGATGCTTACGAATTAGATTCCATTATTGGAAACCCAACAAAAGAATTTACTATAAATGTGTATAGGTCTAATACATATATGAATGTTTATGACCCATCAGATCCATCAAAAATAAATCGTTTTTTTTCTGATGATGTTTTTGAGAAAATAGATAGGCTTAATGCCAATGCAGACATTGCTTTTAAACCTAGTGCAGCAGATACCACTCTTGTTATAAAAAGAAGACTATTTGATGATAGTATTGCAACTACTGATACCTTAGAGATTTTTAATTCGGCAACAAATACAGCTAAAATTCCTTTTGTAAGAATCCCTTTAAATGAAGAAAAATTTAAAGCACTTTTTTTAGACAAATATGAATCTGTAGAATTCGATTCTCAAGAAGCATTTAATAATTATTTTAGAGGCTTAATTATAGAAGCAACAGGTACTGACGGTTCTTTAATTTCTTTTAATTTTAACAACACAAACACAGCTTTAAATCCATCAATAGAAGCTTATTATACAAATACAGTTTTAAAATCTGGAAGTATAGTAATAGATACTATCACCAAAAACAACTCCTTTCCATTATCAGGGTTTAGAGTAAATACATTTACTATGGATGATAAAGTATACCCTAATAATGAAGAAATCATTATTCAAGGTACAGCAGGTAGTGAAGGTACTATTACGTTATTTAATCAAAGTAAAATTGATGAACTTAGAGCAAGAAATTTATTGGTAAATGATGCTTCTTTAACATTTTACATCAATCAATCTGCAGATACAACACATGTTCCAAACAGGTTATATCTATACCAGGACAACACTCAAGTTAATGCAGGTTTTGGACAAGTTAAAGATAGTTACAGAGAGCAACTATTTTTTGGAGGTGAGTTGCAAAGGGACGCAAGTGGAGCAGTAGAAAAATATACATTTAGAATTACCAAGCATGTATCTGATATATTAAGTGGAGAAACTAATTATTCACCAAACTTTAAATTAAAGGCTTTTAATATTTCAGATTTTCCGAGTTCAATTCCCCTTCCAAACACAGTAAGTGCAACAGATACTATTTTTAATAATTTTAGTTGGAATCCTAAAGCTGTTACGCTTTTTAACAATTTAACTACAAATACAGCAAAAAAAGCGGTTTTAAAAATATCATATTCAGAAGATAATAATTAACTTCACACCACAAAACAAATTTTATGTGCGGAATATCAGCCTATATTGGTTATAGAGAAGCTTATCCAATTGTAATAAATGGTTTAAAAAGATTGGAATACAGAGGTTACGACAGTGCTGGAGTAATGATTTATGATGGTGAAAACATACATCTTTCTAAAACTAAGGGAAAAGTTTCTGATTTAGAAAGAATTACGAATAATGATAAAAAAAGACAAGTAGGCAATATTGGTATAGGCCATACACGTTGGGCAACACATGGTGTACCTAATGATATTAATTCGCATCCTCACACATCAAATTCTGGAAACTTAGTAATTGTACATAATGGTATTATAGAAAATTATGATACCATAAAAACAGAGCTTATTTCTAGAGGCTATTCTTTTAAAAGTGATACAGACACAGAAGTTTTAATAAACCTAATTGAAGAGGTTAAGGAAACCGAAGGTTGCAAATTAGGTAAAGCTGTTCAATTAGCATTAACAAACGTTGTTGGAGCTTATGCAATAGCAGTTTTTGATAAAAATAGACCTAATGAAATAATTGTGGCACGCTTAGGAAGCCCAATAGCAATTGGTGTTGGAAAAAATGAGAAAGAGTTTTTTGTTGCCTCAGATGCATCACCTTTTGTAGAATACACAAAAAATGCTATTTATTTAGATGATGAAGAAATGGCGATTATTAAACTTGGTAAGGGTGTAAAAGTACATAAAATTGATGATGACTCTATGGTTGATCCTATAATTCAAGAACTTCAAATGAGTTTGGATCAAATAGAAAAAGGAGGTTATGATCACTTTATGCTTAAAGAAATTCATGAGCAACCTAAGGCAATAACAGATACTTTTAGGGGTAGAATGCTTGCACAAGAAAAATTGATTAAAATGTCTAGTATTGAACAAAATATAGACAAATTTATCAATGCCAATAGAATTATTATTGTTGCTTGTGGTACATCTTGGCATGCAGGTTTAGTGGGTGAATATCTTTTTGAAGAGATGGCCAGAATACCAGTTGAGGTTGAATATGCTTCAGAATTTAGATATAGAAACCCTATAATTACTAATAAAGATGTTGTAATTGCGATTTCACAATCAGGAGAAACAGCAGATACATTAGCAGCTATTAAATTGGCAAAATCTAAAGGCGCTTTTGTTTTTGGTATTTGTAATGTTGTAGGATCATCTATTGCCAGAGAAACTCACTCAGGTGCATATACCCATGCAGGACCAGAAATTGGTGTTGCTTCTACTAAAGCGTTTACAACACAAATCACTGTACTTACCTTAATTGCTCTGAAACTAGGTAGAGCCAATAAATCTTTAGCAGATCATGCTTTTGAGAATTATATTCTTAAGATGCAATTAATTCCTAGACAGGTAGAAAAGCTTTTAGATATAGATGAACATGTAAAAAAAATCGCAGCAGTATATAAAGATGCACCCAATTGTTTGTATTTAGGGAGAGGATTTAATTTTCCTGTTGCTTTAGAAGGCGCATTAAAATTAAAAGAAATCTCTTATATACATGCTGAAGGTTACCCTGCAGCAGAAATGAAACATGGACCCATTGCATTGATTGATGAAAATATGCCAATATTTGTTATTGCAACAAATAAAGGGCATTATGAAAAAGTAGTCAGTAATATTCAAGAAATTAAGTCAAGAGCAGGTAAAATTATAGCAATAGTTACAGAGGGTGATACTCAAGTAAAAGCAATTGCAGATCATACTATTGAAATACCTGATACAGAAGAAGCTTTAACGCCATTGTTAACTACAATTCCTTTACAGTTATTATCATATCATATAGCAGTAATGTTAGGAAAAAATGTAGATCAACCAAGAAATTTAGCGAAATCAGTTACAGTAGAGTAAAGGTAACTTCCTATTTTATAAAACAAAAAGTCTAGTTGAAGAACTAGACTTTTTTCGTTTTTTATCAATTATAATTACATTACATAATCACTTCAAAAGTTATAGGAATACTATAGGTAACCCCTACAGAAACCCCATGTTGTTTACCAGGTGTCATTTTTGGTAAAGATTGGGTTACTTGTACAACCTCTTTTTCTAAAGTAGGATGTGGACCTCTTGCTCTAACATTAGTAATATTACCTGCTTTATCTACTGTAAAAACTACATAAATACTTTTTTTACCTGAGCTTAAGCCAAGTTCGTTTCCTAAATTAGCATTAAAATTTCTACCAAAATGTTTGGAAACCTTTTTTGTAAAACATTTTTTTAATTGTTCATTATTACCTTTACAGCCAGGGTAAACAGGTACATTTTGAATCATCATAAAAGGTACATCTTCTACAATTGATTCTTGTTCTGCAATTTCTACGATATCGTCTGTAGTTACATCAGCATCAGTAATAGCTTCATTTTCATCTGTTTCTGTAGACTCTATAATGGTTTCAGGAACCTCAACATCATCCTTAACAACTTCTAATTTTTCTATTGAAGGTGGTGGTGGAGTTTTTACTTGAGTGGGTTTAATTTTTATGACCTTAACAATCGGAATTTCCTCTGTCATTTCTGCTACTAAAACAACAGTTTCTAATTCTCCATAAGTTTTTTCATAGGTTTTGTGTTCAATGAAAGTATAAATGATAAATAGTGTTAAAACAATACCTATTTGAAAGAAAATTTTGCTAAAATTTTCAAGTTGCTGGCGAGGGTTTTTCTTGATTTCCATCTTATAATCCTTTTAAATTTATAAAATATTAGTGTCAGAAATTATTATATTCTCAGTAATTTGATTTCTGATTGTAAAATTATAAATATAAAGAGGATAAAAATATGATTTACGTCATACTTTATCATGAACTTTTGTATGATTTCCATCATTCCAAAGTGTTAAGACATCTGTAGCTACAGAAGCACCACTTCCAGCAGCAATAGCAAATTGACTTCTATGCCCTGCAATTGTACCACAACAATACAATCCTTTGTCAATAAAATGGTCTTTATTTTTAAGTTGAACTCTATTTTTAACAGTATTTGCTTTTTGGTGAGGCATTACAAAGTTCTCTAAACCCTTTATGGTAAAAGGTTTAGCGTAATTAAGTGCTAAAATTACAATTTTTGATTGATAGCTGTTTTTATTGGTTTTTACGATATATTCATCTCCGGTTTTATCAACAGCAACTACTTTTTCTTTTTCAATTTGATGAATATCTGAATATAAACTAGTTAATTGGGCTTTTCCATCATTTAAAATATCTTTACCAAGAGTTCTGGCAGACAATCCTAAAACATTGTTAAAAAGAGCATTTTCTAAATGTGATGCTCTTTGATGTAAAATAATTCCTATTTTTTTATCAGCAACAAAAGGTTTGTTTTTAGCAGAGCCCAAAACTAACGCACATTGCATTCCAGAAACACCACCACCAACTATTAAACAATCAAAAATCATTTTAAACAAATAACATTTTTATATTTTGAGCAAATAACTTTACAGATATTGCTAATAATATTACTCCAAAAACTTTACGAATTATTTGGATACCACCTGAACCTAATAAACGTTCAATTTTAGATGAAGTTTTAAGCACAAGATATAAAAAAATTATATTTAAAATTACAGCAACAATAATATTTTGTATTGCAAACTCTGCTCTTAAAGAAAGTAATGTAGTTAAACTACCAGGACCAGCTATTAGTGGAAAAGCTATAGGAAATACAGCTGCTGTTAATGAAGCATTGTTATCACTATCATCTTTGTATAATGTTATGCCTAAAACCATTTCTAAAGCTATAAAAAATAGCACAAAAGCACCAGCCACAGCAAAAGAGTTTACATCAATACCAATTAAGCTTAATAAACTTTGACCTACAAATAAAAAGAGAACCATAATAAAACCTGCAATTAAAGAGGCTTTTTCAGATTGAATATGACCTACTTTTTTGCGTAAGTCTATGATTATTGGAATGTTTCCAATAATATCGATAACCGCAAACAATACCATAAATGCAGTTAATATTTCTTTGAAATCGAAAACCATTTTTTAAATTTTAAATTTTTTGCAAAAGTAGTTAACTATTTTTACGAAAATGAAAAAAAATCAGAAATAAATATTCTTATTTTTGCGTTATGTTTCAATTAGGAAAAACCATAGTTTCAGAAGATATTATAGAGAAAGATTTTGTCTGTAATTTATCAGCTTGTAAAGGGGCTTGTTGTATTGATGGAGAAGCAGGAGCGCCTCTAGAAAAAGAAGAAGCCAAAATTTTAGAAGAAATTTACCCCAAAGTAAAACCTTTTTTAAGAAAAAAGGGAATAGAAGCAATAGAAAAGCAAGGTGCTTGGATTGCTAATGAATGGGGAGAATTAGAAACTCCTTTAATTAAAGGGGCAGATTGCGCTTATGTTATTTTTGATGATAAAAATACGGCTCTTTGTGGTATTGAAGAGGCATATAATCAAGGTGAAATAGGTTGGAAAAAACCAATTTCTTGTCATTTATACCCAATTCGTGTTAAAGATTACAGCGAATTTTCGGCTGTAAATTATCATAAATGGGAAATATGTGATGATGCTTGCTCTTTAGGTAAAGAGTTACAGGTACCTGTTTATAAATTTGTAAAACAAGCTTTAATTCGAAAATTTGGACAACATTGGTATGATGAGCTGGAAAAAGTAGCAGAAAAACATACTCCATAACTATAAAGATTAGAAGGATTTTTGCTAAAAGCTTTTCTTATATGAGTTTTTGTGTGAGTATCATAATAATTTCAATCGTTTTTTATAACACAACCTGTTATCTACTGTCAATAAAAATAAATCTTGATAAACAAGTTTAGTATATTTTAAATTATAGGAATTCTAAGGGCAACCTTTGTTCCCTTAGGTTTTTTGTCATCATCAAATAAATCGTTAAAAATAAGGCTAAAAGGATTTTGAAAATCTTTTATAAAGTTTTGTAAGCGTTCTTTGGTTAATTCTATTCCAATTGATTTTCTATTGATAATTTTTTTCGATTTAATTTTAGCAGAAGCAGTTCTACCAATACCATTATCTTCTATATCAATTTGAATAAATGCTTTTGAGGGTTGAAACACAGATAAAAGAATTTTTTTATCACCTTTCTTAGAAGATAATCCGTGCCATAAGGCATTTTCTAAAAAGGGTTGTAAGACCAAAGGAGGTACTTTAATATTTGCCAAATCTACTCTGTCATCAACATTAATAGCATACTCAATTTCATTAGAAAACCGAATGTTTTCTATGTTCATATATAAATCCATAGTTGCTAATTCTTCTTGTAAAGAAACCTCTTTTAATTTGGAAGATTCTAAGATTTTACGAACCAGTTTCGAAAATTTATTTAGGTAACGAACTGCGTTTTTTTGCTCATTATTAATAATGTAATGTTTAATAGAGTTTAACGCATTAAAAATAAAATGAGGATTCATTTGCGTTCTTAAAACGTCTTGCTCTAAAGTTAAAATGCGTTTTTGTTTTTGCAGTAAACGCTGTCTGTACAAAAAGTATAAAACTGCAATAATTAATAAAAAAGTTACAATAATAATAATCCAAATATTTCTATTTTTCATCAATTGCAACTTTGCAATCTCATTTTGTTTGGCAAGGTTTTTTATCTCGTTATTTTTACGTTCACTATCGTACTTTATAATAAGGTCGTTTACATATTGTGTGTTTCTTTCGTTAGAAATTTTGTTTTCAAATTCATAAGAGAGTTTATGGTACTCAAGCGCTTTTTGGTATTCTTTTTTTTGTTGATATAATTCTGATAAGCAGCTGTAGGCGTAAGATTGTTCTAAGGCAAAATTGTATTTTTTAGCAATTTTTAATCCTGTATTTAAGTTTTTTTCTGCCAGTAAAAAATTGTTTAGTTTACCTTGAGCCCAACCTAAATTTATATAATAGTCAGCTAACATTTCTTGATTCCCTAATTTTTTTACATCGTTAAAATTAGCAGTAATTAAAGAAATTGCTTCTTTGGGTTTATTTTGTTTTATGTAAATATTAGCAATGCTACCATTGCAAATAACCTTACCAAAAACGTTATTTATTTTGTTGTTTATGGCTAAAGATTTTAGAAAATAATCTAAGGCTTCATCCGTTTTTCCTTGTGCATCTTTTGCATACCCAATATTTTGATAGTTGATAGCTAAACCTAATTCGTTATGAATGCTACGTTCTATTTTCTGAGACTTTTTAAAACGTTCAATAGCCAAATCATACTGTTTTAAAAGTAGGTAAATATTCCCCATGCTATTTAAAGAAACAGCAATGCTTCTTTGCAAACCAAGGCTTGGTGATTTTACTGTTTCAGCTAATTTTAGTGCTTCATAATTGTAATCTAAAGCAGTTCTGTTAGCATCCATTTTACGGTAGTCTACACCCAACATGTTTAAACTAAACACTTCAAATTCTATACTTTTTGCTCTTTTGGCGGTTTCTAATGCAAAAGTATGTGTTGTAATGGCTTTATCGAATAACGAATAGTTTCTAAATTGAATTCCTAATAAATTTTCAACATACGTTTTACCATCTAAATAAGAAGCTTCTTCAAATTTTTGGGCTAGTATTTTTAATTTTACTGTATCTCTTCTAAAAGGTCTTAAAAAGTTATTGATTCCTTTATAAGTAATGGGTTTAACTTTTAAGATACTATCAACTTGAAGATTAAAATCTGGCGTTTTCTTTTGTCCATTTGATTGAAAAAAGAAAAAACACAAAACGAAAAACAGCCATAATTTTTGCATACTTTTTATAATTTTTCTAAAAATTCAGATTTTCTTTGTCTAGAAACAGGCACCTTTGCACCACTTTCTAAAATTACATAACCATCAGATTTTAAAAATTCTTTAACTTTGTTTAGGTTAATGATATACGAATTATGTATTCTAAAAAAATGTTTTTTAGGCAGTAATTCATTAATTTCTTTTAGCTTTTTAGTAACCACGATTTTTTTATTTTTTGATAAATATAAAGTTGAATAATTGCCATCAGACTCTACATAATAAATATCTTTTGGCTCTAAAAAAACCAATTTACCATCCGTATTTATAGTTATTTTTTTATGGTGCAGTGTGTTGTTAAATTGTAACAACATATCTTCAAATTTGTCGGCATTAAAACCTTTAATGTTGTGTTTTTTAATTTTTTTAATTGTTTCTGATAAATCATCAGAATCAATAGGTTTTAATAAATAATCAATAGCTTCTTTTTTTAAAGCTGTGATTGCATATTCATTGTAAGCTGTTGTAATAACTACAGCAAAATTTTTATTTTCTAATTGTTCTAAAAACTGAAACCCATCCATAGTTGGCATTTCAATATCTAAAAATAAACAATCTATTTTAGCAGATTTTAAGTAGTTTATTGCTTCTTCAGGTTCTGTAAATGTAGCCACAACTTCGAGTTCATCACTAAAATTAGAAAGTTCCCAAGCCAAACCTTGTATAGCCTTTGGCTCATCATCTATAATTACAGCTTTAATCATTCTTATCAATTTTCTCAAAGTTAAAATTTATTTCGTAATTAACTTTTATCGATGTACAAATTGTATTGTTTTTAATACAACTTGCCTTTAATTGTTTATAAGTGGTTAAATGAATACCTATACAATGTACTACCTATATTTTAAACTTAGTAAAATATAAAGCGCATTAATTGTATAAATCTTTATAAGTTTTCTATAAATAGAAGGTTGTTGTTTTAGAAGTAAACAAATGTTAAATATCTGAATAGACGTTTTTTGGCACGTTATTTGGTTTAACAAAGTTTTAACAACTTAAAATTTTCTAATTATGAAAAATCTAAAAAAACTACCAACCAAACAATTAGAAAAGTTCTCAACCATTTTTACTCAGTTAGGACTTGTATTAGTACTCTTTATTGTTTACATGGCCTTAGAGCATAAAACGAAACAGAAAACAGCTATTGTTTACAAACAAGAGCATACAAATGCGGTTTATGTTGAACCTGCTACTGAGGTTCGTTTTGTAAAAGAACCAAAGCCAAAACCAAAGGTAGAAATACCCAAACAACAATTTATACCTGATGCAGAAATTAAAAAAGGGGATAATGATATTGAAGAAACTATTATTGATATGCCAGATGAAGAACCTGTACAATTAAATATAGATGATGTTGTTACTGCAGACGAGCCTTTAGATGAAGAAGCACCAGATACTGTACCCTTTCTTTTAATTGAAAATGCTCCTGTTTTTAAAGGATGTGAGGGTTTAACCAAAGCAGAAAATAAAAAGTGTTTTGATAAAAAAATGATGCGATTTGTACAACGAAATTTTGATGTAGATTTAGCCAATGAATTAGGTTTACGTGCTGGTAAGCATAGAATTTTTACTCAATTTATTATAGATGATCAAGGAGATGTTGTTGATATTAAAATTAATGCACCACACATTAAGTTAAAGAATGAAACACAACAATTAATTGAAAAGCTTCCTAAATTTACCCCAGGTAAACAAAGAAATAAAGCTGTAAAAGTAAAATATGCATTACCAATTACCTTTAGAGTAGATTAAAATTAATGACCAATAAAATAAAAAGCCCAATTTATAAGTTGGGTTTTTTATTTTACATTTGTAAGTAATATTATTCCCCAAACTAAAAATTATAAAAATGGATTATTTTGCTCACGAAACCGCTGTAATAGATGAAAACTGTAAAATAGGAAAAGACACTAAAATATGGCACTTTAGTCATATTATGTCTAATTGTAAAATTGGTGAACGTTGTAACCTTGGTCAAAATGTAGTGGTATCTCCTAATGTTGTTTTAGGTGAAAATGTTAAAGTGCAAAATAACGTATCAATTTATTCTGGAGTTACTTGCGAAGACGATGTTTTTTTAGGACCATCTATGGTTTTTACCAATGTAATTAATCCTAGAAGCGCTATTATAAGAAGAAACAAATACCTAAAAACAAAAGTAAAGAAAGGGGCAAGTATAGGAGCCAATGCAACTATTATTTGTGGTATTACTATTGGCGAATATGCTTTTATAGGTGCAGGTTCTGTAGTTACAAAAGACGTTTTACCCTTTGCATTAGTTGTCGGCAATCCATCAAAACAAATAGGTTGGGTTAGCGAATATGGGCATACCTTAATTTTTAACGATGATGGTTTTGCAAAGTGTAGAGAAAGTAAAAAATACTACAAAATGGTAGAAGGTGGTATAGAGAAGTTGTAGAAAAATAAAATGATTTCTATTAAAATTTTTAATTATATAAATTAGATATTTGTTATTTTCAAAGAAATTATACAATTTCAAAGACTCTTATTCTTTCGGTATTACGTTATTTTTTTAAAGGATAAAAACTCAATATACTCAAGGCTACTTTATAAATTTAAAGTGAATTGTTTCACCTTTACGAATTGCAACATGATGATGTATAAATATTGATGTTTGTTCAAAAAATACTTCAATCAACCAAAAAGAACCTTTAAAGTATGCGTTTATAACAGTTGCAGAAAATTTAGCATCTTCTTCATCAATAATTTTTATTTGATGAGGATATAGCAATTGTTTTTTATCATCAACTTTTAGTTCGTTTACATCGTCAAAAAGCGCAGCAACATATTTTTCTTTAGGGTTTTTATAAATTTCTTTAGGATTATTATTTACTAAAATTTTATTTTTTTTAATAATGATTAAATAATTGGCAAAAGAAAGCGCATCATTTTTATCGTGTGTGGCAACGATACAGGCAATTTTTTTTTCTTTTAAATACCCAAACAACTTACGTCTTAAAGCATTTTTTTTAAAGTTATCAATCTGTCCAAAGGGTTCATCTAACAAAAGTAATTCAGGTTCTTTAGCTAAAGCTCTAGCAATGGCAACTCTTTGTTTTTGACCACCACTTAAATTTTTAACCATTACGTTTTCAAACGGTTTCATTTCAATAACCTCTAACAACTCTTGTGTGCGCTCTTCACTTTCTTCTGGATAAAAACGAGATAAAAATTTTTTTATATTTTCTGATACAGAAATGTAAGGCATCAAATCAAAATCTTGTGCTACATATTTAAACTTTTCAAAACCTGGTACTAAATTAAACTCTGGGCCTAAAATTTGTTCATCATTCCAAAAAATAGTGCCTTTAGGCAAATCCAACAATCCATAAATAGCCTTAAGTAATGTTGATTTTCCACAACCACTTTCACCCATTACACATAAATGTTCACCCTTTTTTAAGGTAAAATTAAAGTTTTTTAAAACGGTTTTATTCTTAGAGTATGAGTATGAAATATGATTAACCTGTAGCATAAAATTTTATAAAAATCGGCTATACCAACTATCTTCTATAGGGGTTTCCCAATAGTTTTTAAAATCGTGATTATTGGTAATTAAATTATCAAAAATAATAGTTTTACCAGTTAAGGCTTTGTTTTTTAATAGTTTTTTAAAATCTTTAAGCTCTTTATATTGTACAAATTCACCTTGTTTAAAGCAAACATTCATTTTATCTAAAAGCTGAACATTGTATGTTTCTTGTAAATCTAAAATAAAAGACACAGAAGCATCAATAGCTGTATTGGTTAATGGAGATTTTTCATCATCAGCTACTATAACAATAAATCTATTGTATAAAAATTGATACGATGCTTTAAAGTTTTCGTCCTCTTTATTCCAGTTTTCTACAAACGTTTTTATGGCATTTTCAACAGTCTCAATTTCATTTTTGTAAAACTTTCTGCTAGAAGGGTAGATCCAAACTTTAGCATCATCAGTAATAGATTTGTAATCAACAAACATAAACGTGGTTTAAGATTACAAATATACACAAAGAAAAACCGAGGTTTTAAAAACAGATTTTAGGTTTTTTGCAATCTTTTTAAACTTCTTTTAAAGATGTTTTTTGTAATATTTTCACAAAATCTTCTTGAGTACTTAGTCCTTTATCTTTATTGTACCAAACTTGCAAATCTTGTTTAAATTTAGCATCTAAAACACCATGTGTTGCTTTATAGTCTGCAACTATTTTAGTAGCAACAGTTGGTCTTGGTCCCCAGGTATCTATAACATTCAGCTCATTATCTAAAGCAATTAATTTAGGTATTGCTCTACCACCATTGGTTAAAAATAAATCCATCAAATCTAAGTTTTCATCACGTAATACCAATTTTAAGTTGATGTTTTTGTTCAAAGCTGCCATTTTGTGAATTACTGGTAAATTTTGTGCTGCATCTCCACACCATCCTTCAGTTATTACCAACCAAGTTTGTGGTGTTTCAATTTTTTCAATTTCTTGCTTTGTTTGTTCAGTAATTTTAACGGTTTTGTCTAAACGTTTCATTCTTCTATCATTCAACATGCTGTAATTTGTTAATGCTTCAGATTGATTAGGTCCAGTAGATTTTCCTTCTTCTAATAAACGTTTTACCAATGCTCTATATTCTTGATATGTGTAGGTGTTTGCTAAACTTTGTTTGATAATTTCTTTCATAATTTTAATGCTAAATACAAAATGTTAGACGTAAATTTAGCACAAACTTACAGTTTCTTTATCTGTTGAATAATGACTTTTGTCATTGATTCTAAATCGTAATTGTGTTGCCAGTTCCAATCTTTTCTAGCATCAGAATCATCAATAGACGAAGGCCAACTATCTGCAATTTTTTGTCTGAAATCTGGTTGATAGGTAATTTCAAATTCTGGGATGTATTTTTGAATTTCTAAGGCAATTTCTTTTGGAGTAAAATCCATTGCAGCCAAATTATAACCATTTCTTATTTTTATAGCATCAGGATCTGCTTTCATCAACTCAATAGTTGCGTTTACAGCATCATCCATATACATCATTGGTAAGCGTGTATTTTCAGACAAAAAACATTCGTATTTCTTATTTTCTAAAGCTTTAAAAAAGATATCAACAGCATAATCTGTAGTACCACCACCAGGTTTTGTTTTCCAAGAAATAATGCCTGGATAACGTAAGCTTCTTACATCTACACCATATTTTTCGTAGTAATAATTACACCAAAACTCACCAGAAACTTTACTAATTCCATACACTGTAGTTGGCTCCATTACTGTTTTTTGAGGTGTATTTACTTTTGGTGTTGTTGGCCCAAAAACGGCTATAGAACTTGGCCAATATATTTGCTTTATGTGTTTTTCTTTTGCTAAATCTAACACAGCTAAGAGCGAATTCATGTTTAAATTCCAAGCTTGTTGTGGATGTTTTTCTGCTGTTGCAGATAGCATTGCAGCTAATAAATACACCTGAGTTACCTTATATTTTTGAACTACTTTTAAAATCGTAGCTTTATCTGTAGCATCAATAATTTCAAATGGGCCAGAAGCCATCATTTCATCACTGCCATTTCTAATATCTGATGCAATTACTTGCGTATTTCCATACAATAAACGTAATTTTTGAGTAAGTTCTGTGCCTATTTGTCCGCTTGCGCCTAAAACAAGAATACGAGTTTTTGTCATTTAAAATTATATATTTATTAATAACAAAGGTAATTAATTTTAGTATTCGCAATTAAGTTTCCCTAAAACATTTATTTATTACGGAATTGAAAATTGTAATCTAAAAAAAATTAAGTTTTCAATAAGAGTTTTACCCTTTAAAAATGTTTATTTTTACAACATAAATTTTAGTTTTGAAATACTTTTTATCATTTACAATACTTATTATTCTTTTTTCTTGTGCTAAAAAGCAAGAACAAGGCAACACAGAGGAAAAGATAAAGCCGCTTTTGAGCGTTGTTAAAGAGCATCCGTCAGTAAAACCAATAAATCCTATTTACAAAGAAGAAATAGAAAGTTGGAAAGAGCTAGAAAATGTTGATAATTTTTTAGGACGATTTAAAAAGGCATCTGCTAATGAAGTTTTGAGTAATGCTCTAGAGTTAAAAGGTTTAATTACAAAATTAAAGGATAGTATAAAATTAGATATGTTTAAGCTACCTTCATTCAATGCTAGAGTTAATATTCTTTACAATGAAACCTTGCGCCTGTCTGATATGACTACAATTCCGGCTATAACTGCAGATGAGGTTCATTTACAAACAGAAAAAATTATTGATGCATTTTCTGCAGTAAATGCTAAGGTAAATACTATTTTTTCTAAAAAACGTTTTGAAGATGAAATAGGGGTAGACCTTACTTTTATAGGGTTAGATTCTACTAAAATGGATAGCGTTACCCGTAAAAGTTTGAAAAATAATGTAAAACTCACCCCAAAAAATTGATGATGAAAAAAGTTTTTTTATGTATACTATTTGTTTTTTTAATGACTGCTGCTAAAGCTCAAAAGTTGGCACAAGTTGAAGCAAAAGAAACAGCAAAAAGTAAAATTAATACACTTTTAAACGATTGGCATTTGGCTGCAACAGAAGCTAATTTTAATGATTATTTTGGTAAAATGGATAGTATTTCTGTATTTATTGGTACAGATGCTACTGAAAATTGGGATAAAACTGCGTTCGCAAAATTTAGTAAACCGTATTTTGATAAAGGAAAAGCATGGGACTTTAAAACCTTAGAGCGCAATATTTATATAAGTAATCTTGGTAATTTTGCTTGGTTTGATGAACTTTTACATTCGTGGATGGGTACATGCAGAGGCTCTGGAGTTTTAGAGAAAAAAGAAAATACATGGAAAATTAAACATTATGTATTATCGGTTTCTATACCCAATGAGGATGTGCAAAAAGTAATAGCTGCTAAGCAAAAAAGTGATGCCGCTTTTTTAAAAAAATTTAATCAAAAATTTTAGTAGGTAAGCCATCAATACTTTGTTGGTTATTGGCTTCCCAATATTTTTCGATTCCTTCTTTTCCTTGTTCTGCAGCCCAATCATTAAGTTCATTTCTTTCGCCTTTATATTCAAAAAACGGAATGGACATGCCACAAGAAGTTTGTGCAGATGCAATAGTAATATCAAAAATTTGACGTGTTCCAGGAGTTTCTGGAAATAAAGAAATGAGTTCGTTCCAAGAAGCATTCCCTTCTTTAATTTCTTTTCCTTCTCCATACAAACGCAAAATATTAGGGGCGCCTTCAAAAGAACAAAACATTAAAGTGATGCGTTTATTTTCTAGTAAATGTGCAGCAGTTTCATTTCCACTGCCAGTTACATTTAGCCATAAAACGCGGTTTTCAGAAATCACTCTAAAAGAATCCATCCCTTTTGGAGACAAGTTTATACGTCCTGAATTTGGAGCTGTGGCTACAAAGAATATCTTCTGTGCTTCAATAAACTTTTGAAGTCTGCTCGTAATTTTTGTGTAAAATTTTGACATTTTAAATTTTGATTTGAAAATACTAATTTACAACATCTGAAATTATTAATTTATTACCTTTAGCAAAATTAAACATCTTTATGGATTACGGATTTCTCTCAGTTTTACCACCAATATTAGCCATTATTTTAGCATTAAGAACCAAGCAAGTATACATTGCTCTTTTATTTGGAATCTGGTTTTCTTGGTTGATTATAAAAGGATGGAACCCATTAGAAGGTACTTTAGCAATGATTGAAGGAATGGTTAACGTTTTTCAATCTAAAGGAAATACAAGAACCATTATGTTTAGTGCTTTAGTTGGGTCTTTGTTGATTTTTATTCAATATTCAAAAGGGGTTGAAGGCTTTATTAACATCATCAATAAAAGATTGGTAAAACTAGAGCAAAAAAAATCTGGGTACAGTAGAGTAATGGTTCAAATTTTAGCCACATTTACGGGTTTATTATTGTTTGTAGAAACGAGTATTAGCTCATTAACAGTAGGAACTTTGTATCGACCAATTTTCGACAAACTAAAAATTCCAAGAGAAAAGCTAGCCTACATTGCAGATTCAAGTTCTGCACCATCATCTATCTTAATTCCCTTTAATGCTTGGGGAGCTTTTATAATGGGCTTGTTGTTAACCCAAGGAATAGACAAACCATTTGCTGTGATGATAGCGTCTATTAAATACAATTTTTATCCACTGTTAGCGATTGCGATTTTGTTTTTCATCATTTTATCAAAAAAAGATTTTGGATTGATGAAAAAAGCAGAACAAAGAACTAAAGAAACAGGAGCTTTATTAAACGAAGGTTCAAAGCCAATGGTTTCTGATGAGGTTACTTCTTTTCCGCCAAAAGAAGGTATCAAAGCCAAAGCGTATAATATGATTGTACCACTTTTGGTAATGGTTTGTATGATGCCTATCAACTTAATATATACAGGTTGGGATGCTGTAAAAGAAGCTACATCATTTTTAAATCATGCCTCACAAGCCATTGGAGAAGGTTCTGGATCTTCATCGGTTTTGTACGCAGTAATCACTGCAATTTTGGTAGCAATCGTAATGTATTTTATCCAAGGAATTTTAAAACCTAAAGAAGCTATAAACCTAACGTTAAAAGGTATTAGTGAGTTAATGCCTTTGGCATTGTTAATGTTGCTAGCATTTGCTATAGGCGATGCTTGTAAAGCACTAGATACAGGAAATTACGTAGCAAATATTACAGAGAGCTGGTTGTCTCCAGAATTATTGCCAGCAGTAGTTTTTGTAGTGAGTTCTTTTATTGCTTTTTCTACAGGAACTTCTTGGGGAACTTTTGCCATTATGTTGGCAATTTCTGTACCCATGGCAAATATTCATGGAGCAGATATTACCATTGTTGTGGCTGCTACTTTAGGAGGAGGAATTTTTGGAGATCATTGTTCGCCAATTTCTGATACTTCTATCATTTCTTCTATGGCTTCTGCTTCAGATCATATTGACCATGTAAAAACACAACTGCCTTATGCTTTATTTGGAGGAATTGTTACCACTATTTTGTATTTGATTATTGGGTTTTTGGGGTAAGTGAAACACAATTCTGAACTTATTTCAGAATCTTATTTGTATAATTTTAGCGTTACCCAAGGGTCGCGCTTTTCGCACTCGCTTTTTATTCGTTCCTCATAAAAGAGCTCAAACAAATGCTTCAATCGCTAACGCAGGCTTGTTTAAAAACTATTCTTTAATTTATGAAGCATCTTGATTTTTAATAATCAAAATTATTGAACTAAAACCCCACGTTTATTCAATTCAGGAATCAAGCGTAAAGCACCTTCTTTAATGGTGTTTGCTTTAAAAATAAATGTTTTTTCAAACAAGGTATTTCCTTCAAAAAAACTCACTTGAAAACGATTGTTTAATTTGAATAGTTCAGGTTGAATGAGTTCAACTTTTGCAAAAGAATTGGCAGGTAATTTTTCGATTTTTTTACGCAATAAAGAAGTGGTTTTCTTCTCAGAAAAACCTTGAGAAACAATTACTACCATTTCTAAATCAACATCTTTTTTATTGATGATATAAACGTTCCAATCATCTGTTTTATAAATATCATTGTATTCATAAACCACAGCAACTTCAACGTCAGTAACTTCAGGAATTTGGATGTCTTTTTTCATAAATATGGTTAATAAAGTTGAAGAGTAAAAAGTTCATAAAGTAAAGATTCTAACTTTACAAACTTGCAACTTTTAAAACTAAATTACAGATTTAAACTGCTCTAAAAACCGTTTATCATTTTCGTAAAACATTCTAATATCTGGTATTTGATATAACAACATAGCAATACGTTCAATACCCATTCCAAAAGCGTAACCAGAATATTTTGTAGGATCAATATTTGCATTTTTCAACACATTTGGGTCTACCATACCACAACCCATAATTTCTAACCAACCAGTACCTTTGGTAATTCTATAGTCTGTTTCGGTTTCTAATCCCCAGTAAATATCAACCTCCGCACTTGGTTCTGTAAACGGAAAATAAGAAGGACGTAAACGGATTTTAGATTTTCCAAACATCTCTTTAGTAAAATATAAAAGTGTCTGTTTTAAATCAGCAAAAGAAACATCAGTATCTATATACAAACCTTCTACCTGATGAAAAATACAGTGTGCACGCGCAGAAATATCTTCGTTTCTAAAAACTCTACCAGGAGAAATGGTTCTAATTGGTGGTTTATTTTCTTCCATATAGCGCACTTGTACAGAAGATGTATGTGTACGCAATAAAATATCGGGATTTTGCTCTATAAAAAAAGTGTCTTGCATGTCTCTTGCAGGATGATATTCTGGCAAGTTCAAAGCAGTAAAGTTATGCCAATCATCTTCAATTTCTGGTCCTTCAGAAACCGTAAAACCAATTCTATTAAAAACCTCGATAATTTGATTTTTTACTAATGATATCGGATGACGAGAACCCAATTCAATAGGTTCAGAAGGGCGAGTTAAATCACCATAAATACCTTTTTCTTCAACAGCATTTTCGAGGGTTTCATTAAGTTCAGCAACTTTTCCTTCAGCAGATTTTTTTAAATTATTTAACGCTTGTCCAAAATCTTTACGCAATGCTGCATCTACATTTTTAAATTCGGCAAATAATCCTTTTAACAACCCTTTGCTCCCTAAATATTTAATTCTAAAAGCTTCCACTTCTTCTTTAGAAGTAGCTTTAAATGCATTTACATCACCAATCAGTTCTTTTACTTTGTCTAACATTTTCCAGGATAATTAGATCGCAAATTTAAACTTTTTTAAAGAGTTTAAGATTGTATTTTAGTAGAAATGACAAACAGCAAGCGAAATCGATTGAAATAAGGGCTTTATAAAAAATTATGAAAACTTTTTAATTTTATCATATTTAAAAATAACTATCTTTACATCATTAAATTTTTATTAATATCTCAAAAAAATATGGAAGATAGTATTAAATCAAAAATAGATGGGTTCATGGAGTTGGTTAGACAACGTAATGGGCATGAACCAGAATTTTTACAGGCCGTACAAGAAGTGGCAGAAACTGTAATTCCTTATGTCATTGAAAATGATATTTATTTCGGAAAAAACGTTCTTTTAAGAATGGTTGAACCTGAACGATTAATTTCTTTTCGTGTTTGCTGGGTAGATGATGATGGAGAAATTCAGGTAAACAGAGGGTATAGAGTACAAATGAACTCTGCTATTGGTCCTTACAAAGGTGGTTTGCGCTTTCACCCAACAGTAAACGCAAGTATTTTAAAGTTTTTGGCCTTTGAACAAGTTTTTAAGAACTCTTTAACTACATTACCTATGGGTGGAGGAAAAGGAGGTTCTGACTTTGATCCTAAAGGAAAATCAGATAATGAAATCATGCGTTTTTGCCATGCTTTTATGACAGAATTATTTAGACATATTGGGCCAAGTACAGATGTGCCTGCTGGAGATATTGGGGTAGGAGCCAGAGAAATAGGGTTTATGTTTGGGATGTACAAAAAACTAAATAACGAATTTACTGGAGTGCTAACTGGTAAAGGGCAATCTTGGGGTGGTTCATTAATTAGACCTGAAGCTACAGGATATGGTGCTGTGTATTTTGCAGAAAATATGTTAAAAGTTAAAGAGGATTCTTTTCAAGGTAAAACAGTAGTGATTTCTGGATCTGGAAACGTTGCACAATTTGCTGCTGAAAAAGCTATAGAATTAGGAGCAAAAGTGCTAACGCTTTCTGATTCTGGAGGATATATTTATGATGAAGAGGGTATAGATACAGAGAAACTTGAATTCGTAATGGATTTAAAGAACAACAAAAGAGGTAGAATCAGCGAGTATGTTGAAAAGTATTCATCAGCAAAATATTTTAAAGGAGAAAGACCATGGTCTGTAAAATGTGATGTGGCTTTACCCTGTGCAACACAAAATGAGCTGAATGGCGAAGAGGCAAAAATGTTAATAGATAATGGTTGTATGTGTGTTTCTGAGGGCGCTAACATGCCTTCTACACCAGATGCTATGCACGCTTTTCAGGATGCAAAAATATTATTTGCGCCAGGTAAAGCAAGTAATGCTGGTGGTGTTGCAACTTCTGGTTTAGAAATGAGCCAGAATGCTTTAAGAATGAGTTGGACTCGTAAAGAGGTTGATGAAAAACTAAAAGATATCATGGAAGATATTCATGATTCTTGTGTAGAATATGGTAAAAATGATGATGGTACTATCGATTATGTTAGAGGTGCAAATATTGCAGGTTTCGTAAAAGTAGCAGATGCAATGTTAGCTCAAGGTATTATCTAAAATACTAATAATTATATTATTTATAGGAAACGTGTCAATTTATTGGCGCGTTTCTTTGTTTATTTGCTAAGAATATATTCTATATGAACTTTTTTACATGCTTTTTTTTAGGTTTTGCCATAGCTTCTTTAGGTAGTATTACTCCAAGTTTTTTAAACTTAACTGTGGTAAAATTCAGTTTAAGAAATGGAAAAAAACCAGCCTTTTTCTTAATTGGTGGTTATGCAACAGTGCTTTTTTTTCAAGCAAATATAGGAGCATACCTATCTAGTATTTTGATGGAAAATTCAGAATATATTACTTTAATTCAGCAAATAGGTACAGGTATCCTATTCTTACTATCAATAAATTTTTTTAGGTTATACTTTTCAACAAATGAAAGTAATAAAGATCAAGAAATTCCTAAATCAAAAGCCTATTTTTACGGAATTATGATGTCTTCTTTAAATATGATGGCAATTCCTTTTTACTTTACGTTTATCTCTATTTTAATTGGGGTTGCGTATTTTGAATATTCATATATAAATGCGCTTTATTTTTCCATAGGTTCAACAATTGGTTCATTTACACTATATGCTATTTATGCAATTGTTGCGAATAAAATTCAGGATAAGCTTTCTTATATTGCTTCAAAAATGGATTTTATTTTAGGTTGTTTAACAGGTGTTGTAGCTATTGGAAACTTAATTCACCTATTTTACAAGTAGTTACTTTTCTTAAATTTGTAGTAAAAAAACTAAAAAAATGAAAATTCTTAAAAATCTTATTATTGATGGAAGGCATCAAAAACCAATGGTAACTGATGTTTTTTATAAAGAATCTAATCAACCAAAAAAAGTGGTTATTTTTTGTCATGGTTACAAAGGATTTAAAGATTGGGGCGCTTGGAATTTAATGGCTAAAGCATTTGCAAAGGCAGGTTTTTTCTTCATCAAATTTAATTTTTCACATAATGGAGGTACAGTTGAGCAACCCATTGATTTTCCAGATTTAGAGGCGTTTGGGAATAACAATTATACTAAAGAATTGGATGATTTAGAAAGCGTTATCAATTGGATTTCTTCAGAAGAGAGCTTTAAAAAAGAAGCTAATATTAATGATATCGCTATCATTGGCCATAGTCGAGGAGGAGGAATTGTATTGTTAAAAGCAAATGAAGACAGTCGTGTAAAAAAAGTAATAACGTTAGCTGCTGTTTGCGACTTTGGCAAAAGATCTTCTACAATTGGCGATTTAGAAAATTGGAAAAAAAATGGCGTTAAGTACGTGGTTAATGGAAGAACCAAACAAAATATGCCTCATTTTTATCAATTTTATGAAAATTTTAAAGCTAACGAAGAGCGTTTACATATCAAAAATGCAGTTCAAAATTTAAAAATTCCACAGTTGATTATTCATGGGGATCATGATGATGCTGTTTCTTTAGATGAAGGAAAAAACCTAAAACAATGGAACCCAAAGGCACAATTTCAAATTATTCAAAATGCAAATCATGTGTTTAATGTTGCACATCCTTGGGATAAAGACCATGTGTCAAAAGAATTGGAAGAGGTTATTAATCACTGTATTGATTTTTTGAAATAAATAGCTACACGAGTTTACGAAGCGATTTTTTAGTTGATTAAAATGCTGATAAAATAAAAGATTGACACAGCATAAATTCTCATAAAACACGAACAGACCACTTCATTCGTTCTTCATTCGTAATGAAAAATAGTGACATTTTCGTAAATTCGATACATGGAACTCCAATCTCCTTTTCGTAAAATTATTCATGTAGATATGGATGCTTATTACGCATCTGTAGCGCAGTTAGACAACCCAGAATTGAGAGGAAAACCGATTGCTGTTGGTGGTGGAGGTGATAGAGGTGTAGTTTCTGCAGCTAGTTACGAAGCTCGAAAATTTGGGGTAAAATCTGCCATGAGCAATGTATTGGCAAAACAAAAATGCCCACATATCATTTTTGTAAAGTCAGATTTTGCACGTTATAAAGAGTTAACAGCCAAAATAAGAGCCATTTTTTATGAGTATACAGATTTGGTAGAACCACTTTCTTTAGATGAAGCCTATTTAGATGTTACCGAAAATAAAAAAGGGAATCCGTCTGCAAATGACATTGCTAGAGAAATTAGGCAACGTATTTATGACGAAACAGGTTTACGAGCTTCAGCAGGTATTTCCATCAATAAATTTATAGCAAAAGTAGCTTCTGATATTAATAAACCTAATGGTCAAAAAACAGTTCACCCAGAAGAAGTAATTCAGTTTTTAGAAGATTTACCCGTAAATAAATTTTATGGTGTTGGTAAAGTTACTGCTGCAAAAATGTATAATTTAGGCATTTTTGTTGGGAATGATTTAAAGAAAAAAACATTGGAAGAGTTGGTCCAATTATTCGGTAAATCAGGAGCGCATTATTATAATATAGTTCGTGGAATTCACAACAGCCCTGTAAAACCAAACAGAATTAGAAAATCTTTAGGAGCAGAAAGAACTTTTTTTGAAAACATTTCTTCAGAAATATTTATGTTAGAAAAGTTAGATAATATTGCTGATGAATTAGAAAGAAGAATGGTAAAAGCCAACACAAAAGGAAAAACAGTAACTTTAAAAATAAAATATTCTGATTTTACACAACAAACCAGAAGCAAAACAATGTCTAATTTTTTGCAATTAAAAACAGAGTTTATGCCAATTGTAAAAGAGCTTTTGTATCAAGAAAAACTATTAAATTCTGTACGTTTATTGGGTATTTCTTTTGGGAATTTAAATACAGAAAAAAAAGAACCAGTTTGGGTACAATTAAAGTTTGATTTTTAGCAAAAACTAGGTTTTTGTAATTCTGAACTTGTTTCAGAATCTCCTTAAAAATATATTATGAATACTAAAATAAAAAGAACCAATTCAGAAAATAAAGATTTTATCAATTTGGTAAAACAATTAGATGCCTATCTTAAAATTACTGATGGAGATGAGCACGATTTCTATAATCAATTTAATAATATAGATGTTTTACAACATGTTGTAGTTTTTTATGATGATAATGTTGCTGTGGGTTGTGGTGCCATTAAAAAGTTTGATGAGATTTCTGTAGAAATAAAAAGAATGTATGTTTCTGAAGAAAAAAGGGGAAAAGGAGTTGCCCAAAAAATATTGACAGAATTAGAAATTTGGGCAAAAGAATTGGGTTATAATAAGTGTGTTTTAGAAACAGGAAAAAGACAAGTAGAGGCTGTACAATTTTATAAAAAATGCCACTATCAAATCACACCCAATTATGGGCAATATGTAGAAATGGAAAATAGTATTTGTTTCGAGAAAGCGTTATAAATACATAAAAACCTCACAGGTTTTAAAACCTGTGAGATCTAATTTACAAATCAAAGAATGAACTACAGCTACTGGGAACTTAAAGAATGGTTTACCAACATCGATTTTACAGTTGTTGGCAGTGGAATAGTAGGCCTCAGTTGTGCGTTAGAACTCAAAAAAAAGCATCCAAAAGCTAAAATTTTAATTTTAGAAAAAGGCATGTTGCCCCAAGGAGCAAGCACAAAAAATGCAGGTTTTGCTTGTTTTGGCAGTTTGTCTGAATTGATAAACGATTTAAAAACACATTCAGAGTCCGCTGTTTTTAATTTGGTTGATAAACGCTGGAAAGGGTTACAATTATTAAGACAAAATTTAGGAGATGCAAAAATAGATTTTCAGCAAAACTTCGGATTCGAATTATGTAATTCTAAAGCGTTTTTTGAGGAATGTAACTCACAGAAAGATAGTATAAATAAATTGCTAAAACCAATTTTTAAAAAAGATGTTTTTTTGGTTCAGAAAGATATATTTGGTTTTAAAAAAGTGTCATCCAACCATTTTGTAAATATTTTTGAAGGGCAAGTAGACACTGGTAAAATGATGAACGAGTTACTTTTAAAAGTTCAAAAATTAAACATAAAAATTGTAAACAATATTTCTGTAGAAAGTTTTGTTGAAGCAGGAAAAAGTGTTGAGGTAAAAACAAATAAAATTACATTTAAAACCCATAAATTATTGGTGGCTACAAATGGTTTTGCAAATCAACTTTTAAAAGAAAAAGTACAACCTGCAAGAGCCCAAGTTCTCATCACAAAACCCATTAAAAATTTACATATAAAAGGTACGTTTCATTTAGACAAAGGCTATTATTATTTTAGAAATATAGACAATAGAATTTTATTTGGTGGAGGTAGAAATTTAGATTTTGTAACAGAAACAACCTCAGAGTTTGGGCAAACTAAAATTATACAAAACGAATTGGAAAAAATTTTAAAAGAAACCATTTTACCAAATACACATTTTGAAATTGAGCACAGGTGGAGTGGTATTATGGGTGTAGGCAATCAGAAAAAAGCCATTGTAAAACAACTTTCAGAAAATGTTTTTTGTGGAGTAAGATTAGGTGGAATGGGTGTTGCCATTGGCAGTTTAGTAGGTAAAGAATTAGCAGAATTATTAGATGAATAGAGATTTTTCGACTGCGCTCGAAATGACATTTGTAATATGAAAACAAGTTTTGAAATTATAATAATCGGGGGAGGTTTAGCAGGCTTATGCAACGCAATTCACCTCTCTAAATTTGGCAAAAAAGTTTTGTTGATAGAAAAAAACAGCTATCCAAAACACAAAGTTTGTGGCGAATATATTTCGAATGAAGTATTATCCTATTTAGATTTTTTAAACATCAATCCATTTAATTTTGGCGCAGTTAAAATTGATGATTTTCAATTATCTACCACAAAAAATAAAGTAATTACTACAAAGTTACCTTTGGGTGGTTTTGGCATTTCACGTTACACATTAGATTTTGAACTCTATAAAAAAGCCAAAGAAAATGGTGTAGTAATATTACAAGACGCAGTAATCGATGTCAGTTTTAAAAACAATGAATTTACCATTGAAACCAAAGAAAATAAGTGTTTTAATTCTAAAATTTGTATTGGTGCTTTTGGTAAACGAAGTGTATTAGACGTAAAAATGCAGCGTGAATTTATCCAAAAAAAATCACCTTATTTGGGCGTAAAAATTCATGTGAAAGGCAATTTTCCTAAAAACAAAGTGGCATTGCACAATTTTAAAGGTGGTTATTGTGGCGTTTCTAAGGTAGAAAATGATACTATAAATCTTTGCTATATCACCAGTTTTTCAGCATTTAAAAAACACAAAAATATTAGCGATTTTCAAGAAAATATAGTTTTTAAAAATACATTTTTAAAAGAAATGTTTCAGAATGCTACCCCAGTTTGGGAGCAACCTTTGTCTATCAGTCAAATTTCTTTTGAAACTAAAAATCCTGTAGAAAATCATATATTAATGTCTGGTGATGCAGCAGGAATGATTCATCCACTTTGTGGAAATGGCATGAGTATGGCCATACAATCTGCACAAATAGCATCTAAACTGATTCTAAATTACTTAAATGACGAAATTGAATCTAGAAAAAAGCTTGAAAACCTTTATATTAGACAATGGAACAAGCAATTTAAATGGCGTTTAAAAGCAGGTTATTTTATAGCAATGTTGTTTAGGAAAGACAAAATTGCATCTTTTTTATTATCAATTTTAAAGAAAATACCTTTTTTATTGCCCATCATAATCAAACAAACGCACGGAAAACCAATCAAAAATTAATGGATTTTTTCATCAGCACAAAACAAAGAACAGACAAAGAAGAGTTGATGGACGATTTTTCGATTGGAGGCGATTTACTGCGAGATACTTTAGATAAATTAGAAAATATAAATAGGTGGTTAGGAGGAAATAAAGTAACTGTAAATGGTTTAAAAAAACTTTTAAAAAATCACCCAAAAGACAAAGAAATTACCATTGTAGATATTGGTTGTGGTCATGGAGATATTTTAAGAGATGTAGCTAAATTTGGCAGAAAACATGGATATACATTTAAATTAATTGGAATTGACGCCAACCCAACTGCGATAGATTATGCAAACGAATTGTCAGAAAAATATCCAGAATTGAGTTTTAAAACTCAAGATATTTTTTCAGAAGATTTTAAAAATAGTCAATTTGATGTAGTGTTGGCAACTTTGTTTTTACATCATTTTAAAGAAGAACAATTGGTCTCTTTTTTAAAAACTACCCTAAAACAAACAAAAATAGGTGTTGTAGTGAACGATTTACACAGGCATAAATTAGCTTACTATTTATTTTTAGTATTGTCTATTTTTATCAGTAATAAAATGATTATTGAAGATGGATTAACCTCGGTTTTAAGAGGCTTTAAAAGAAAAGATTTAGAAAGGATATCAAAAACACTTCGACAAGCTCAGTGTGACGGTTTAGAATATACTATAAAATGGAAATGGGCTTTTCGTTATTTATGGACGCTTAAAAGTTCAAAATTTTGAGTTTAAAATTTAAAGTTGGAGTCTGTTTTTGATAAAGTCATTCTCCATGAAAATCTCCGAGAATCGCTGTGAAAAAAATTTGCGATTCTCTGTGAAATAACTAAATATGAAAGTAAAAATAACAGCAGTAGCCAAACAGCTACCTAAATATTATAAAGAAACCAAAGATATTATTCCGTTTGTAAAATTATGGATGCAAAATCAGGAAGAGCGTTTTCAAAGGAAAGTAGTCAAACTTTTTGAAGGTGCAGCTGTAGACAAACGCTATTCTATTATGGATCCAGAAGAAGTTTTTACAGCCACTTCTTTCGAAGAAAAAAATAATATTTACAAGAGAGAAGTTACACAGCTTGCAGAAAAATCCTTGCAAAAATCCTTAGCAAAAGCCCATCTAAAACCCACAGATATCGATTATATTATTACTGTAAGTTGTACAGGAATTATGATTCCGTCTGTAGATGCATATCTTATTAACTCTTTGGTCATGAAGCAAGATATTGTGCGTTTGCCAGTTACAGAAATGGGTTGTGCAGCAGGCGTTTCTGGTATTATTTATGCGAAGAATTTCCTAAAAGCAAACCCCAATAAAAGAGCAGCAGTAATTGCTGTAGAAGCACCCACAGCAACCTTTCAGTTAGAAGATTTTTCGATGACAAATATTGTTTCTGCAGCTATTTTTGGTGATGGAGCTTCAGCAGTAATTTTGTCTTCTTATCAAGAAGATGAAGGCCCAACAATTATAGACGAAGCCATGTATCATTTTTACGACGCTACAAATATGATGGGTTTTAATTTGGTAAATTCAGGTTTACAAATGATTTTAGATAAGGAAGTGCCCCAAAAAATTGCAGATCATTTTCCAGCAATCATTCATCCTTTTTTAGAAAAAAATAACTTAACCATTAATGATGTAGACCACTTGATATTTCATCCAGGAGGAAAAAAAATAGTACAAACCGTAGAAGAATTATTTGGTGCTTTGGGTAAAAATATAGATGATACAAAAGAGGTTTTACGATTGTATGGCAATATGTCTAGTGCCACAGTTTTGTATGTTTTAGAACGATTTATGGATAGAAATCCGCAAAAAGGAGAACGTGGAATTATGCTAAGTTTTGGTCCTGGGTTTTCTGCGCAACGCGTATTGTTAGAGTGGTAATTTTTACCTCACAGGTTTCTTATGCTGAACTTGTTTCAGTATCTAACCTGTGAGGTCTGATAAAAAAAGAGCAAAATGAAATATGAAGTTTTAGTTGAAGATTCTTTTTACCATATTTATAATTGTGGAAATAATAAAGAGAATATATTTATAGAAGAACAAAACTATGCTTACTTTCTAAAATTAGTAAAAAAATATCTTTTAAATACTTGTGATATTTTGGCGTATTGTCTTTTGAAAAATCACTTTCACTTAATAATTAAAACGAAAGAAAATATACTATCAAAAGATATTTCTCAATCGTTCTCAAATCTTTTTAATTCATATTCAAAAAGTATTAATAAAAAATACGGTAGAAGCGGTAGCTTATTTAAAGATCGTTTTTCAAGAATAAAGTTGGATACTGAAGAATATTTGAAAAACTTAATAATTTATGTGCATTTAAACCCAAGTCATCACGAATTTATTGACGATTTTAGAAACTATAAACATTCTTCATTTAATTCAATTTTATCAGATAAACATACAAGTTTATTAAGAGAAGATGTTATAAAGATTTTTGAAGACAAACAAAATTTTATTGATTCCCATAAAATTAAAGAAGTAAGTATTTTAGAATCATTAACTTTAGAATAGTTAAAAAACAAGACCTCACAGGTTTTTAAAACCTGTGAGGTCTATTGAACAGAAAAAATGAATTCAAACCAAATCATAATAAACTTGCCATATCAAAAACCTTTTTTGTTTGTTGATGAATTGACAGAAATTTCAGAAAATGGAATTTCAGGAAATTACACTTTTAAGGAAAATGAGTTTTTTTACGAAGGTCATTTTAAACAAAATCCTATTACACCAGGTGTAATTTTAACAGAAACCATGGCGCAAATTGGTGTAGTTTGCTTGGGTGTTTTTTTACTAAAGGATGAAATATCATCCACAAAAAAACCACAAATTGCCTTAACATCAAACAATGTAGATTTTTATTTGCCAGTTTTACCCAAGGAGAAAGTAACTGTTATTTCAGAAAAAGTTTATTTTAGATTCAACAAACTAAAATGTAAAGTAAAAATGATGAATGTAAAAAACGAATTGGTTTGTAGAGGAACAATTTCAGGAATGTTAATAGTTTAGTTTATCAGACCTCACAGGTTTCAAAAACCTGTGAGGTCTAGAAATAATATAATATAAAAGAAGAGTTAAACCTGTAAAATATGCATAAAATCCGTGTAAAAAAATAATCACAAAAGATGAAAAACAGAGTCGTTATAACAGGTTTAGGAGTAGTTGCCCCAAATGGAGTAGGTTTAGAAGATTTCACGAAAGCTATAAAATCGGGTACATCAGGCATTACTTTTCATCAAAACTTAAAAGACAAAGGTTTTTCTTGTTGTATTGGCGGAATTCCAGAAGTTTCCGAAGAAAAAAAACAAGAATATTTAACACCATTACAATTAAGAGGTTTCAATTCAACTTCTATTTTATACGGAGTGATGTCTGCTGTAGACGCTTGGAAAGATGCTGGTTTTACTGTTGATGAAAACTCACCTTTAGATTACGATACAGGATTAATTTTTGGCACAGGAACCTCAGGAATTGAGAAATTTAGAGAAGCCATTTACAAAATTGATGACCAAAATGTAAGACGTTTAGGAAGCACTTCTGTTTTGCAAACCATGGCAAGTGGCGTAACAGCATATTTGGGTGGTATTTTAGGTTTGGGCAATCAAGTTACTACAAATTCATCTGCATGTACAACAGGTACAGAAGCTTTATTAATGGGTTTTGAACGCATTAAAAACGGAAAAGCAAAACGAATGTTGGTGGGCAGTACTAGCGATAGCAGTTTATACACTTGGGGTGGTTTTGATGCCATGAGAGTAATGACTTACAAACACAATGAAAGTCCGGAAAAAGGTTCAAGACCCATGAGTGAAACTGCTTCAGGATTTGTTCCAGGAAGTGGAGGAGGAGCACTTGTTTTAGAATCTTTAGAAAGTGCATTAGAAAGAAAAGCCAATATTTATGCAGAAGTTTTAGGAGGAAATATCAATGCTGGAGGACAAAGAAATGGAGGAACTTTAACAGCCCCAAATGCAGCAGCTGTTCAAAGATGTATTACAGATGCTTTAGTTGATGCCAATATTACTGCCGAAAAAATAGATGTTATAAATGGACATTTAACTGCAACTTCTAAAGATGCTTTAGAAATTGAAAATTGGACAAAATCGTTGCAAAGAAAAGGAGATAATTTTCCATTGATTAATTCTTTAAAATCTCAAGTTGGGCATTGTTTAGCTGCAGCAGGGGCTATAGAATCTGTGGCTTCTGTAATTCAAATAAAAGAGCAATTTGTGTTTCCAAATATCAATTGTGAAGACGTTCACCCAGAAATTTTAGCATTGATTAGTAGTGATAAAATTCCGACTCAAAAAATAGACACAAACATTACCATTTTAGCAAAAGCAAGTTTTGGTTTTGGTGATGTAAACGCTTGTGTTATCTTTAAGAAATATAATTAATTTATCCTTAAGACCTCATAGGTTTTTAAAACCTGTGAGGTCTGAAAATTTTCAGAATAAAATGAACAAAGAAGAAATTATACAAAAACTAACCACCATTGTAAAACCGTACGTTCAAAACGAAGAAGGTTTTAAAAACATCTCTGAAGAAACGGATTTTATCAACGATTTAGAAATAAATTCGGCGAATTTGGTAGACATTATTTTAGATGTAGAAGATGCATTCGACATTCATATCGATAACGATTCAATGGAAAAAATGCTTTCTGTAAAAGCTACAGTTGCTATTATTCAAGATAAAATGAATGCTTAGAATTGGAAATGATGTTGTAGATTTAAACCTTGCTAAAACTCAGAGCAATTGGCAACGCAGAGGTTTTTTAGAAAAATTATTTACAAAAGAAGAACAAAAAGAAATTCTCTATGCAAAGAATTCTTTTTTAAAAGTTTGGTTGTTTTGGTCTATGAAAGAAGCAGCTTACAAATGTTATACCCAACAGTTTCAAGAGCGTTTTTTTTCCCCTTTAAAATTTTCTTGTAAAACAGAAAAAATTTCTTCTGGAATTGTAACGATTGGTTTAAGAAAATATCATGTAAAATACATAATAACAAATAATTATATACATTCTGTAGCGCAAGAACGATTGTCAAATATTATGGTTGAAAATTTGTTTTTGATTGCTAATAAGAAGCATTTATCCAAAATAATTAATCATAAAATATTGTTCCATTTTGATGACGATGTGCAGCTTAAAAAAAATACAATAGGTATTCCTTTATTATATCATAACAATAAAGTATTACCAATTTCTATTTCAATATCTCATCATGGTAAATATGGCGCTTTTGTGTTTTCTTATTAATTTTAAGAATGAACTTTTAAACTACAATAAAAAGTTGTGAAGAAGTATTTACAAATAGGAGAAGAAAATGTAATTTTTTACAAGCTTAGATAGGTTTGATTTTTGATAAAATACTAATAGTTACACTAAATTATTAGTAAAATTGCTATTCATATTTTAATTATCATTTTCTCTTAAAGGAAAAAAATGTTAGATTCACAAAAAACACAATTCACAACTTATTTTTATGGTATAAGGTTCTAAAACGATTAAATGTCTTAATAAAATTTATATATTTGTAATCGATTGCACTAAATAATTGAGTAATCTTAAATTTTAATCTTATGAGAACTCCACTAATTTGCTTCATAGCCCTTTTTCTATCATTTTTTTCTAGTGCTCAATCACTTTCTATCAATAAATCTGGAGGTTGGTTAGAATCTGCTTTTGTAGAATGGCAACCTGTTGATGGTGCTTCAAGTTATAATGTTTATTTTACAGGAGCAGGAATTACAAATCGTAAGATAGACAATCAACTTATTAGATGTTATAAAGATGGAACTTATCGAGCAGATATATTAGGCTTAAAAGCGGGTAGTTATACAGTTTCTGTAGCACCAATTATTGGAAATGCAGAAGGCACAAAAACGACAACAAATTCAATTACAGTATTACCACACGACAGAGCTGGTTTTGCTTTTTCAAACAATAGACTAGCTGGAGCTTACAATTTTGATGGAACTCCTCAAGATAATGCAGTTATTTTATACATCACAGAAGAAACAAAAGACACTGTAGAACTAACCGTTTCTGGAGCAAATTCAAATCCGTGTGTTGGTTTACAAGAAATTTTAGATGGTTTTAAAAAAGGAAAAGATACTAGACCGTTAATTATTAGAATGATTGGGCAAATAACAGACCCAGCTGTTTTACAAAGTGGAGATATCGTAATCGAAAATAAAAACAATGCCAATAGTCACATAACTTTAGAAGGAGTTGGTGAAGATGCAGTTGCAGATGGTTGGGGAATTCGAATAAAAAATGCTTCTAATATAGAAATTAGAAACATTGGAAGCATGAATTGCAATAGCAATGAAGGAGACAATATTGGGCTACAACAAGGTAATGACCATATTTGGGTACATAATGTAGATTTCTTTTATGGTGATGCTGGTGGGGATTCAGACCAAGCTAAAGGAGATGGCGCATTAGACTGTAAAAGATCTAAGTATGTCACATTTTCATACAATCATTTTTGGGATTCAGGAAAATCAAACCTGTTAGGATTAAGCGAAACCCAAGGAGATCCAGAATTATTAATTACATACCACCATAATTGGTACGATCATTCAGATTCTCGTCATCCAAGAGTTCGTTATTATACTGCACATGTTTATAATAATTATTATGATGGTAATTCAAAATACGGAGTTGGCTCTACCTTAGGTTCATCCGTTTTCGTAGAAAATAATTATTTTAGAAATTGTAAATATCCAATGCTAACTTCTTTACAAGGAACAGACATTATTTCTGGAAAAGGTACTTTTTCTGGTGAAGATGGTGGAAGCATAAAAGCCTTTGGTAATACAATAATTGGTGCTTCAAGATTTGATCCTTATGGTGCAGCTGGTCCTATTAATTCTACCACAGAATTTGATGCTGTTGTTACTGCTACAAGAAATGAAACCATTCCAGGTTCTATAACTTCTAAAAAAGGAAGTAATACTTATAACAATTTTGATACGAGTGACGTGCTTTGGTATACCTATACTCCAGATTCTGCAGAAGATGCAAAAACTAAAGTAATGCAATTTTCTGGACGTATGAATGGGGGAGATTTTAATTGGACTTTTGATCAAGCAGAAGATGATACTTCTTATAGTGTAAACCAACCTTTAAAATCGGCATTAATAAATTATACTACAAATTTAGTTTGTGTGCAAGGAGTAAGTGAGCCACCAAGCAGTCAAACTCTTACAGTATCAACAGCAAATGCAGATCAAGCTGTAATTGATGGAAATAGCATTCAAAACATTGTATTTACTTGGGGAGGCACAGCAACTGATGCAACTGTAACAGGTTTACCATCATCAGGAATTACATTTGTAAAAAACACGAATGCAAAAACTATCACCATTTCTGGAACACCAACTGCAGATGTAACTTACACTGTAGCAACCTCAGGTAATTCAGGAACATCAACTGCAATTACAGGAAATATTACAGTGGGTACTATATCAACAGAAGATCAAATTCATAATTTTACAGAATCTGGTAAAGAAAGTGATTTTTATAACATTACAGGAAACCTTTCCACGTCAAAAGGTGATGTAAATTACAACGGATTAACGCTAACACAGTGTTTAAAAATAGAGTCTAGTACAAACATTACGTTTACTGCTCAAACATCAGGAACGTTAACATTAGTTTTTAATGAGGGAGTTTCAGGTTCAATTAGAATTGATGGAAATGATGAGGATTTCTCTGGAGGAGTTCTTACATTAACATTATCTCAAGGAGCGCATACAATTAGTAAAGATGTTACGTTAAACTTATATTATATGTCTTTTGAAAATTCATCATTAAATGTAGAAAAAAATTCAAAAGCCTTTGATATTAGAATGTATCCGAATCCTGTAACGCATCACTTAAACTTTTCATCAGACCTAAATATTACCAAGATAGAAGTTTATAATATGTTGGGTGTTTTAGTAAAAAAGAGTAAAAACGAAACTAAAAGTGTTGATATGAGTAACTTAAGTAAAGCTACTTATATTGTTAAGGTTTTTACTGATAAAGGTGTCAAGAAAAGAGTGATAATTAAAAAATAATTAGAAAAATATAAATAATGCAGAAAAAAGTAATTTTAACTTTACTTATTTTAATCACATGTCAAATAAATTATGGTCAAGAACTTGCTTTTCCTACAGCAGAAGGTTATGGTAGATATGCTACTGGAGGACGTGGAGGTTTAACATATGTTGTTACAAACTTAAACGATGATGGTGAAGGAAGTCTAAGAAAAGGAATCGTAAAAAAAGGAACAAGAACCATAGTGTTTGCGGTTTCAGGAACTATTGAATTAAAATCGAAATTAGACGTAAATAAAAAGAAAGGAAACTTAACTATTCTAGGACAAACAGCTCCAGGAGAAGGTATCACTTTAAAAGGATATCCGTTTACAATTAAAGCAGACAATGTAATTGTAAGGTATTTACGTTTTAGAATGGGAGACGAAACTAAAATTCAAGGAGATGCTCTTGGGGTTAATAATGCAAAAAATGTTATCATAGATCATTGTTCCATAAGTTGGGGTACAGATGAAAATGCTTCATTTTACAACAATAGTAACTTTACTTTACAGTGGTGCATTATTTCAGAAGCATTAAACAACTCAATTCATAAAAAAGGAGCTCATGGTTATGGAGGTATTTGGGGTGGTGTCAACGCCTCTTTTCATCATAATTTAATTGCAAATAACAACAGTAGAAATCCAAGATTTAGTGGTTCTAAAACAACCAAAAATTCGGAAAATGAGTTTGTAGATTTTAGGAATAATGTGATTTATAATTGGGGAGACAATAATATTTATGGTGGAGAAAACGGCACGTACAATATTGTAAATAATTATTTTAAATCAGGTCCAGCATCTACCTCATCTAAATTAGATAGAATTGTTGGTCCTTCTAAACCTTATGGTAAATTTTATGTAGACGGAAACTTTGTTTATGGATATAAGGAAATTTCAAAAGATAATTGGAAAGGTGGTGTACAATGTGATAATCCAGAAGAAGTAAAATTAAATCAAGAGATAAATAACGCTAACAATATAAAAACACAAACAGCTTATAAAGCTTATTTGGAAGTATTAAAAAATGCCGGCGCAAATATTTATAGAGATGCTGTAGATACAAGAGTTATTCACAATACTAAAGAGGGTAAAGTAAGCTTTAAAAACGGAATTATAGATTCTCAAGAAGAAGTTGGTGGTTGGCCAACAATAAAAAGTGAAACGGGAAAATTAGACTCAGATGAAGATGGGATTCCAGATGATTGGGAAATTGAAAATAATTTAGATCCCAAAAAGAAAGATTCTAATTTACATACATTAGATAAAACGTACACAAACATTCAGGTGTATGCTAATTCATTTATTTCTACAACATTTACATTAAAGGAGATTAACGGACAATCTTACCATTACATAGTTGATGCAAAAGGAAATGGAGATTTTTTTTCTGTTCAAGACGCAATTGATGCTGTACCAAATTTTAGAAAAAAAGAAACTAAAATTTATATAAAAACAGGAACTTACAAAGAAAAATTAGTTTTACCAGCATCTAAAACCAATGTTACTTTTATTGGAGAAAATAAAGAAAACACCATTTTAACTTTTGATGATTTTGCCCAAAAGCAAAATAAATTTGGTGAAGAAATGGGTACAACAGGTTCTTCCTCTTTTTTTGTTTTTGGTAATAATTTTACAGCTAAAAACATTACATTTCAAAATAGTGCAGGTCCTGTTGGACAAGCAGTTGCTGTAAGAGTAGATGGCGATAAAATAATTTTCGAAAACTGTAAATTTTTAGGCAATCAAGACACACTTTATTTACATGCAAAAAATAGCAGACAATATTACAAAGACTGTTATATAGAAGGCACTGTAGATTTTATTTTTGGTTCTTCTACAGGTTTCTTCGAGAATTGTACAATTTACTGTAAAAACAAAGGTTATATAACTGCAGCATCAACTAAAGAAGATACAACTTACGGTTTAATTTTTAAAAATTGTAAGGTAATTGGTTCTGCTGAAGAAAACACCTATTATTTAGGAAGACCTTGGCGTGATTATGCAAAAACAATTTGGATAGATTGTTTTTTAGATAAACATATAAAACCAGAAGGCTGGCATAATTGGAATAAGCCAAAAGCGGAAACAACTTCTTTTTATGCAGAATACAATTCTAAAGGTCCAGGAGCTTCTAATAATAGAGTAAATTGGGCAAAAGAGCTATCAGAAAATCGTGCGAAATTTTTAACAAAAGAGAATGTATTAAAAGGATCAGACAATTGGATTCCTAGTAATTAATATTAAAAAAACATCATTAATCAAATTAAAAGAAAACTAATGAAACTAATAAAATCGAGCTTATTAAACGCAGTACTCGCAATTACAGTATTTTCTGCATTTCTAATTTCCTGTAAACAAGAGACAGAGAAAAAAGCAGATGCTTTTGATGAAGCAGATAAAATCATTCAAAGCATAAACATCAAACAGTTCGATAATCTAACATTAAATATTAAAGATTTAGGTGCTGTAGCAGATGCTAAAACGTTAAACACAAAAATTATTAATGCAGCAATAGATTCTTGTAATACTGCTGGTGGAGGTAAAGTAATCATTCCTTCAGGTGATTTTTTAACAGGACCTATAGTATTAAAAAGTAACGTAACACTTCATTTAGAAGAAGGTGCAAATGTACTTTTTTCTACAAATCCTGATGAATATTTACCTGTGGTTCATACTTCTTACGAAGGTGTAGAATTGATGAATTACTCACCATTAATAAGAGCTTACAAACAAAAAAACATTGCAGTTACAGGTAAAGGAACTTTAAATGGTCAAGCAGATAACAATAACTGGTGGCCTTGGGTTGGTAAAGAAAGATATGGATGGAAAGAAGGTACACTAAACCAACGTGATTCTATAAACTTACCAACTTTAAGAAAGATGAATGAAGATAATACTCCAATTTCTGAAAGAGTTTTTGGTAAAGGATTCCAATTTCGTCCTACATTTTTCGAACCTTTTGAATGTGAAAACGTTTTGTTAGAAGGTGTTACTATAAAAAATGCTCCTTTTTGGGTGATTCATCCTTTAAAATGTAATTATGTTAGAGTTGATGGAGTAACTGTAGACAGTCATGGACCAAATAACGACGGTTGTGACCCAGAATATTCTAAAAATGTACACATTACCAATTGTAAATTTAATACAGGTGATGATTGTATCGCTATAAAATCTGGAAGAAATAACGATGGAAGGCGCGTTAAAATTCCAAGTGAAAACATTGTTGTAGAAAATTGTGAAATGAAAGATGGTCATGGAGGTGTTGTTTTAGGTAGTGAAATTTCTGCAGGCGTTAGAAATGTATATGTACGAAATTGTAATATGGATAGCCCGAATTTAGATAGAGCTATCAGAATAAAAACAAATACCTTAAGAGGTGGTTTTGTAGAAAATGTTTATGTAAAAAACATTAAAGTTGGGCAAGTAAAAGAGGCACTTTTAAGAATTAATACGTATTATGGAACCTACGCAAACCAAGAAGGAGAATTTGTACCGTCTATTAAAAATATTTACTTAGAAGATATCACAGTAGAAAATAGTGGTAAATATGGTCTTTTAATTAAAGGAAGAGAACAAATTCCTGTAGAAAATGTATCGTTAACCAATGTGCATATAAAAAATGCAAAAACCCCTATGTCTGTTGAGAATTCTCAACCTGTTATTTTCAACAATTCAACAATAAACGGAAAACAATATTAAAATTTAATTATGAAAAAATTAATCATTCTTTCCCTTTCATTTTTAGCTTTTTACGCTTGTAAAAAAAACAATGAAACAGCAAAAACAGATACAAATTCATCACCTAAAACCTATGCAGAAATTTCAATTGCACAAGGAGGAGAATGGGTAGATGGACCAAGAGGACACAAAGAATATAAAAACGGAACTTCTTTTAAAAATGTAACTGAATTTAATGTTCCAGAACAGCATACAGATCATTCTTGGTATGTTCGTTATGAAGGTCCTGGTTGGGAAAACAGCAAAGTTGGCTATCGTTTGTATTTAGATTGGAGAAATGCTATTGATATTTTTGGAAAAAAAGTAGATTCTTTGGTGTTGCCTTATGTAGGTCAAAATGGATTTGATTCTTATCATGAACCTTCAGCTTGGGGACAAGATATCTTAAAAGCTGGAAAATCTATGGGAATTGGTGGTTTTGGTAGATTAGTTTCTGATACCATTGTGCATTTTAGAGAAGTTGAAAATACAATAGCTACTATAGAAAACACTAAAAATAGTGCTGCTGTAAATATCCATTATAAAAACTGGAAAACAGGTAATGATAGTATTGATTTAAAAGCAAAACTATCTATTTTTCAAGAAGACCGTTTTACAAAAGCAGAGTTAACTCCTTCTAAAGAAATTTCAGGAATTTCTACAGGAATTGTAATTGCTAAAGGAATTGATGTTATCAAAAAAGAAGGATCAAAATGGGCTTACATTGCAACGTATGGCAAACAAACATTAGCAAGTCCTCCAGATAATTTAGGAATGGCACTTTTTTATAATTTAGAAGAAGTAGAGTCTCAAACGTTAGGAGAACATGATCATTTGGTTACTTTTAAACCATCAACTAAAACAGTAACCTATTATTTTTTAGGCGCTTGGGAACAAGAACTAGGTGGCATAAAAACAGAAGCTGAATTTAAGACCTATTTAGATGGATTATTAAATGAATTGAATTCTAAAAACACTTTATAATGAAAACAATTCCTAAGAATTTTTCAATTATAATGCTTTGTTTTGCGATGCAAATCACATCAGCTCAAGAGAAAACTTACACCATAGAGGAATGCGTTAATACGTTCTCTGAAGAAAAAACAGTTCCAACCAAAGTAGGCTATCAATATTGGTTTGCGGATAAAGATTTTTTAGATGGAAGAACCATTAAAATGAGTGTTGTTGCGCCAAGGAAATCCACGCATGCACCTCACAAACATGTAGAAGATGAATTTTTCTATGTGTTAGAAGGTACTGCAAAATTCTTTTTAGATGGTAAAGAAGTTGTTGTAGAAGCAAATACCAGTTTGTATTGTCCTTCGTGGAGTATGCACGGCATTAGTAATGCAGGTGATACCGAATTAAAATATTTAGTGATTAAAAAATACGAAAAAAAATAAAGATGAAAAATATAGCACTTGCAGTAATATTAGCATTAGGTTTTCTTACCAGTTGTAAAGAAGAAAAGAAACGAACTGAGAAAACACCTGCAGCTAAAAAAGAAATTTCAGAAAACTTAAAATGGTCGGAAAGAATGATGCTTTCAGAAATTAAACGTTTTCCAGAAGCAACTAAATTAGATTTCTCTAAAAAACCAAGATGGACCTACACTCCTGGTTTAGTTTTAAGTGCTTGTATAAAGGTTTATCAAGAAACAAACAAGCAAAAATATTACGACTATATATATGATTATGCAGATTTTTTAATTGATAGTACAGGTACAATTAATACCTACAAATTATCAAATCAAAATTTAGATATGATAAAATCTGGTGATGTTTTATTGTACTTATACCCAAAAACAAAAGAAGAACGTTTTCTAAAAGCAATAGAAACTTTAAATAGTCAATTAGAAACTCAACCAAGAACTTCAGATGGAGGTTATTGGCACAAAAAAAGATACCCATTTCAAATGTGGTTAGATGGTTTGTACATGGCAGAACCTTTTCATACGCGTTATGCAAAAGAATATGTAGAGGATGAAGCTAAACAACAAAAAATATATGATGATGTGGTGCTTCAATTCGATTTAATTGAAAAACACAGTCGTGATGAAAAAACAGGATTGTATTACCATGGTTGGGATGAAAGCAAAGAACAAAAATGGGCAAATAAAGAAACTGGTAACTCAGCAAATTTCTGGTCTAGAGGAATGGGCTGGTATGGAATGGCAATGGTAGATGTATTAGATTTCTTACCAGAAAATCATCCTGGAAGAGCAAAAATTATTGGATATTTAAATCAATATGCAGAGGCAATTACAAAAGTTCAAGATGAATCTGGTTTGTGGTGGCAAGTTATCGATCAAGCAAACAGAGAAGGTAATTATTTGGAAGCTACAGGTACATCAATGTTTGTATACACTTTTGCAAAAGGCGTAAACAAAGGATATTTACCAGCTAAATATTTAGAAATTGCGAATAAAGGATATGATGCACTAATTAACGACTTAATAAAAGTTGAAGAAAATGGAGTGGTTAATCTTACAAAATGTTGTGCAGTTGCAGGTTTAGGAGGTAATCCTTACAGAGATGGTACTTATGAATATTATATCAATGAAACCATAAGAGCTAACGATCCAAAAGGAACAGGGCCATTTATTTTAGCAAGTTTAGAGTTAAATAGATAATAATGAAATATTTATCAGCATTTTTACTAATATTTTTTTCAGCCTTTATTTTTGCCCAAAAACCCTATGTTTCTGAGGTTTGGGTTGCAGATAATGGAGATGGAACTTATAAAAACCCAATAATTCATTCCGATTATTCAGATCCAGATGTTGTAAGAATTGGTGATGATTATTTTATGACAGCATCAAGTTTTAATGCAGCTCCAGGTTTACCCATATTGCATTCGAAAGACATGATAAACTGGAAATTGGTTAATTATGCTTTAAAAGAACAAGTGCCAACAGACGTTTTTAAGGTGCCACAACATGGTAATGGGGTTTGGGCACCAAGCATACGCTATCATAATAATGAGGTTTATATTTATTGGGGAGATCCAGATTTCGGAATTTATATGGTTAAAACCAAAGATCCTTTATCAGATTGGGAAAAACCAGTTTTAGTGATGGCAGGAAAAGGATTGATTGATCCTTCTCCACTTTGGGATGATAATGGTGATGCTTATTTAGTACATGCTTATGCAGGCAGCAGAAGAGGCGTAAAAAGTTTATTAACCGTAAATAAAATGAATCCTGAAGGCACCAAAGTTTTAGATGCTGGAATTCATGTTTTTGATGGACATGAAAATCACTCTACAGTTGAAGGTTCTAAATTCTATAAAAGAAATGGCTATTATTACATTTTTGCTCCAGCAGGTGGTGTTGCCACAGGTTGGCAATTGGTTTTAAGATCTAAAAACATTTATGGTCCTTATGAAGAAAAAGTTGTTTTAGAACAAGGATCAACAAAAATTAACGGTCCACATCAAGGGGCTTATGTAGAAACTCCAAATGGAGAATCTTGGTTTTATCATTTTCAAGATGTAGGTGCGTATGGTAGAATTGTACATTTACAACCCATGACTTGGAAAAATGATTGGCCTGTAATGGGTAAAGATTTTGATGGAAATGGAATAGGAGAACCTGTTGCATCACATAAAAAACCAAATATCAATAAAAAGTATCCCATAGAAACACCAGTAGAAACTGATAATTTTAACGGTTTTAACATTGGTTTACAATGGCAGTGGCAAGCAAACCCAGATGTGGTTTGGCATGCAAAATTGCCTGGTAATAATTTTTTAAGATTGTTTTCAATAAAAGTTCCAAAAGAATTCCCTAATCTTTGGAACACCCCCAACATACTTTTACAAAAATTTCCTGCACCAAATTTTACGGCAACTACACAAATAAAATTGGTGCCAGAAGAAGTTAAAGAAGGCAAATCTGCAGGAATTATTGTAATGGGAATGGATTATGCCACTTTATCAATTACACATGATAAAAATGGATTTTACATTCAGCAAAAAGAAGCCATCAATGCTATAAAAGGAGCTAAAGAAGTGGTGAACGAAGAAAAACGTTTGCAAACTGATACTGTCTTTTTTAAAGTTGAAGTAACTGCTCCTGATGCAATGTGTCAATTTTTGTTTTCTGAAAATGGTAAAAGGTTTAAAAAGATAGGAAAACCCTTTAAAGCAAAAGAAGGAAAATGGATTGGTGCAAAAATTGGTTTATTTTCTATCAGCACAGAAGAAGCAAAAAGAGGAAGTTATGCAGATGTTTCTTTTTTTAAAATCACAAAATAAAGGTTCTTTAAGCAGCATTTAAAAAGATGAATAAAAAGATACGTTTAACTTTACCAATATTGTTTTTTTCTTTAATGATTATTGCACAAAAAACAATTCCACTTTGGCCTGAAGGTAAAATGCCAAATTCAAAAGGTTTAACGTTAGAACATATTGAAGAGCGAGAACGTATTACTCAAGTTTCAGAACCTAAAATACTCGCATTTTTTCCTCCAAAAGAAGAGCAAAATGGCAGTAGTATTTTAATTTTACCTTCTGGAGGTTATCGAAAATTGACTTATAATTTAGGTGGAATTCAATTAGCCAAATGGTACAACACGCAAGGTATAACAGCATTTGTATTGTTTTATCGTTTACCAAATTCTCCTGATTTATTAATTAGTGAAAATGGCCCAATTCAAGATACACAGCGTGCCATGAAATTGATACGGTCTAATGCTAAAAAATGGAATTTAAATAGTAATAAACTCGGTATTTATGGTTCTTCTGCAGGTGGTCATTTAGCCACAACAATTGCAACGCATTCAGAAGACCTTTCCAAAATAAATGATGAAATTGATGATTATTCTTTTCATCCAGATTTTATGGTATTGGTATCTCCAGTAATTAGTTTTGGAAAATATACCCACAAAGGGAGTCTTAAAAATTTTCTTGGAGATCATGCCACAAAGGATAATATTTACAAGTATTCCAACGAGTTTCATGTATCAGAAAAAACACCACCTACAATTTTATTTCACGCCCAAAATGACAATGCAGTAAATTGTATGAATAGTATTTTGTATTATCAAGCAATGCTTAAAAATGATGTAAAAGGATCTTTACATGTTTTTCCAAAAGGAGGTCATAAAATTGGTATTTACAATTCCTCTGAAGTTACTGAACTTTGGAAAACGATTTCTACCAATTGGTTAAAAGAAATAGCGGTTATTTCTAAAAATTAAAATGTTTAATGCTCTTAATATTAGATGAAAAAACTTATAGTTTTATTACTAATTGCTCTCTTTTTCTCTTGTGAAGAGAAAAATAATACCCAAACATCTAACAATTTATTGTGGTATAAAAAAGCAGCAAGTAACTGGAATGAGGCTTTACCTATAGGAAATGGACGAATTGGAGGCATGCTTTTTGGTGGTGTAGAATCTGATAAAATTCAATTGAATGAAGAAACTGTTTGGGCAGGAGAACCAGGAAACAACATACCAAAAGAGTATTATAAAGAGATTGAAGATATAAGGGCTTTATTGTTTAGCGGAAAATACAAAGAAGCTCAAGACATGTCAAACGAAGTGTTTCCTAGAAGAGCTAGCGAAGACAATAATTACGGGATGCCATACCAAACAGTTGGCTATTTAAATTTGAATTTTGTAAACCATCAAAATAATAAAAATTACAAAAGAACTTTAGACATAGAAAATGCTGTTTCTACAGTTACCTATTCAATAAATGAAATAGATTATAAAAGAGAATATTTTGTTTCCTATCCAGACCAAATTATGGTAGTGCATCTTACTGCAAGTAAACCCAAAAGTTTGAGCTTTAATATTTCTATGGACAGCCCACAAATTAAACATGATGTTTCCTATAATAATGGTATCATTACCCTATCTGGAACAAGTGGAAATTTTGATAATAAAGAAGGAAAAATAAAGTTTACAACATTAGTGGCTCCAAAACTGGTTGGAGGAGAATTGATAGAAAACAAAGAAAATATTGAAATAAAAAATGCAGATGAAGTAACTTTACTAGTAAGTATTGGCACCAATTTTAAAAATTATAAAGACCTTAATAATTCTGCTACAGAAACTGCAAAAAAACATTTAGAACAGAATCAATCAAAATCTTTTACCACACTTAAAAAAAATCATATAGATGATTACCAAAATCTTTTTAATCGTGTTTCTCTAAAGTTAGATGACAACAAAAATGATACAATACCAACAAATAAACGATTAGAAAATTTTGCTACTACTGAAGATTTATCATTAGTTTCTTTATACTTTCAATTTGGTCGTTATTTATTGATTTCTAGCTCAAGACCTGGAGGACAACCTGCAAATTTACAAGGTATTTGGAATCAGAAATTATCACCTCCATGGGATAGTAAATACACTGTAAATATTAACACAGAAATGAATTATTGGCCAGCAGAGGTTACTAATCTTTCAGAATTACATCAGCCTTTATTTTCAATGTTAGAAGATTTATCTGTAACAGGTCAAGAGAGTGCAAAAAAAATGTATAAAGCACGTGGTTGGAATATACATCATAACACTGATATATGGAGAATTTCAGGAATTGTAGATGGTGGTTTTTATGGTTTTTGGCCTATGGGTGGTGCATGGTTGAGTCAACATTTATGGCAACATTATTTGTTTACTGGAAATACTGAATTTTTAAAAAAATACTACCCAATTTTAAAGGGTAAAGCACAGTTTTATGCTGATGTTTTACAAGAAGAACCAGAAAATAATTGGTTAGTTGTGTCACCATCTATGTCACCAGAAAATAAGTATATGGATGGAGTTGGTGTAACTTATGGAACCACTATGGACAATCAATTGGTATTCGATGTTTTTAGTAATGCTATAAATGCATCAAAAATATTAGGTGTAGATGCTGAATTTGCAAATACCCTAAAAGAATTAAAAAAACGTTTGCCTCCTATGCAAATAGGCCAACACAATCAACTGCAAGAATGGATCAAAGATTGGGATAAAAAAGGGAATAAACATCGTCATATTTCACATCTTTATGGATTATATCCATCTGCACAAATATCACCATTTAAAAACCCTGAGTTATTTAAAGCTGCAGAACAAACTTTAGAATATAGAGGAGATGTTTCTACAGGTTGGTCTATGGGTTGGAAAGTGAATTTCTGGGCACGTATGCTTAATGGTAACAGAGCTTATAAACTTATAAAAACACAATTAACTTTGGTAGAAGGTGATACAAAATCTGGAGGAACATATCCAAATTTATTTGATGCTCATCCACCTTTTCAAATTGATGGAAATTTTGGTTGTACTTCTGGTATTGCAGAAATGTTATTGCAATCTCATGATGAAGCCTTACATCTATTACCTGCACTACCAAGCACTTGGAGTAAAGGTGAAGTAAAAGGATTAAAAGCGAGAGGTGGTTTTGAAATTGATTTAAATTGGGATAACAACCATTTGAATTTTGTTAAAATTAAATCAGAATTAGGAGGAAATTTAAGAATAAGAACAGCTGATATTTTAGTCGGTTCTAAACGAAATGTATTAACCAAAGCTTCAGGAGAAAACAAAAATACATTTTACCAAACACCAGATATTAAAACACCTCTAATTTCTGAAAAAGCTACAATAAATCCTTTAGAACTTGAACAATATCATATGTATGATATTAAAACTGAAAAAGGAAAAGTGTATGAGTTTCATATTAAAAAATAAAATAATGAATACTAAAATTTCAACCTTTAGTTTAGCATTATTATGCTTACTAAATTTTGCTTCATGTAACACAAATAATCAACAGAAAACTTCAGTTGAAAAAGCATCTAAAATTACCAAGATGTATTTAATTGGTGATTCTACGATGGCAGATTATTCGCTAGAAAGTAATTATATGAAAAACAAATACCCAAAAACAGGTTGGGGGCAAGTTTTTCAATCTTTTATGGCTGCAGATAGTATAAAAAAAATACAAGCTTTAATTAAAACGGATAGTGTTGTAGTAGATGATAGAGCAAAAGGAGGACGAAGTACAAGAACTTTTTTCCAAGAAGGAAGATGGAGATCAGTGTTCGAAAATTTAAAAAAGGATGATATTGTAATCATGCAATTTGGTCATAATGATGCTTCTGTAAAACATCAAGAACGTTATGTAAATATAGAAGGCTATAAAGAGTTTTTAAGACTGTATGTTAGCCAAACTAGAGAAAAAGGAGCTACACCTATTATTTTAACGCCTGTAGCTAGAAACTACCCTTGGAAAGACGATAAATTAGGAAATGTTCATGGAGATTATGATACAGCTCCAAAAGAAATCGCAAAAGAAATGAATGTTTTTTTAATCGATTTAAATAAAAAATCTAGAGCTCTTTTTAC